>NZ_JBVVPR010000028.1:0-101444 GCF_055811835.1 Bradyrhizobium sp. WSM4874
CCCCCCAGGTCCGCCACCGCCTCCAGGTGCCCCGCTGCCAGAGGACCCCGACACTGCAGAGGATGGGCGATCGTTGTCGAAGAACGACTGGCCCCTGTCGTCGCCATGCGTTGCTCCGTTCTGTCCGCCTGAACGCGCAATGGCCGTCGAAGTCAGCGATGTCGACAGCAGCAGCGTCATGACGGGCGGTGTCACGGCCGCGAATCTTCCGCAAGTTTTCAGGAACGCCCGCCGGTCGTCATCTTCATTGCCACCTTGGGTCACGATGCGCCCCTCGATTTAAATCGCTTTCATTCATTCGTATTATATATTAAATAGACTTTCAACCAAAACTTTTGTTTGAAAGGTGGAGATTGCGACTGCGCCACCGGCAAATTGCCAGCATTTCCATGGCCTCGGGTTTGCTACCCCCCGGCGCCGGAGCCCCAATCTGGAGTCTCAAATAACATTAATATGCATATATCTGATTTAACTTGGTTAAGGGCAGCGCACCACGGATGATGGCCATGCCACTGCAATTTCACCGGCCCATCGAAAACATGGAGATCTGGAGCGCGAGCGGCGATGGCTTCTCGTTTGTGATCAGCCTGGAGAGCCCTACCGGTCCAGGCTTTCACGGACGCTCCGGGTACTTGGCGAGTTGGCGACCACTCTACGAGAACAATGGCGCGATCAAGATCAGCGGGTCGCCCTTCCGAACATTGGCTGAGGCCGAAGGAGCCTGCCGCAACATGGCCGAGCATCTGCGCGCCGCAACCGATGCTCACCGCCCAGCATGATGCGATGTCCAGCTAACGCGTACGTTCCGGAAGGACATTGCCGCGCTTGACGTCCTCGTCGTTTCGAACCGCCGAATCCTGCTGTAGTAGGCCGGAAGGGGCGAGTTCACGTGCGGCCGCATGTTGCCCGTTTTGCGAAATTGCAAATGCCGCGAGAACTGTTCGATTGCTGATATCGAGCTTCTGGAAGATGTGGTGAAGGTGGACTTTGATCGTACCATCGGTAATGTTCAGGAAACGCCCAATCTCCTTGTTCGACAGCCCCTCCGATACAAGTCTCATGATCTGCCGCTCCCGGTCGGTCAGCTGCGTCGGAGCCTTTTCCTCACCGGTGTGAGACTCCCCACGGACCTCGCCACCTGTGCACGGCGACCGCGATGCTGGTCCCTGGCGTTCCGCAACCCTCCTCAGGGTCGCGACCAGCATCTCCGGCTCAGCATCTCTCGTGAGGACGAGGCAGGCGCGGCCCGCGGCCAGCGTCTGCAACCGTTGATCGCCGGCCTTTTCAGCGAAGAAAATGACCCGGGTACCTTGGCCAGCGGTGTTTGCGATAGCCAGAATGTCCGGTCGACTGATACTGGGCATTGCAATATCGACCAGTGCAATGTCGGGCACCAGAAGTCGGATGGCCCCAATGCAGCTTGCAGTATCGCCGCAGGCGGCCACGATCGCAAAATCGCGCTGCGCCGCAAGGACGCTGCTGATCCCCTGCAACACGATCGGGTGCCGATCCGCGATGACGACTCTGATGCGGCGCATGCTTCCCCTGCCTATTCCTGATACCCCGCGCGGCAGTTTTTATTCCTGCATTCACCTCAAGACACGCGGGAAGCACAACCAATCCGTCTGCCAAAACGCCGCACTGTCAATTCGTCACGGCGCATCGGCAACGCATGATGGCCACACCACTGTAACTCGCTTTGAGAATGCGTGCAGCACCGTAGGATTCCGGTCCTCCATGGAAAATCCGAAGCAGCGAATTCATCTACAAAACAGCGCCTTCTCAGCTGGCTACGATCTGCAAAACTCTCCCGCAGATCTGGCGGTCCAGTATGTGGCTGCCTTGTCAGGATTGGTTAACCGCGATCAAGCTCATCGCCGACCACTTATTACGAACGATATATAGTCACATTCATGATTCAAATCTAACATTCGACAAACTTGACCGGAGCGAGGCAGCTGAAAAGCCTCGACCCATAACACGAAGAGGAGGCCAAAAAGTAATACTATTCATCCAACATCAATATGAGGAATGGAAGTTTTTCAACCATTAATCAGACGTCTCGAACGACAACGGCTCTGCTTCGGCAGTAGCACCGATGAAAACCTGGTCAGCAAAGTTCGGGCGACATTTTCGCCAACCCGGCAAACTTCAATCTGGGGTCACGGGTCATCGCTGGTAATGAGTAGGTGGTCATATGTATTCTTCGGCTGTTTTGCGGCAAACGCATGAATCTCTGATCGTTCAATTCACCGAATTGCAGAATTTACGTAGTCGCGTGTCGATGGCCGAGCAGCGCCTGCTCGGCCCGATGCGAAGGGTCCGCCGGCGGAGACCGGCCGGGAGGCGACCGGCCGGTCGAAGGCACAGGCCCGGCTGGTAGCGCCAGAAGCACCGCACTGCACACTAGAGTCCTGTGCGCGGGCCGATCAGGCTTGCCCGACGGGGCTTTGACCTGATAAGCCCCCCTCCTATTTCAAATCGGAAGTAGTGGGGACGGCTTCCATGGGGAACGACGAGTGGGCATCCACGGCCACAGCCGAGCTGTGGCGGCTTTACGATGAGGTGACGGCTGTTCTTAGTCGGAGAATGATTGCGGAAAAAGCCAAGCTCGAAGAGCGGCTTCGCAGGATCGAGGGAACTTCCGGGACCCCCAACGAGGAACGCGCGCGCCGCCCCTACCCGCCAGTGCTGCCGAAGTATCAAAATCCGAAAAACCCGTCCGAGACCTGGTCCGGTCGTGGCAAGCAACCCCGCTGGCTGAAGGCGCAGCTCCGAGCCGGCAAGAAGCTGAACGATTTGTTGATCAACCGTTCATCCAGCCACAAGCGCCGCCGCACCGGTTGAGCCCCGCGACGGTCGCGACGCCGTAGACACCGCTATGGCGCGGCTGTCCACAGCAACATCTAGCGATCGCGATCCTCTTTATTGTTCGGACTGCCGTCACCGCCGCCGTTGCCGTAGCCGTTGTTGCCATGCACAATATGACCGCCTGAACTGGCTATCGCGGTTGACGTAAGAGAGGTGGACAGCAACAGCGTCATGGCAGGAGGGGTGACGGCGGCAAATTTTCCGCAGCTCTTCAAGAACTCACGACGATCTTCGCCGTCGGTATCGAGATGGGTCATGGGATTATCCTGCAAGAGCCAGCCCTCAATTAAATTGGTACGTCAAACTAGCGGAAGATCAACTTAAATTTGTTAATGCAGTAATTTATTCCTCAGCTTGCCCGTTGATACTTGCCAATAGATCGGCGGCGACCGGAGTTGCGGCGAAAATGAAAATTTGGGCCGGGCGCGGATTGCATTTATTTCGACGTTGAGGGCTGCTGAAGGCGCGCAGGACAGCCAAACGCCTTGGCACCTGTAGGAATATCCATGTTGACCAGTGAATTTGCACCTATGATCGCGCGGTCGCCGATCGTTACACCCATTTGGATCACGGAATTAGGGCCCACATATACTCCATTGCCAATCCAGGTGGGTGCGTAATCGATCGGGTCCCTGCCGAGCGAAATAGAACGATTTACGGTGTTATGTGTGTAGATCTGGACGCCAGCGGAGATGGAGCACCAGTCCCCTATCTGCAAATCTCCCCCCGAGCCATCGAGGATACATCCTGGTCCAATCCAGGTATCTCGTCCGACCTTGACAGACCCCAGAACGAGCACGTTGTCGTACATCGTGGTGCCCTCGCCGAAGCCATACGCTGCGGCGTTATCGTCGCGCTCGGTGAGAAGGTCTCCGACTGGCACCCTCCGATCGAATTGCTTCCTCTTGCGAACTGCGAGAGCCCGCAACAACTCGCGCGCAAATGCGAGCCATTGATCCACACGGTCATCAGACATTCTGGGATCTCGTAGCATCGGAAGCACCACTTGGTTTGAATTGCCAACTGCCCAACATCGGCAATCCTGACGTACGGCTAATTTGATAAGCGACTTTGGAATGCAATTACAACTTCCTCCCGATGCGCCGCGCCAAATGCAGGTATCGGAGGGCGATACAGCTTCGGCACGACGTTCGTCGTCAGGCCGACATTATTTCAACCATTTCAATGGCCTACACTTCTTCGCTCCCGCCACACTTGCACAACCGCGACGAATGGACAGTGAGATCCGCTGTCCGCAGTTGACGCAGCCTTGGCATTTTACCATTCGCGAACGCCCTTCCGTCCAGACCGGCGAACCTGCCTGTTCAATATCGAAGCCCCAAGGTCGCGGCTCGAAGCGGTCGCCGCCGTGGCTGCGCCAAACCGGCCTCAGCTCTAACATCTCGGCGTTGGCAACGAACAAGACTACGTTGTAATCCTTCAGGTTAATTGGGTTCGTTCTGCGCATTTCGAGCTCCCCTCCTGTTGCCGGAGCGCACAAACACCCGGGGCCGTGTGGCATTGCGCGCACGCGCGCATTGGCGCGAACCGATCGGCATGAAAACCGGTCCGGACGCCGATCACTGGGCCTGTTCCGCGTGACCAACCGCCTTGGCCGACTTGCGCGGTCTTGGCCCGCGTCCAGCGGGGCGGCATTGCACAGCCCCCTACCGGCTTGCGTCGGAGAGACGACGTCGCAGCAACCTGTCGCGCCGTGCCTGCGCACGCCGCAGATACCGCTCGACCATTTTGAGGTCGTGAACAAGACCGACACAGGCGTCTCCTCGCCCTGACGCCACCGGGCCTGAAGCTGGATCAGAGCCGCACGCGGTTGCGCACAGTTGAGCCAGCAGTGCATTGGCCACCGCACGCCCTCGCCTGACCGCAAGTTCGGCCTGCCCAATCGATCGCGCTTGCAGCAAATCGATCCAGCCGAAGGTTGCCTCCATGATCGCGCGGGCGAGTTGCTCGGCGCGAGCGAGCCGATCAGCATCGAGCGCCGCTTGCGCGGCGACGCCATGGCGGCGTGCATTCCGGCTCGCGCGCGCCTTTCCCGACGGGGATCTCGGGCCGGTGCTGAGTTTCGCATGGCGCGATTGGCGGCGCGTTGACGTTCACTGGTCATCACTTGGCGGCTGCTCCAAACTCGAACCTTCGAGGGTTCCTGTGTTACAATTGTCCCGTGCCAGCCGAAGCACTTGATCCTGCGCCTGCATCCGGAGATGTAACGCGATGGCCAACAGCGCCTTGTCGCGGCGCGCGGCCTTCGGTGCTTGCAACGCTCGAGCTGGATCATGGTCGGCAAGGAATTGAGCAGCGCTTCAGATTCAATGTCGAATTCGGTCAGGCCGGCTTGCTGGAGGATGACAGCAACTTCGGCCTTGGCGTCCGGCTCCCCACGTGACCAGCGCTCCACCAGGGTCACGTTATCGGCGTCGCACATCGCGGCTGGTGCTGCACACGCTGCGCATAGAGTGCCTCCCGCTGGCGCGTTGCGAGGAAATGGGACGCCGCTCGGCGTAACCTTGGCATCTGCAGGCTGCCATCGGTGAGATCTTCGGCGTACATGTCTTTGACGCGATCGCGCGGCCTGATGGCGGCCTTGATCTGACGATGGTTCCTGTCGAACTCATCGCGCCGCAGCGGCGCTCCAGAGATTTCAAAGTTTGTTTCGCGAGCCCGTCGTGTCATCGTTGCTTCCCAAGGCACAAATGTTGAGTTACTTTGCACGGGCTCGTGGAGCCTTCGCCCGATGGAAGCGGCTCCGCTCTTCCAGAGTGATGCTCCGTTCGTCGGCCTTCAATTTAATCAATCGATCGAGCGCCCAATCGAACATCGCATCACATTCACGTTCGAGGTCAAGCTCGCGAGCGAGGACAGAGGTGAAAATCCCGAGGGTGATGGCGCGGGAATAATCGGTTCTGGTGAGGACAAACCCCAAGAAGACCACACCAAAAATCGCCATTGTGGACGCGATTGTCCCACCCAATCCCCGCCCCGGTGATGAGGGCCTAATCAAGAGAGTACATGCGGCGCTTAGGACGAAAGACGCCATAAGACAGCCAAATGGAAGCGACTGGGCAGGAGGAAGCCGCCAAAATGCCATCCCGTAGGTCAGTACTGGAAATAGCAAAAGCAGCACGACACACATGGCATACCACACCACCGGATAGTGCCACTGTCCGCGCCGATGAGGTTTTCCTTTGGATCGCGTTTGATTGAGAAAGTCGAAGTGTGGACCCACATCCTTTTCCGACGGTGGAATCAGCCACACCCTTCGCAATCCCTCAGTCTCCACCTCAGTGGATCCCCGGAACTCCATTTAATTCTCCCTAACGCTTTAGCTCGTACAAGCGTGCCGCGCCGCAATCTAAATTCATTGATTTCGAGCTCATGCCCCTAGCCGCCCAACCACGGCCCACAGCCTGTCCCTGCCGGGGCTCTGGACCCGAACCCAGCGATAGGGCGTCCGCCACCACGGCTTGATCTGCGGGGTGAGATTGTCGAGAACCACATCGCCGCTCCTGGTCCGCACGAGAAGCACCAAATGGTGCTCTCCGGAGCCGACCACGACTTCGCTCAATAGCAGGACCCGCGCCGGCCAGCCCCGCTGAAGCAGCTCGTGGCGCTTGCTGACTGCGTAATCATTGCAATCGCCGCCAGCGGGGTTGATGATCCAGGTCTCGCCAGCGAGTCCGAGCTCGTTGCGAACCGGCGCTATCGCCGAATTGACCGTGCGATTGATTTCCCTCAGGTCCGCCCATCGCTTCTCAATCAACCGCACCGGCCCGCCGCGGAAGAAGCGCCGCGGGCGACACTCGGTCTCATAGCGCTGGCAAAACACCGTGTAGCTGAAGGGCGGAAGCGTCGGGCGCCCCAGCTCGATATGTGCAAGAGCCGCCTGCGGAGCCGTCGGCATGGTCAACAACGCCGCTCGCCCGCACGGAGCGCCTCCTATCATGACAGCTATGGCTGCCGCGACGACTGGCCCGGAGGTTCGTTGCATCTGCCGATCCCCCGCGAACGCCAAGCTGAGGCCCGGATTCACTGCCCAGCGCGGCGGCCCCAGCCGCGGGGACGATTATCTCTCATATTATAATATTTAATCCTATTTCGATTTAATTCGACCTGCAAGAATAAATAACAATTAAATCGATGCAAAAGTCGCTTGCAAGGACTCGTCGCGCCAGCGGCCCTGCCGAGGGAGAGACGGGAAGAATGAATGGAGCGGGAGGTTGATCGGCGCGGGTGTCCCGGTGGAGTGGCCCGTCAAGCGCCGCACGGAACGTGCTTCGCGCATCCAGGGTCGGGCAACAATTTAGCGCCCCACCATGATTTGTTGATTTAATCATCCACCGAGGTCGTCAAACGGTGCTTCCTCGAGCAGGACAGTTTCATATGCCAGGTGAGCTACTCGTCATCCCTGGGGGCTGAGGCTTCAATACTTGTCTTCGTCGCGGCGATGACCAGTACGTCAGGCGAATGGACGTCTGTCCACGGACAACAGGCATCCGCTGCGGTCGATCCGTCCAAAGCCGCGCGATCTATTGCAGTTGATCAGGAGGTGGGTCGATCTCACCGCGCTCGCCCCACCAAATCTCTTGCGCCGACCAGACATTACCAGAACGCCGCGGTCGAGCCTTCAAACCAGACCGCAGGCTTGGCTTGTGACGCGCACTCGTCGGCCAGCTACGCCCGCTGCGGATGCTTCCAGCCGCCCAGCCGTGCCTTCCTTCAGAGGCTAATCGCAACGCTGGCGCCCACGGATAGGGCGCCAGCCCGAATTCGCGCAGTCGAGCGGTACTATCTTCCTGCGAAGAGTCAGCGCTCCTTGAATGCGCGCTCCGCCTGATCGTGCAGCGGCTTGAGCAGGTAGGATAGTGCTGTGCGACCTGCCGTCTTGATGAAAACCTCGACCGGCATGCCGGGCAACAGCTTGGCCGACCCGAGTTTCGCCAGCTCTTCCGGCTTCAGCAGGACGCGGCCCGTGTAGTAGCTCGTGCCGGCGCGCTGATCCTGGGTGATGTCGGCCGAGACCATGCTGACCTCCCCGTCGATTTCGGGCGTGGTCTTCTGGTTGAACGCCGCGAAGCGCATTGTCGCGGTCTGCCCCATATAGACCTGGTCGATGTCGCGCGGTGCGATCTTGACCTCAACCGCAAGCGAGTCCGCATCGGGCACGATCAGCATGATCTGCTCGCCGGGAGAGATCACACCTCCAACGGTGTGCACGCTCAGCTCGTGGACGCGGCCGGTTTGCGGCGCCCTGATATCGATCCGATTCAATTGATCGACCGCTGCAGTTTTGCGCTCGCTCAGCTCGGAGAGCTTCGATCGCGTTTCGATCAGATCCTTGCCCACTTCCGTCCGCAGGTCCTGGTCGATCTGAATGATCTGGAGTCCGATTTCGGCGATCTTGCCCTTCGACTGAGCAATCATTCCTGCCAGCTGGCTGCGCTCGCCTTCGAGACGAGCGGAATCACGCTCGAGGGAATTGAGCCGCGTGATCGGCACCAGATTTTTTTGCCAGAGACTGCGCACGCCCTCCAGCTCCTGCCGGATAAATTCGACTTCCTTCTGCTTGGCCTCGGTCTGCCCCGTAAGGCCTTTGATCTCGTTTTCCAGCTGCGCGCTTTTCTCCTGCAGCTGCGCTTTTTGGCCGCTCCGCGCCTGACGACGCAGCTCGAAGAGCTTTCGCTCCGCAGTAATCGCACGGCTCGCCTCGGAGTTACTCTCCTTGGCGCGGTCGAGCAGCACCTTGGGAAAGACAGCCTGCTCGGCGCCATCGCGCTCGGCCTCCAGACGAGCCTGCCGCGCGAACAGCTCATCGAGGCTGTTGGTAACGATGGTGGCATTCGCGAGCGTCTGCGTCTCGTCGAGGCGGATCAAAATATCCCCTGCATTAACCCGCGCGCCCTCCCGCACGCGCAACTCTCCCACGATCCCGCCAGTGGAGTGCTGAACCTTCTTGACGCTCGAATCCACCACGACCACGCCTTGGGCGATCACCGCGCCCGACAGTTGGGTCGTTGTCGCCCAGCCGCCGACCCCAAAGGTTACCAAACCAAACATGATCATACCCACGATCATGTAACGCTGGATGGATTGCATCGCCGGCGTCACCTGGCCATTCATCGGCCACCTCCTTGAGCTTCCGCGACGACCTTGAGCGGTGTGGGATTTCGCAACACTCTCTTGAGGACCTCCTCTCTCTTTCCGAAGGACTGCACCTTGCCTTCCCCGAGGCACAAGACATGGTCCACACCTTCCAACGCCTTCGGACGATGCGCAACAACGGCAACAATTCCGCCTCGACGGCGCACGTTCAAGATCGCTTCGGTCAAGGCGTCCTCGCCCTCGGCATCGAGATTGGAAGAGGGTTCATCAAGTACGACCAGGAACGGCTTGCCGTAAAAGGCGCGCGCGAGCCCGATACGCTGCCGCTGCCCTGCCGACAGCGCTAACCCTCCTTCGCCGATCTTCGTGCCGTAGCCGTCTGGAAGCGAGAGGATGAGATCGTGCGCGCCAGCGGCATGCGAAGCTTCCAGAACTGCGGCGGCCGTTGCCTGCGGATCGAACCGTGCAATGTTCATTGCAATGCTGCCGTCGAACAATTCGACGTCCTGAGGCAGATAACCGATGTGCTTGCCGAGGGCGTCCGAAGACCAGTGATCGAGCGAAGCGTTGTCGAGCCGGATCCTGCCTCGAATGCACGGCCACACTCCCACCAGCGCGCGTGCCAACGTCGATTTGCCGGACCCGCTCGGACCGATGATTCCGACGGCTTGCCCGCTCCGCAGCTGGAACGAAACTTCACTGACGGTGGGCCTCTCCGAGTTCGGGGCACCAATATAGAGGTGCTCGGCAGTGAGAGTTTCAACGGGCGCAGGCAATGCCAACCGCTCCTCCTCGCGAGGCAGAAGCTTCAGCAAGTGATCAAGCCTTTGCCCCGATTGCCGCGCGGCGACGAATCCTTTCCAATTCGCGATGGCCATTTCGACGGGCGCCAGTGCTCGCGCGGTGAGGATCGAACCGGCAATGATGATGCCGGCCGTGGATTCCTGATTGATAACGAGGACGGCGCCCACGGCAAGAACCAGCGATTGCAAGATCGCCCGGAAGAGCTTGGAGGCGCCACCGAGTCCGTTTGCGACATCGCTTGCCTGCTCATGGGCCGCGAGGTACTTCGCGTTGACATCCCGCCAACGTAAGCCCGCCTGTTGCCGCATGCCCATGGCCTGCAGGACCTCGGCATTTCGCCGCCCTTCGAGCGCCAGTGCGGTCCGCGAGACGGCGAGACGCGAGGTTGCCTTTGCCGGCCCTCGCGTACGTGTTTCCGTAAGGATCGTAATGCCGACCAGGACCAGCGCGCCGGCCAGCGCAGTCACGCCAATCCAGAAGTGAAACAGGAAGCAGATGCCGAGATAGATCGGCATCCAGGGGAGATCGAAGAGCGCAGTCGGCCCTCCACTCGACAGGAAGCTGCGGACCTGATCGAGATCCCGCACCGGCTGCAAACCATCGCCATCCGCTCTGGTCTTCAAAGGCAAGCGAACAAGCGAGTCGAATATGCGAATGCTGAGCTTTTCATCGAAATACCGGCCGACCCGGGAGCTGATCCTGCTCCTGACGAGATCGAGCCCGCCCTGGAACAGGTAAAGAACCGTGGCCAGAACCATCAAGGCGATTAGCGTCGGTATGCTGCGTCCGGGCAGCACCCGATCATAGACTTGCAGCATGAAGAACGAGCCGGTGAGCATAAGGAGATTGCTCATGCCGCTGAAGGCGGCGAGAGCCCAGAAAATCCGGCGGCAAGACCGCAGGAATGCCGACATCTCTGACTGCGACTCGTCATAGTGATTCACCGGCCGGGGTCGACCAGCGAATATCCGTTGCCGCAGGGCTTCGATCGGACGCTTTGCCCAGCCAATCAGTTGCGGTGTCCCAAAATCGGCGTCTTCCGCCCACTGCCGTCCAGCCGCCCAGAGCTCTGATATGTGAAGAAGTGGAATCCGTACGAGATTCGCGGGCGGGGGGAATACCCCCCGCCGTCCAAAGTCAATCATGGTAGCCGCCCTTAAACCATGCCTTTGTCGGAAGATCCGCAAGAGATCCCCAAGGCCATTGTTGAGTACTACTCGGTGTGGATGCCCATACCTTACGCGAAGTGGAAGTCCTGGTTGGTCAACGATCCGACCTTCATGTTCTTCAGCGTGAGCGTGTCGCCCCCCGTCGCGATGACGACGTCCTGACCCGATTGGGTCGCATGGGAAAGAACACTCGCAAAGCTGTCGAACACGCTCTTGCTGAACTGGATCGTGTCGTGAGCAGGTCCGCTGGCAGTGAAGTCCTTAATGACATCGTTGCCGAAATTCGCAGCAAACGAGAACGTGTCGGCCTTGGTGGTGCCAACGAAGGCGTCATTTCCTGACGTGCTCGTCTGTACGTTGCTGCTCGTCGAGCTCGAAGTCGCAGCGAGGGAAGTGGTGCTCGTGGACGACGTAGCAACGCTCGATGTACCGACCTGCCCATCGCCGTTGAGATCCTGATGGAAGCTCGTCTCGAGCGATTTAAGGCCGGAGTTCGTACCCGACACGGTGCCGCCCGACGTGGAACCGGTCAGGCTGCTTACGTGCGAAACGTAGTTGCCGTTGCTGTCGGTGTTCCACGCCGTATAAAGGCCGGTGCTCGCTTCCTTCCAGACGACCTGATAGCCCGTGGTGGTCTTTTCCGCGGCAATGGGAGCCCAGGTGTGATCTGACCCATCTATGAAATCCACGCCGCCTTGCTTCAGCGTGGGGCCCGTCCCGGTGCTGCCGTTGAGGTAGAACTTGTCGCCACCCTCGACGAGACGTGTCGCTCCAGCCGACTCGATCACCGTGCCAGCAGTGGGCGATGTCGGAGACGTCGGTGTGGACGTGCTGGAACCGATCTGTCCGTCACCGTTCAGATCCTGGTGGAAGGTCGTTTCGAGCGACTTGAGGGCAGAGCTCGTACCAGACACGGTGCCGCCCGACGTGGAGTCGGTCAGGGCGCCGACATGGGAAACGTAGTTGCCGTTATTGTCGGTATTCCAGGCCGTGTACTGACCGGTGCTCGCCTCCTTCCAGACGATCTGGTAGCCCGTCGCCGTCTGCTCCGCACCGATCGGCGCCCAGGTGTGGTCTGAGCCATCTATAAAGTCTACACCGTGATTCTTCAGTGTGGGGCCTGTCCCGGTGCTGGTGTTGAGGTAGAATTTGTCACCACTCTCAACGAGGCGTGTCGCACCGGCCGACTCGATCACCGTGCCAGCAGTAGGCGACGTCGGGCTGGTGGGAGACGTCGGAGCGGTGGGGGACGTCGAGGTGATGCTGGCCGTGACCACGGAGGACGCCGCGCTGGTGTTGCCTGCCACGTCCGTGGCCTTCGCCGTCAGGCTGTGCGCACCGACCGCAAGGGCAGCGGACGTATAGGCCCACACACCGCTGCTGTTTGCCGTCGCGGTCCCGATCTGGGTCGTGCCGTCGAACACCTTTACGGCGCTGCCCGTTTCGGCATTGCCCGACATCACCACCTGATTGGCGCTGTTCACCTTGTTGCCGGCAATGGTCGGCGCAGTCGGCGCCTTGGTATCGACGGTGACCACCACCGCAGCCGACGTCGCGCCGGTCTGACCCGATGAATTGGTCGCCGTTGCGGTGAGCGTATGCTTGGCGTCCGTCAGGACTTTTGTGATGTAGTCCCAATTCCCGCTCGAATCCGCAGTGGTCGAACCGATTTGGGTCGTACCGTCATAGACTTTGACCGCGCTGCCGGCAGCCGCCTTACCCTTCAGCTCGAGAGTGTTGTCGTTCGTGATGCGATCGCCAGCGGTGCCGCTATCGTTCGAGATGGAGTCGATAGTGGGCGCAGTCGGCCCGGTCGGCGATGTCGGTGATGTCGGTGATGTCGGTGATGTCGGTGATGTCGGTGATGTCGGCGCATTTGCGTCCTGAAGGACGGCACCAGTCTTCATGTTGACGTTGTGGATATAGATCGACTTCGAACTGGAGTCGTTGGGACCGCCCCGGACGCCGCCGAATGCCAGTCCCGAAGACGAGCTGGACGGATCGAAGTAGTTGTCGTGGACGGTGAACGTATTCTGGATATCTGCCACCGTGACGCCAGTGAAGGCGTTGACGCTGCCAGTGAATACATTGTTGCCGATTTCGCCGGAAACAATCTCGCCCGGGCTGCTGCCGATGTCAGGCTCCACCATGAAGCCCTGGCTCGCCCCGCCGTTCTGGGTCGTGGTGTTGTACATGATGGTGGCGGCAAACGGCCCATCCATGAACTCGGTGTAGTCGCCGTGCGCACCGGATGCCATTCCGGCGTTCTGAATCAGATTGTACTCAACGATAAGGCCGGCCGACTTGCCGCCATTGTGCATTTGAATCATGTCGCCGCCGGCATTCTTGAGCCAAGAATACTCCACGGTCAGGGTACCTGAACCACGATTTTCAATGAGCCCGCTGACGCTGCCGTTGTTGTTGCCGTCAAGCGTGGAGTACATGACCGTCAAATTCGACGACGAATCCGTCGCCAAGATGGGCTTGAGGCCATTGGCCCCGACCTGGAAGTTGGAATTCAGAATCTTTGTATTTGCGCTCTGGACGACAACGCCCCAGCCACCGTTGAGCGAGAAATCATAGCCGTCGAGCGTAACCTCGCTGCCCGTCACCGTGATGGTGTGGTTCGCCGTATTCACCGATACCCCGGCCATCGAGATTGTCGCCGGATTTTTCAGCGCTAATCCCTGAGGTGTCCCGGCGTAGTAATCCACGCCCGCGACATTCCATCCGGGCCGGTTCGCACCGTAGGAATCGAGCAAGTTCGGAAGCTGCGGCGTTCCAGTTGGAGCATTTGCGAAGCCGTCGTTAATTGCCATCTACCCTGTTCTCCTGATTTAATATCCGATAGGGATGCGCTCAACCATGAAGGTCCCCCAAGCGACATGCCATCTTTAAAAGCCGAGCATCTCGGCCGCGGCGACTTTTGGTCGAGTACGGCGGACTTTTTTTGGACTACATCTAGGCCGTGCTGGGGTGATGTTTGGCTCAGACCGCCATACTCACGCGTTTATTGAATTAAACCCGGTACCGCGACGCAATCCACAGACAAGAACAGCATCATTACCGAGCGCAGAAAACGAAGCGGCCAAATTTGCCAGAGATAGATTGACACTAAGAGGTCCTAGAGAATTTGCATTGCCAATTAATAATCCGGCTCGACATAACCGTCTTAATCGAGGGACATAACCAGAACCATCCAAACAGTAAATCGAAGTAAGGCATTGCGCCAAGCAATGCCACAATATTTTGCCGAGTCTAACCAATCCAGCGAAGCTCTTTGCGGTGGAAGGTTAAAGAACTTTGGTCGCTCCGATCCAGGCCGCGCGGGCTCAGACCCAGCTCTTCGTGCGAGGAGCGCGTATTGCAGTGCCTCTGCCGCTCGATCAACGCGTTTTCCCAAATCCCGGCTCGCGCAAGACTGACAGCCACAAGCCGCCCCTGGAGACCGAAGCTGGAAATCTGCAGCGCCTAGCTGGACTGAGGTAATCGCACAGAAGCGTCGGGTTTCCCGGACTTTCCGTGCGCGCCGTCTATTAGGCCGATGAGCGCAATCTTTGCGGCCAAAGGAGCGCCAATAGCGGCATACCTGGCGGCGTGCAGCAATCCCCATCCAAAGTGAAGCACCCACCGGCGTCCGGCCCATCGGCGTGCGAAGAGGATGCTGTTGCGCGCAGACAGATAGACCGAAAGGAATGACTGCTTTCTGGGATCAATCGCAGAACCGATGGCGGTGCCGCCAACGTGACGTATGATCGCCCGTTCCGCGAAGCCAATCCTGTGCTTACCGCGGCGACGACCCCAGTCTATATCCTCCATATAGAGGAAATAATCTTCGGCCATTAGTCCGACGTCCTCGATAAACGCTCGCGTGACTAACACGCAGGCGCCACTAATCGAATCGATCCGTGAAAGCACCTCAGCTGTGGGAGAAGTGCCGGCCGCCAAATTTCTGCCAACTGCGAGAACCCGGCCTGTCACGGGCGACCATCGAAGCCCGTAGTTGATGATTTTGTCGGGCGCATGATCGAAAACCAGGGTGCCGCCAATCATTCCGAAACCCTGATCTGCTTTGGACATGAACTCCGTCAGGCAGTTATCGTGGACCTCGGTATCGGGATTAAGAACGAGCACAGCTTCCCAGCCCCCCGTGTCGAGCAGGCGTTCGAGCCAGGCATTTATTCCGCCGCCATAACCGAGATTATCTGTCGCGAGTCCAAGTCGAACAATAACTGCCCGGTTCGGAAATCGACATTTGAAGACAGAGCCAAACCGTCCGCCGGGGGCGTCTACGGCATCATCTGCATCTTGAATGCACGGCAGCATCCGCTCCTGATCAATAAGCGCAGCCGCCAACGTTTCGAACGCGTCTTTCCCTCCATTTTCGCAAACAAAGATTTCAAACTCCTGCCAATCGGACGCTGCGAGCGACCTCAAGCAACGCTGAATGTCATCAGGATTGCGATACGCGACAATCAGTACGACAAGCTTTGTGCGATCAGAGGCCATAGCCAAGACATTCCTTGATCTGCTGACGGCGCTGACTGGCGACCTCAGCCCAGACGAAATGCTCTGCACGCTGGGCAGCGGCTTCCGACATTGCTCGTCGAAGCTTGAAGTTGCCAGCCAGCGAACGAATAGTCTCGACCCAACGGGGCGCATCGTAGGGATCGAGCACAAAACCTTCATGGCCGTCTCGCACGAACCGCCCCGCCCCCATCTCCGTCGTGACGACCGGAAGTCCAGCGCCGCTCGCTTCGTATATGACCAAGGGACTACCCTCCTCCAATGAAGGAAATAGGAAGAGATCGGCCGATCGATAAAGCGCGCCAACATCTCTAACATAGTCCAAGAGGATCACGTCATCCCTGGCAAGAAGACTGGCGCACTTCTCCCTAATGGTAGGCTCCATCTCCCCCGCAAGCACGAGCCTACCCTTCACCCCGCTCCTTGCCCAATAATCCAGAAGCAGATGGGCCCCTTTCCGCACGCAAATGGCGCCGACGAACACCGCCGTGACGCCTGCGCTCGGCTCAAGCAACGGCTTCTTTCCGAAAAGCCGTGCCGGCTCCCAGCCGTAACTCGCGTTCAAGAACTTGGATCGTGGCACGCCGTTCTCCAGCAACGAGGCCTCGACCAGCGGGCTGGGACAAAACACGTGATCCACCGCCTGCAGGACTTGAGCCTCACGATCGACCTTCTCGGCCGTGATCCCATGCGCCGGCGCCACTCCAAGCCGCTCGTACGCATGATCAAGGATCCGCTTTGCAGTCCCGGTGTGGCAATTGAACTGTTCACGAAACACAGTGACTCCGCGTCGTTTCAGTTCCTTGATCGTGTCCAGGCTTGCATCCGGCCAAAGATAAGCTGCCGACCTCTTGGATTGAAACTTGTCGATATGAGAGAGAAATACGCCCTCGATCGTACGGCCGACCCAACGTCGCACGCACCCGTACGGGACGTATCGCGCCCAATCCGGCAGCACCTCTATGAGTCGTACCGGTGGCAACGCCCACTGCGCCCGCGGCGTCACGATCGTGACATCGAAATTCTCGCTCGCCATGCCCTTTGCGAGGGAACTGCACGTATAGCCAACTCCCATCCCGTTGAGTGGCAGCGGCATCATCACGCCTAGCGAGATGCTCATTGCGGCGTCGCGCTCAGAAGCTTGATTCCGCCTCTGCTGAACGCGTCCAGGTTCTTCCGCAAGAACTCGGGGAAGTACATCCTCCGGCACATGCTTGTTCCGGTGCGATCCAGGCAGCTTCGCAATCATGACGGAGGCGCCCGATAGAATGGTTGACTGCTAACCCCGGTACGCCACCTTCGCTTAATTCCAGCAAGCCATGATCTCCCCAGCAAACTCTGGGCCAGACGATTCAACTTGCCGATGGAGGTGCGCAGGAGGTTGATGCAGACCGCCTTGAATCGCGGGGCAAAGATATAAACCGTCGACTCCTGCCTCGATAGGTTGGCCAGCAATTCCTTGTAAGTTGCATCGCCGATACCAAAGTCGACCAGCCGCACCGGCCGGCCCGAAGACGCCTGTAGTTCTTCCAATATGCTTAGAATGAGGTGGAGGCCGGGGCCGTACTTCGCGTAGGCCGGATCGTAGGAAACATACTCGCTGAGAAAGACCCCATTGCGCAGCGAGCCGATCCAGAGAGCGACCGGTTGGCCGTCGAGGTAAAGAATGTATCCTTGCAGCCAGCCCTTGCTTGCTTCGAAACAGAGCCGCGATCGGATGACGGGCGTTTCCGAGAAGCCTACGCCCAGCCCCCGTTGATAGGATTTGGCTGCGATGGTCTCCGCGTCCCGCATCAACTGATCCAAGTCGGCAGGTGAACCAAATCGCTCGATCCTGCTTTCCGCAAAATCACAAGCAATACTTTCGGCGCGTTTGCGCTGGTTGTATCGCCCCTTCTTCGGAAGGCCAGCCAGGAACGAACCAGCTTTCTCCGGAATTTCGCACAACCGATGAGCTAGTGGGTTGATCAAGTGATCGGCGCACAACCAGGACGGAAGACCGCGGGCATATTTGACGAGCGGAGAATTGACGTCCGGAGAATGGAATGAGGCCGCATCGGCCTCCCCGGCCGCCAGCGAATTCATGATGCTCTCGAGCAGCATCCGTGCGTTTTGCTCGGAGATTTCTCCCAACCAGCCGCCGTGCACAATCTGCAGGACTCCTAACTCAGGAACTGGAAGAGCAAAATACCCCAGCTTGACCGGCACCTGACTCGCCTCCAATCGACCGACGAGAAGTGCGATGGGAAGCCCTCCATAGTAGAGGACTACAACGTGCGGCCGCTGAACCTGCGGATATATGTCCAGGATAAATTGGAAGAAGTCGATATCTGCGTCTCGAGGGGGATTGCACGAGTTCCAGAACTCCCGAAGCGACTCGATCTCGGAACGTGTTCTGACAACCCTGATCTGGTGGCGCGCAGTGATTTCGTTCATGGTGTTGACTTGATGAACACTCCCTCGGCTCTCATTCCCGACCCTACACGCCACCGATGGAGTCAGGCCGCTACACGAGCTCGGGCGATCAGCGACGGGATATCCCACTTGTCTTGACATCCTGCACAATGGCGCCCGTGAGCATGTTCACGTTGCGCAGATAAATCGACTTGGCGCTGTTGTCGTTGGGGCCGCCGCGGATGGGACCACCAAAAGCCAGTCCCGACGAGGTCCTCGATGGATCGTAATAATTATCGCGCACGATAAACGTGTTCACGATATCGGCGACCGTGACACCAGTGAATGCGTTGACGGCGCCGGTGAACGTGTTGTTGCCGATCTCGCCCGAGATGATCCTGCCGGGGTTGGAGCCAATATCGGGCTCCACCATGAACCCCTGACTCGCTCCTCCACTCTGGGCGGTGGTATTGTACTCGATCGTCACCGTAAACGGCCCGTCAATGAACTCCGTGTAGTCGCCGTGGGCGCCAGGCGCCATACCGGCATTCTGAATGAGATTGTACTGAAGAACGAGGCCTGCCTCCCGGCCACCATTGTGCATTTGAACCATGTCGCCGCCGGCGTTCTTCAGCCAGCAATACTGCACCGTCAGCGTACCTGAACCACGATGTTCAATGAGGCCGCTGACGTTGGGGTCGTTGTGACCATCAATCGTACAGTTGGCGACCCTCACATTGGATGACGATGGCGCCGCAAGGATGGGCTGGTTACGATGGGCGCCGACAAAGAAATTGCAGTTTTGGATCTTTGTATTGTCTCCTTGGACAACGACGCCCCAGCCACCATCGAGAGAGAAGTCATAACCGTCCAGCGTAATGCCGCTTGCCGTTATGGTGATGAGGTGCATCTTGCGATCGACAGTCACCCCGGCCCTCGAGATTGCAGCAGGATCCTTGGGTTCGATCGCCGCTGGATGTCCCACGCAATAGTCGACCCCCGCAACAGGCCAAGAAGGACGAGCGCGATATCGGCTTAGCAGCGATGGATATTGAACATCGCAATGGGGCGCACCGGAGGCCCCATCGCTCTTCTCGCTGTATGCGCGCGGCGCGCCCGTGTCCTCGAGCGCTCCTGCGAGGGAGCAAGCGGTGTGTAGTGCCACCACGGCGGCGGATGAGAAGGCAATCAAGCCCCTAACGGCGATTGTCAAAGGTAACTGCATGGATACCTACCATCGACGCGTAGTCGCCGGAACGTAGACCGGAGGACCATGCCAAGCAGAATACAGCTGGCCGAGGTGTCGCGTTCCCAGAAAATGCTCGTAGAGCGAAGCCCGTATTCCGATATATGCCCCCCAAAGCATCCACATGGTGTTCCAATAGTGCACGGTTAGTCCGACCAGCACGAACGTTATGACCGCAAACGTAAAGCCCGACCGCATCCTGTCCATATACTCATCGAGCGTCGGGCCAACGGTCGTTCGTCCAAACCCGACAAAGAAGGAGGTCACATTGGCCAGCAGCAAGAAGACAACGATCGGAATGCCAAACCGGAGCGCGATGACCAGCCAAACGGCGTCCACCGAAGCGTTGTCGAAGAACTCCAGGCCTTCGCCAATATCGCCAAATCCAAAGCCTATCCAAGGAGCAAAACCGATGTTGTAGAATGCTCGATCCCATGTGGCCTTACGAAAATAGCCCGTCGAGGGATCGAGGGTGAGGTGCGCGATGATCCAGGAAGTCGGATTGTTTGTGGTCAGGTAGATGAACGCGAGCACGGCTCCGATGACCGCTGCGAACGCTTTCCATCGCCATGGCGAGGATTTCAGGAGCCGATCATAGCTGTAGACCGACAAGACCACCATGAACATCAGCATGGGGGCTGAAGACATCGCCAAGAAGCATCCGACGAAAGCAACTCCAACCCAGCAAATCTGAGACATGCGGTGTCTTTCCGCGTACAAAAATATCGCTCCGGCAGCAGTGCAGAATGTCCCATAGGAGATCGCGTGCGGAAAGACCGACGCTCCTCTCATCAGGCCGTTTCTGTACTCCGGCTCGCTATTCAGCCCGAGAAAGCTGTTGACGATGAGCTTTCCCGACATATGGTCGACCATCGCAACTGCGACGATGACCACGACTGCGACCTTCAAGCCGCTGATGAACTCGGCGACCGCCAGGTGCCCGAAGAAGTATGCGCGCGCGACGAAATAGCCGCCCAGGAGTTCGAGCGCCACTGCACCTGCCGACGACAATTCGGCCGAACGGTTGTCTGCTGATACGACCAGCATCCATGCTGACGCCAGCAAGACGAACAGATCGCAGACGACGAACCGCCGTCCCCTCTGCAGCAACAAGAACAAGGCCGGAATCAAGAGCAGAGCGATGATGAGCCGTTCAGGATTGAACTTCGCGCCCGCGAGCAGAAAACTCATATCGCCGGGTAATACTACCCCAAGAACGAACAACCAGGTCGCGAATTTATGCGCGCGTTGCGAAGCCGCACCGGCACTCGCAACTATCCAAGGCTCCTGCTCCACCGGGCCCTTGTCTACCGTAACGTTGGGGAGGCGGTTCCTCAACGAATGTCTCCCCACCTGTTGGACCGGTCGGCTCGCAGCCTGCCCCGGGACGCTCTTCGCCATGCCGACGCCGTCGAATGAAAGATGATCAGCGCCTGAACATTCTCGGAATCTGCCAGACGATGGGCGGGATGAAAGGCTTGATGATCTCGAGGGTCGTTCGGTTTCTGACCTCGCCCGGCCGCATTTTGAAAATCGTCGTGTGGTCTTCGGACATTTCGTCTTCCGGTCGACCATTAGTGTAATAGTAGAGCGCGATCGATCTGCGATACTTTCCTTTGGGACTCGTTAGGGGATCAGGATGTCCGTGATAGGCAGTATCGGTCGTTGAAAATACAACGATTCGATTTGCGATCGGCAGATATGCTTTTTGCCTTGCCTTGACGTCCTTATCCCACAGCTCAAGGGCGCCGCCCCACTCCTGCTTCCAATCGTGGTTCAGATAGACCAGCAGATTGAGCCGGCGGTCCAGCCTGAGCTTCTTGTGCTTGTTGAAGTCGGCGTGAATGGCGAGCCGACCTCCGCGCGGAATCATGTGCAACCCGCCGCCAACGAGGTAAGGATCGGGAATAAGGCCCTCGATGCCCGTGAGGCGCTCCAAAAACTCCAGAAAGAGCCGCGAATTCAGCGAGCTGACGAATTGCTGAATGTAAGGAGGAAAGTCTTCAAAGCGGTCAAGTCCGAGCTTCTGCTCTTCATACGCGCCGGCATCGAGAAAGGTCCGATTCCACGAGCTCTCGAATTCGCCGGGAAACTCCGCGGCGACTTTTTCAATGACCTCGTCATCAAAAAAGGTATCAATTCCGATGTGGGAAAAGGGCTGGTTGTCCCGATACTGCTCGGCCCATGCGTCGGCATGGCGACGCATTTTATCCAACGGAAGGAAGGACTTGGTATCGAGACATTGAGACTCCGCAGACCGCGGCAGCACAGCTGTGGCAACCATTTCTACCTCTTTCCCCGTTCAGCGGGGTAAATGACGTCACTCGAATGCCGCTCTCTCGAGTGGCCGGCCGCATTATTAAATCACAATACATTATGATATTATATGCATCAAGCTAATTAAATAAACCTAATCAGGAACGTTAATGGCCCACCTGAGGAGACACCGGGCTTGCCCCGAGAAGGCGGAATGAATCACGCCGGCGTCAGGCAGCCAATCTCCGACAAAGAAGCAGCCAGCATCCGGTCCAACCCCAATTCCTTAGATATTGCACAGGGGTCCGAGGCCCGCTGCGTCGAATAAGTTGACCTCCGGAATATCGCCTTATGTCGCATGCGCAGGCGACGCATCGGCAGGACGAGCGGATTGCGGGTGATCGTGCCGCACGTGGTCTGGACGGGAAGGCGATCCCGCCATTTCCGCACCATGTAGCGATAGGCTCGAACGTAGTCGCGCCCTAACGATAGCTGTGCCTTGGCGTTGTGGATCAACGGCAGGTCCAGACCGTAACAGGACCTGCCCAGCCTCTCGGCTTCGAGCACGATGTCTGCCCCGTAGAGGTGAAACTCCGGCAGCAAGGGATCGAAGGACACGCCCGAGTCCCGGCGGACAATGATCGCCAATTCATCCACGCTGACCACGCGTACAGGTACCTTCAATTCCCCCCCATGAATCCCTCCAGTTTCGGGAAATAACGGGGCTAGCGAGGCATCCCACGTACGACCAACCACGTCCCCTGCCGCAGTGACGCTGCTCATTCCAGCCACGGCCCACCGGCTGTCTTGCTGCGTGAGCCGTCGGATTTCCCAATCCAGCCGCTCAAACCAGTATTCGGGCAAGAACACGTCGCAATGGGCAAAGATGAGGATATCCTCCTTCGCACTTGCGATCGCCCGGGCATAAGCACTGGAAGCGCTAGGGTGATTCCATAAGACCGTGAGCTTTACGTCGCCCCTGGCAATCGCCGGCGAGCGCCGAAGGTCACGATCGAGGATTTCGGCATCACTCGATCGAGCACAGGTATAGACGTGGAAGCCAGCGACCGGAAACATTGCGAGATCACCATACAATAACAATTAAATAGGCAACTACATTAACTCGGGACAAATCGCAATCAAGCCTTCAACGAATAAAATAAAGTCATTTGCTCGGCGCAGATCCTAGCCCTTTCGCTAATGGAGTCAGCATCGCGCTCTGACAGCTTGGCGGCAGTGGACGGCGAGCGAAACTGCCGCCAAATCCCCTAAACGGTAGCGGGATGCAGAATGCCGACGGGCCGGGCATGGTGCTGCTGTTGCTCCATTCTCATTTCGCGCAAGTTAGGTGAACTCTTCACTCGGAGCCGCGGCACTTTTCCGTCTCATCGCATCTTGGATGAGCGACGCGATCGCTCGCCCCCCTTGCTTTGGGGTATGGCACGTCTCAAATTTTCGTTTCGCCGCGCGTCCCATTTGTTCGCGCAGCGCAGGCGACGAGAGGAATTCGATCACTTTCCTGCTCATTTCCCCAACATCAAATTCGGCCACGCTGAAACCGGCGTCCGGTTCGACAAATCTGCGCGCCGCGCCACTTGCATCGAAGCAGATCGTGGGCGTGTTGCGCCGCGCTGCCTCCAGAACCACAAGGCCAAACGCCTCCTCGCGCGACGTGAGAAGAAAAACGTCGGATGCGGCAAAATATGTATCGACGTCGGCCTTTCGCCCGACGAAGCGCACCTGCGCGCCCGGCGCTTCGCTCTTGAGCCTGCGCTGCATGGTTTTGACTTTGTCCGGGGCGCCGCCCACCCACACGAATTGGACATTTCGCCCACTGACGCCGCCGGCGACTTGGCGAGCGACCTCTATGAAAAGGTCCGTGCCCTTGCGCGCCTCGATCGAGCCGCAACCGCACACGATGCTTACGTCAGGCGAAATGTCCAATTCGTGCGCGAGCCTGAGGCGCGCTTCCTCCGCATCGGGGGAAGCCCCTTCGAGCTCGGGAATGAACGGCTCGACGACCTCGATCCGGTGCGGTGCTATGTCGAAATTCTCGATCAGGCAATCCCTCACGGCGTCGGACACCGCAATGTATCGGGGGCGCCGCCGCTCAAGCGCCGCGAGATTGGTCAATCCGACGCTTCGGATGGCTCCAGCAAGCTCGTGGACGTGACAGAGGACCTCGCAATCCCCGATGGGCAATCGTTCGAGCAACCGCCCAGAAGCGATCGAATTGACATAGACGAGACCGAAGCGGTCCTTGGAAAGATCCTTTTGCAGGCGCGCCAGATGATTTGACTGCGCGAAATGATGCGCATCGAAGCGCCTCATCGCACGATAAAGCAGATCGCCGGGTTCGACGGAGTCGACCTTGCCAAGCATGGCGAATTCCCTGCTGAGGTCGCCCGGGCTCGCAGTCACAGTACGGAAGGAAATGGAATCGTTGCGCCGGAGCCAGCGCTGTATGTTGAGGAGCATGATTGGCGCCCCCGTCCGCGACGCCTCATGGCTGAGGAAGAGAACCTTGTTCGTCATAACCTATCTCTGGCGCTCCCTGTCCGCGCGTAAAACGGGAATGGCGGCTGACTTCTGCAACACCTTTCGCCGTCGCGCCTTCGACTTGCCCATCAAGGACAGGAGTCTTTGGCGTCCCTCCGGCCCAGGCATCCGCAGAAGCCGCCAGGCCGGTGGAAGGTAGCGCATTCGCGAGTCTAGGCTCATGGCCCAGCGCAGAAGCGTCAAGCCGCTTTCGATGCGCCCTTGTCGGATATAACTGATCCCGGTGTCGAAGGCCTGATCGGCGAGCGAGTGCGCCACCTGCCGCTGCAACAACGATATGTCCGGGCGTCGATCGCGACAGGTCTCGAAGAAGCTGTCGAACGCCGCTTTCCTCTGTCCATACTCCGCCAGCATTTCCGCGAGATAGGCGTTCGACATAGCGGAGTCGTGCTTCCGATAGATCGCCTGCACGGCCTCGATTTTGGCGACTTCCGCATGCGCGCCAAACCGGAGCCACATCTCCAGATCGCCGCTGTGAGGAAGTGACGGTCTATAGCCGCCTACAGCCTTCTGGACAGTTGTTCGCGCGATCGCTGTCGCCGTGGCCACGAAGTCGGACGCGGTCCGGCACATCTCCGCGACCAGATCTTGCTTGGTCCATCGCAAGTCTTGGACAAAGTTGACGAACGGCCGAGGAGTGTCCCGACGCCACACCAGGCATTCGCCAAAGGTCAATCCTACTTCCGGACACGAATCCATGATTTTCGCCGCACGTTCGAGCGCTCCCGGCGCGAGGAGATCATCAGCGGAAAGCAGCAGAAAGTAGTCGCCGTTCGCCCAGTCGATTCCCTCGTTGTACGTTGCGATATGTCCCTTGTTACTTGCATGCGCCACAACTCGTACACGCGAATCTCTGTCCGCGAGGCCGCGCGCGATTTCGACCGAAGAATCTGAAGACGCGTCATCGATGATGAGGATACGAACGTCGGCGACGGATTGATCAAGCACGCTTCGTACGCAGTCCGTCAGGAAGCGTCCGTAATTGTAGCAGGGGACAACGACGTCAAACTTAGCCATCGCTTTGATTTCTCTCGTCGTGGCGACCTCTCAAGAATAAGAGGCGACTGCGGCGACCGTCGCCTCACATGTAGCGGCGTTCAACCCGGACTAGCTTGCTACTCTTTCCTGATCATCGGCGTTCGTCTGCGCGTAGAGGGAAGGGGAGTCGCGTACAGCGACCAAGTGTCTGCCGAATGTCAGCCTCGCAATAGCTATCCATGGGCCAGTTCCGCTTTAAGGCACTCTGCGACGCAAAGCTGCTCTGCCTGGCTCATCTGCGCGTAGATCGGCAGCAGGATCGAACGATTCTGGGAGAGTTCTGACTGGCTAAGGTCATGACGCTGCGCCGCCGTCGCATAAGGCAGCTCCCGATGCGAGCACATGATGCCCCGACGGGTGGCGATTCCCTGATCCAGCAGCGATTGCATCGTCGCCCTCTGATCGATGCGATCAGGCAAGCGTACACAGTAGCTCTGCCAGTTGGATCGCGCCCACCCCGGCTCCAAAGGTAACCGCAGCCCCTCTATATTCCCAAGCAGTTCGGCGTAACGGGATGCCAGCCTGCGCCGCCGCGCGATCAGCTGCGGAAGCCGCTCGAGCTGTTTGCGCCCGATCGCAGCCTGCATATCCGTCATTCGATAATTGTAGCCGAGAAGGACGTACTCCTCGAAAATGACGCGCTGCGACCCGTGACGTACAATATCTGGAACGCTCATGCCGTGTTGCCGCAGCAGCCTGAACTTGCGATCAAGCTCGGCATCCGCGGTGGTGAGCATTCCACCCTCGCCTGTCGTGATTACCTTTCGCGGATGAAAGGAAAAGCAGGCAATGTCTCCATGCGGCTTGCCGATCGGCTCCCATTCGCCGTTCATCCGGATCTGCGATCCGGCGGCACAGGCCGCGTCCTCAATCACCGCGATGCCGTGGCGTCGCGCCACCGCGATGAGCGCTGCCATATCACACGGCATGCCCATCTGATGGACCGCGATGATCGCGCGCGTGCGCTCGGTGATGGCTTCGGCCAGCCGAGCGCAATCCAAATTGTAGGTCTCCGGGTCGATATCGACGAAAACCGGAGTGGCGCCCTGGTATCGGATGACGTTCGCGGTCGCAATGAAGGAGTGGCTAACCGTGATCACCTCGTCGCCGGTGCCGATACCCAAAGCTGCCAAAGCAAGCTGCAGGGCAGTCGTACAATTGGCGACGGCACAGGCGTGCGGCGCGCCAACAAGTGCGGCGAACTCACCCTCAAACGCGGCCACCTCCGGGCCTTGCGACACCCAGCCCGACAGCACGACCGCGCGCGCAGCATCGGCTTCTTCATCCGCAAGCAGCGGCGCCGCGATCGGAATCACGATGCCGCCGCCTGCCGCTGGGAGCCGGAAGCAAGTTCGCGTTCGGATCGCCACCATTTCACGAGCTCGGCGAGCCCCTGTTCCAGCGAAACCGTGGTGCGGAACCCCAGCAAACGCTCTGCTTTGCCAGTTGATGCCAGCCGTCGAGGCACCGGATTAACGGAGCGTTCCGGCGCGAATTCGGGTGCCAGGCCGCGGCGTCCCATCACGGAGGCAAGCACAGTAGCCAGCTCCGTCAGGCTGGTTTCCGTGCCGCTCCCGACGTTGAACACCTCATCAGTGATCTTTGCCCTGGCCGCAAGGATATTGGCACGCGCGATGTCGCGGACGTGGACGAAATCCATGGTTTGATGACCGTCACCAAAAATGATCGGAGGTAATCCGGCTTCCAGCCGCTCCATCCAGCGGATCAAGACCTCGGTATACCGGCCGTGGATGTCCATCCGGCCGCCGTAGACGTTGAAATATCTAAGCGCGACGTAGTCGATGCCGTACGCATCGTTGAAGGTACGCAGCAGAGCCTCGTTAAAGGCCTTAGCGGCTCCATAGAGAGTTCGGTTGTTGTACGCATTCTGGCGCTCGGTGGTGGGAAATTCCTCTGCCATGCCGTATACGGATGCCGACGACGCCGCGATGATCTTCTCAACATCGTGCTTGATGCACAACTCCAACAGGTCGTAGGTGGCGTCCACCATGACCTCCTTGGCAAGGCGTGGTTCGGCCGCACAATGAGTGATTCGGAGCGCCGCCTGGTGAAATACAATATCAGCAGCCTTGATCAACGCTTCCATCAGCTTGCGATCGCGTATGTCGCCATGAACCACTCTCACCGGGCCACGTCCGAGCGCGCGCCCGAGATTTTCCGCCCGGCCTCTTATCATGTTGTCGATGGCAACGATCTCGATGCAGCCCTCATCGCAGAGCAGATCAACGATGTGGGAGCCGATGAAACCTGCGCCGCCGGTGACCAGAACGCGTTTTCCCTTGAGATCAATCAAGACGCTCTCCTGCTGTGGGACCATGTCATGTCGCTTTGTGGATGCTCTGCCCGGCCGCCGGCCACACGGCCGGGCCGCAGTGCCGCCGCGTTCCTCAGTGTGGAGACAACCTCGACCACTTGTTCCGGCAGCAACTCCGGATAAATGGGAAGAGAGAGGAAATCGTTCGCTAGCATCTCAGTGACGGGAAGATCACCGGCACGATAGCCGAGTTCCGCATAGGCCGTCTGCTGATGCACCGGAACGGGATAGTGGATCCCGGCCGCGACGCCCGCGTCACGCAACAGCGCCAGCGCTTCATCGCGCCACGGCAATCTGACCGCATAGACGTGATACACGTGACGGGCATAGTGGGGCGGCTGGGGACGCGCGAATGGCAGATCAGACAGCAGTGCATTGTATCGCTCAGCGAGCGACCGACGCGCTTCCGTCCAGCGCTCAATGTAGTCAAGCTTGACGTTCAGTATCGCGCTCTGAATTTCGTCCATGCGATAGTTGTATCCGGGAATGACGTGATTGTATTTCGTCTCCTGCCCCCAATCCCGCAGCAGTGACACGCGGCGTGCCAAGTCAGGCCGATCGGTTACGACGGCCCCACCCTCGCCAAACGCTCCAAGATTCTTGCCGGGGTAAAAGCTGAAGCACCCCAAATCGCCAATCGAGCCTGCGCGACGTCCGCGATATTCCGCGCCATGCGCCTGCGCGGCGTCCTCGATGACGACCAGACCGTGACGACGCGCGATCTCCATGATGGGATCCATGTTGGCCATCAGCCCGTGGAGATGGACCGGCAGGATGGCTTTGGTTCGCGGTGTTATCGCAGCTTCGATCGAGCCGGGATCCATCGTCCATGTTACCGGGTCAACGTCGACAAACACCGGCCTGGCTCCGCTGTAGAGGATCGCTGCGGTTGTCGCGACGAAGGTCATGGATACCGTGATGACTTCGTCACCGGTTCCGACGCCCGCCGCCAGCAAGGCAAGATGAAGTGCCGAGGTTCCGCTGTTCACCGCGCGGCAATGGGCGGTCCGGCAATATTCCGCGAAGCGACCCTCAAAGGCAGTGAGCTCTGGGCCGAGCACAAAGTGCCCGCTGCCGACGACTCTCGCGACCGCGGCGTCGATTTCCGGCTTGATCTGGCTATATTGGGCTTTCAGATCCAGGAAGGGTATCAAGGCTCAAGTCCTCTATTGGACCAACATTATAATACATTAACCCGCATTATTGTATTTAATCAATCATTAAATCTTACCGTTTATGTGGGAATTTAAAATGGTTTACGAAGCGCCTCTGCTGAGCCGCGATCGCCCAAGACCGCCGTTTCAGCCGCAGACAATACCCGAGCGGGCACTCCCGCGACGACAGCGCCAGGCGGAACGTCCCTCGTCACCACCGCACCCGCGCCTACGGAGGCCCCCTCTCCGATCGTCACTCCGCACAGAACCGTAGAGTTCGAGCCGATCGAAGCTCCCCTACCGACGCGAGTGCGCTGCAGCGTCCAGTCCGACGCTTGCTGAGGACGACCATCCGCCGTCGTTGCCTTCGGGTGTTTGTCGTTCGTGAACATCACCCCATGGCCAACGAAGACCTCGTCCTCAATCGTGACGCCCTCGCAGATGAAGCTATGCGAAGAAATTTTGCAGCGCGCACCGATCGTGGCGCCCGCCTGGATTTCGACGAAAGTCCCGATTCTGGTCTCGTCGCCGACCGTGCAGCCATAAAGATTGACCAGTTCCGCATGGAAGATCCTGACATCGCGGCCGAGCTGTACGTCATTCGTAATCGGCATCTTCGTCTCCAGAATAGCCGCAAGGCTTTACAGGGCCGAACGCGACAGTCGCCACCTTGGCGTAATGCGAGCGAGACCCGCTACCGCCTGATGAAGCTGATAGAGCAAGGGGTGCCCAGTCAGTAGCAGCCCCAGCCACCAGCAAAGCGCCGCAGCACACGATGCCAAAGCGAGCCCGGTGAGGGACGTCAGCAATCCAGCTTCCGTCAACGCCGCACAGAGGGCGACGCCGAAGGCAGTTGCCGCCGTAACGAGTCCGCTCTTCATCAGCGCCCGCACTAGATCCTTTAGCCCGAAGCGTAGGTGCCGTCCGATAAAATAAATCGCGACCGCGGCCTGAAAAGGCAGCGTCAAAAGTGCGGATCCGGCGACAGCTTGCACACCGCAGAAGGATGCTCCTAGAATTATAAGAAGCGACGGGGGTAGCGAGATGCAAGAGGAGATCAACGCATCCCGGACACTTCCAACGGCTACGAGTACCGGATAACTTAAGCACGCCGCAAAAACTGCCATGTTCGCGATGCACAGTAGGCGCACGAGCGGCACGATATCCAGCCAGGTCGGGCCGAGCCAGATCGCAATGATCGGCCGGGCCATCAAGGCCACGAATATCAGGAATGGCCATTGCGCGACGGAAAGCAGTTGGATCGCCTCAAGGTAAATGGCCTTCAAGTCCTCCCCGGCTTGACGCCTTGCGACAATCGCCGGCATGATGACGGGGTTCAGGACCTGCGTGACAAGCCTGTCAAAAATCTGCGTCAAATTGATCGCGCGGCTGTACAGACCGACGGACCCAAAGTCGATAATTCTGGCCAGAAATAGCTGGGGCGCCAAATTGTAGAAGACATTCACGACGCTCACCCCACTGGAATAAACGCCAAAGCTGACGATGTCGCGGTAGGCGAAAAGCGAAGGACGTAGCGCGCTGGGGTCTCGATGGCCTACCAGGAGCGCCAGGGTCAGGATCACGTTTCCTGCCAGACCACCCCAGATCGGGGCCATATAGCTCAATCCTGCTATCGCAAGTCCGATCGAGACCAGAGCGACCGCCACACCAGACACAAAGTTGCATAAAGCCAACGTTCCGAACTTCATGTCCCGTCGCAGCAAGGCAGAAATCGTCCCGGAGATCGGCAGTAGCAGAAAATTCAGAGCCGAAACCTCGATGGCTCCCTTGAGGCTATCCTGCGCGAACAACTGCGATAGACCGTCAGCGAGGACGAACAGAAGAGCGGCAATTACGCCCGAAATGCCGAACGTGATGGTGAAGGCCGAGCGCACGTCGTCGAGCGACAAATCGCGCTTCTGAATCAGATAATTTCCGCCTCCGAACTCCTGAAAGGAGGCAGCAATGACCACCGCGATGGCGTTGACGACCGCATAGACCCCGAATTCCGCTGGCGACAACAAACGGGAAAGGACCGCGGTAGCCACAAAGAATAGGACAAGGCTGCCATAGCGGTCGGCCGCCGAAAACAGAATGGAACGTTGGACCGAATTCATCGCGAAGCCGTCGCCCTTCGGCGGTTAGCAATGCCCGCCGGCATCACGATTTAGACCGTGGCCCGGGCGCGCTCCCGGACCTGATGCGGTTGCTTGAGGAGGACTGGTTTCCCCTGCGCGGCTATCGAGCGCGACGCCGCCTCCAGCACCTCAATCACCTGCAATGCGGACAGGCCGCTGGAAATTGGCCGCACGCCATTGTGGACGCAATCGATGAAGTGCTCGACCTCGGTCTGCAGCGCCTCTTTCGTGGAAATGTGAGGAGCCCACATGTCGCCAGCTCGATATCCAATACGGAATTCATGGGCATTTTCAGTCGGAGTATCAAGAGTTATCCCCCTGTCATAGACCTTGATCTTTTCGGTCGGCTCGACATCGTCGTAGACGATCATCTTCTTGCTGCCGCCAATGAACGTCTGGCGCACCTTGACCGGCGACAACCAATTGACGCTCACGTGCGCCACGCAGGCGCTGGCGAAGAACAACGTGATATGCGCCATGTTTTCCGGAGAACCGGCGATGTGACACGAGCCCGTTGCCGACACCGCAACCGGCTCCTCGTCGAGAATATAGTGGATGATCGAAATATCGTGCACCGCCAGATCCCAGATCACATTCACGTCCTTCTGGAACAGGCCGAGGCTCGAGCGCGTGCTGTCATAGTAGTAGATGTCTCCGATCTCCTTCTTCGATAGGAGCTCTCGGATCTTCTGGACCGCCGGCGTGTAGAGAAAGGTGTGATCGACCATCAGCGTCAATCCGCGCCGGTCGGCCTCGTCAATCAGGCGCCGAACCCTATCCGCACTTTGCGCAAGCGGCTTCTCGACCAACACATGCTTGCCGGCCTTAAGTGCAGCCATTGCCAGCTCATAGTGAGTGTGCACTGGTGTAGCGATGGCGATCGCATCGACGGCTGGGTCTTTCAGCAGGTCCTCATAGCAGGACGTCGTCTCCACCCCTGGATAAAGCCGCTTGCTCGCAGCAAGCTTGCTCGAATCGAGATCGCTCACGCACACGACCCGCGCCGATGAATTGCCTGAAAAACTACGAACAAGGTTCGGCCCCCAATAGCCGTACCCCACTACGCCGATTCCCAATTGGCTGCTGTGCATGCTTTCCTCGAATTCCTTCCGCGAATTTCACTCACTGTCGCCTGTCGAGCGAGCGGCAGCATTATGTCCGCGCCGGCATATCCTGCCAGATGCCTCGCGTATCGATCACGTCGAGGTGCCGGCGCTCTGCTAACGGCACCATCTTGAATTCGTCGTGATCGACGAGAAGAATCGCGATCTCGCAACTGCGCAGGGCTTCGTCGATATTCACGAATGCGACACGATGATCGGCCAATTGAGGAGGCAGACGGCGCAGATTCGGCTCAACAATCTTGATCCGTTCACCGTATTTTGCCGCGAGATGCGTGGCTATCTCCATGGCGGGGCTCTCACGCACGTCGTCGACATTGGCCTTGAAGGTAAGTCCACAACAAGCAATGTTCGCATAGGGGTGATCGTCGATCAGTGCCTCTGTACGCTCGATGATCATCTGCGTTTTGGCTTTATTCACCTCCCGGCTTGTTCGCATCACGCGCGCGAGGTCCGGCGCAGAGTCGATGATGAACCAGGGGTCGACCGCAATGCAGTGCCCACCCACTCCAGGTCCGGGCCGCAATACGTTTACGCGAGGGTGGCGGTTGGCGATATCGATCACCTCCCAGACGTTGATGTCGAACCTGTCGCAAATCAGCGAGAGCTCGTTGGCAAATGCTATGTTGGTATCGCGAAAGGCATTTTCCGTCAGCTTGACCAGTTCGGCCGCGCGCGCCGTAGTACCGACGCAAGCGCCGCGAACGAACATTTTGTAGAACCGCTGAGCACGCCGCGTGCAGGTTGGCGTAATCCCGCCGATGCACCGGTCGTTGTTGATAAGCTCGGTCAAGATCCGTCCCGGCAGCACGCGTTCGGGACAGTATGCGACGTAAATCGCGCCATCTTCCTTGCCGTTGACGCCGATGTGCAATTCCGGCCTGCGTTCAAGGATCCGCTTTGCGATGGCTTCAGTAGTACCAATCGGCGATGTCGATTCAAGAATGACAAGATTGCCTGGCGCGAGAAGATCTACGATTGAGTCGACTGCGGCATTCACGCTTGACAAGTCCGGACGGCTGTCGTGATCAATCGGCGTCGGCACTGCGATGATGAACACGTCCGCCGGCTGAGGCTTTCTGGCAGTCGTGAGGGCACCACTCGACACGACCTTGGAAACTAGGCCATCCAAGTCGGGCTCGGCGATGTGAATTCTGCCAGAAGCAACGGTGTCAACGATGCGTTCATTCGTATCGATACCGACCACCTGCAGCCCTCGGCTCGCAACCAGCGCCGCGGTCGGCAGACCGATATAGCCAAGTCCCAGGACATTGATTTTTTGTAATTCATGCATCGAGAAGGACCTTCACGATTCGCTCGCTCGCGTGCCCGTCACCAAACGGATTGTGCGAACGCGACATGGCAGCATAGGTCTGATCATCGTCGAGCAAGCGAAATGTCTCCGCAACGATCCTCTCGTAGTTCGCACCGACCAAACGTGCCGTCCCCGCTTCCACTCCCTCAGGACGCTCGGTCGTGTCGCGCATCACCAGAACCGGCTTTCCGAAAGTGGGGGCTTCCTCCTGTACGCCGCCTGAATCTGTCAGGACCAGATAAGAGAGCGAGAGCAGGCTCACGAAATCCGTGTATTCCTGAGGAGAAATAAGTACGACTCGCGGGTGGTCTGAAAACCGAGACGCAAACAGGTCACGGACATTCGGATTCGGATGCACAGGGAGCACAACAGCCACGTCCTCCCGTTGCAGGATGGTCTCCAGCGCGTTCACGATGTTAAGGACGCCGCCGCCGAAGTTTTCCCTGCGATGGCAGGTCACCAGGATGATGCGCCGATTGCCGTGACGCTTCTTGATGCCATCCCAACGGCACGACAGTCCCGGATCGGATTCGACCATGGCTTTCGCGAGGATGAGGGCGTCCACCACCGTGTTTCCGGTAACGTGAATGCGGTCATCCGAGACATTTTCAGAACGCAACGCGCGCGCCGCGCGCTCTGTCGGAGCAAAATGCTGATCGGCGATCGAGCCGACGATCTTGCGGTTCACCTCCTCAGGCCAAGGCGCGAAGATGTCACCGCTGCGTAGCCCGGCCTCAATGTGCGAGACCGGTATACGGTGATAATAGGATGCCAGTGCACCCGTCATGGCGGTCGCCGTGTCGCCCTGGACGATAACCCTGGTGGGCTTCAATTTTTCGAGGAGTTCGCCGATTTGTCCGAGCAACCGGGCGGTCAGATGATCCAGCGTCTGATTGGTCGTCATGACGTTCAGGTCAAAATCCGGGACCACCTTGGCCAGCTTGAGAACTTGATCAAGCAGTTGCCGGTGCTGTGCGGTCGCACAGATCGTCACGGAAATGTCCTTGCTCTTCTCGGCCTTGAGCAGATTGATGACTGGAAAGAGCTTGATTGCTTCCGGCCGGGTTCCCAGAAGGATGAAAAAATGCTTGCGCACGCCTTACCCTCCGATCCGGCTCGGCCCCGGCGGAACGACGCCGGGCGCACCAAGCGGGTGGTGAAGGGCCTGCCTGACGATGGCCTGCCCCAGGATGCCCGCAAACAGGGTGTTCGTCGTGGCGTATCGCCACCACATCCGCCCAGGCTCCTGATAGATGCGGTACAGCCATTCGAGGCCGAGCCTCTGAATCTGTACCGGCGCACGCCGAACGGTGCCTGCTAGAACATCGAACGCACCACCCACGCCCATGATAAAGGGTACGCCGAGATCATCGCGATGGGCGGCGAGAAAGCGTTCTTTCCGCGGCGTCGGCATGCCAATGAAAAGACAATCGGCCGCGCTGGATCGGATGTCCCGGACAACGTCATTCTCCTGCTCGCGTTTGAAGTAGCCGTCGTGCCAGCCCGCAAAGGCAAGTGAAGGATACCTCTCGCGCGCCACTTGCACTGCTTGTTGTAGTACGACGGGAGTGGCTCCCAGGAAATAGGGCTTAAAGCCCTCGTGCGCACATACCGCAAGCAACTCGGCAAGGAGATCCACCCCCGCGACCCGCGACGTCGCCGGGAGCCCGCGCGCTCGGGCGCCCCAGAGAATCCCCATGCCGTCGATGCCGACAACATCGCTGCTGGCGACATCGGCCGCGAGCACGGAGTCGGAACGCATGTTGACGAATTTGGCAACGTTCAGCGCCACATGCTGCAACCGCTGGCGGCTACGCATGGCCCCGCGCGCCAATTCGACGGTTTCCGCCATTGTCAGGAGGTCGACGGGACATCCCAGAAATGATGCGCGCATTGGAACCTACTCCTCAGAAATCACAATGCAATTTAAGTTGCATTTAACATTATTATATAGATAATACCCATCCGATATTTAATTGCAAGTTTTAAATACGCCACCATTGCCGCGCACCCGCTGAAAATGAAGGCCGCCGCGCAAACGAGCAAGCGACAAGGGCGGCCTAAATTAAATAGGGAATTAACGTATGATCTCGGTCATTATTCCCCACCTCAACCAACCTGACGCGCTGGAAGCCTGCTTGCGTAGCCTGGACGCACAGACCCTGCCTCGACACTCGTACGAGGTCATCGTGGTAGACAACGGCTCGGCAACGCCTCCAACGGACGTCGTTGCTCGACATCCCGGCGTATCTTTGCTGCATGAATCGGAGCCCGGTCCCGGTCCAGCGCGCAATGCCGGCGTGACGATTGCGAGAGGTGAGATGCTCGCCTTCATCGATGCGGATTGCAGGGCGCATCCGGATTGGCTGCACACCATAGTGCAATGGTCGCGCTCGTCGCCGCCTGACACGGTCCTCGGGGGCGACGTTCGCATCTGGACGGCGGAGAATGAGAGTCTTAATGCCGTTGCAGCTTATGAGACCGTCTTCGCTTACCGCTTCAAGCTCTATATCGAGCGCCACGGTTATTCCGGCACAGGCAATATGGCAGTGCTTCGTCGCGATTTCGATCGCGTCGGCCCTTTCGCTGGCATCGACGTTGCGGAAGACATGGAGTGGGGGCAGCGTGCACTACGTGCCGGACTCCGATTTCGGTACATCCCCGACATGATCGTCTTCCATCCAGCCCGGAGCTCCCTTCGGGAGCTCTATGCAAAATGGGATCGACAAATCGCACACTATCGCAACATGGCTGAAGGTAATCCAGCATGGCAATTGCGTTGGACTGCGCAGGCTTTGCTGGTCCTGGCATCACTTGCGCCAGGCGCTGTTACGATACTAACCAGCGACCGCCTACATGGCGGCAGCCCCCGTCTCAAGGCTATCGCCGTTCTGTGTGCTGTCCGAGCACATCGTGCCATGACGATGCTTTCGCACCTGGGCGGGCGGCGAGCAATGGCTTGGAACCGTTAGTTCACGCCAGTTCAGCAGGTTCCACGGCAAAGACCTGGTTGTGCGTCAGTTCCGGCAAGCCGATACGCCGACCGAATGACCACAGAATCCAACCGAGTTCGTAGCTGCGGCACTCAAGCCGAACACCCACGTTCGCGTTGTCGATCAGCGTCCCCCCCTTGTCGCGCCAGACGTTCTTGACCGCGCGCAACACCCGCGGCGCCTTGGTCTTCAATTCATGCTTGCGTACCTGCGAACGGATGGTCAGGCCTAGTTCAGGCACGAGCATGGTCCGGCCTAGCTGGTTGTGACCAAGTACCCAGTTGAATCCCTTGATCAAGGCGTCCCGCGCTTCTCGCCGCCCAAAGCGCTCTGCCCATTCCAGCAGCGCCGGGGCCATTCCATACTGATGGACTGAATAGACTTCGTAGAAATCAAGGACGCGGCCGCTCAGCGCGTCGAAAAACCAGGGCCATTCGCCTTGTGGCCCCTGGACCGCTATGAGATCGCGCACACAAGTATCGGCCATGACAAGCGCAGACGCATCGCCAAGGAATTCGCCATACTGATAGCAGGCGATGGAGAGATAGGTCTGGGTCGCAAATGACGCGAAACGGCGTCGAAAGCCACACGGGGCGTCGAAGAACAGTCCCGACTCACTATGGAAACGCTCCTTCAGGAAGCGAAAGAGCGGGGCGGCGAAGCACGTCCACTCCCTGTTACCTGCCCTTGCCTGAGCGACGACTCCCGTCAGCAGCATGCCCAGATCCTGCGCCCGAAACGTACTCCACCGTGACTCATCCGACAGAGTCCGCTTCAGCTCGCGCGTCACCTGCTCCGGAATCGGAAGGTCGAGCTCGGCGGCAGCCCACAAGGCCATGCCAAAGGCATATTTGCGCACTGGAAGTGCGGTGAGCTGCATGACATTTCGATGGAATATCTCTGGGATATCGATACCGATCGGACGTTCCACGACCCGCGACATCCCAAGCAGGACATTGAGGGTATAAAACAGGTCACTATGCGGTATCGACTCGTTTGGGGAAGCACGTCCGTCGAGGTGATAAATGTGCGACCAACGGCGCTCCCCGGGCAACCAGCAGCGTTCTAGGCCCTTGAGCGCATAGTTTATCAGCGGTGAGTTGAGGGACGGCCTGTTCGCCGCGGCCGGCACTGCCAGATTCACACCAAAATTGGGACCGATCATCATCGCACTACACCATAGTCAATCGGGTCAGTATTCCCGGATGCTTTCATCCAATCCGCGAAGCAAGGGATAGAGGAAATAGGAAATCACCGTCCGCTTTCCGAGCTTTATTTCGGCGGTGACCGCCATACCTGGCATGAACTGAACGCGTTCCGGCGGCAGCCGAAGATGCATGTCGCGCAAATCGATCAGTACGCGATAAAAGGGAGCTGACGGGCGGCGCGCACCTTCGGCCTTCGCGTCTGGCGAGAATGAGTCCTGGCTGATGACCCCAATCTCACCAGTTGCCGTGCCGTACTTCTGGAACGGAAATGCTTCAAACTTGATTCGTACGGACTGCCCGACCGTCAGCTGTCCGATATCCCTGCCTTCGACGTTGACCTCCGCCCGGAGCGTCTCGTCGCGAGGGACCAGTACAAACAATGTCTCGGCCTCGCGAATTACCGAACCAACCGTCCGATTGGCAATTTCAAGTACCACCGCATCAGCCGGTGCGTGCAGCACGATCAATTGCCGGCGAAGCTCCGTCTTCTTGAGCTCCTCCACGGCGCTGTTACGCTTGGGCAACGTCTCCACGAGCTCCTGATAGGAAGTACGGCGAAACTCTGCAGCGAAAACCTTTTGGTCTGCACGGGCCTTGTCCAAACGATGCATGTTGTCGACAATGGCGCCACGAACACGCGCCAGATTGCTTTCAACCTCCAGCCGCGCGTCCCGGGACAGCAGGAAGTTCAGTCTTGAACCGACCTCCTTCGCCATCAACACATTTCGCATGGCCTCAATGGACTGCATGGTCTCCAGCCGCTGGGTCAGAACGAATTCCTCATCCTGGGCCGTCTTCAGATTGGCCTGAGCGGACGCAATCTGCGCGTCGTAGTTCTGGATCTGAAGATCGTAAGCCGTCCTTCTCTGGAGAAATACCTTTCGCTGCAGCGCCTGATCGGCATTCGCGGACTCCTCGAGGACGTACTCAACGCCGTCCAATTCCGCCCGGACCCGGTCGATGGAGGCGTCGAAACCCGCCAGGCGGCTGCGCAGTTGATCAAGGTCGGCCTGAGAAAATGTCGGATCGAGGATCGCAAGGACATCGCCGCGATTAACCGGATCGCCGGCCTTAACGCGAATGTCCCGAATGACCGATGTTTCCAGCGGCTGGACGACCAGGTTGGGACGTGTGGTGACCAGTTTGCCCTGTGCCGTCACAATCATGTCGACACGCGACACGCATGCGAACGCGATCGCGGTCGCGATCAGGGCGACGACACAATAGAGCGTGATTCGTCCTACGCGCGGTGGCGTTCCGTGCTCGATCTCGGCGGCGTCGGACTGAAATTCCGCAACTACGCGAGATGCCGTCGGCGACAGCGATAGCCTTCTCCGGGAAACGGTCGAAGGGCCCGACCTGCCGGACCTCCCTTCCGCCCTGCTTTTCCCGGCGCTGGTCATGCGACCTGTCTCGTCTGCTGATTCCAGAGATGCCTGTAGATGGTGCACTTCGACAGCAGGCCGTCGTGGCGATCCACATCGACGATTCGTCCTCGGTCGATGACTAAAATCTGGCTCGCATCTGACAGCATCGAAAGCCGGTGCGATACGATGATGACGGTACGTCCCTCTGCGATACGACGTAGATTGCGCCGGATGATCGCTTCGCTCTCGGAGTCCAGCGCGCTGGTCGCTTCATCGAGGATCAGGATGCGCGGGTTGACGATCAAGGCGCGGGCGATCGCAAGCCGCTGCTTTTGCCCACCCGACAGGTTCGATGCCTGCTCCTCGAGCATCGTATCGAATCCCCTCGGCAGCCGCTCAATGAACTCGTCGGCGCCGGCGAGCTGGGCCGCCCTGACAACTTCTTCGAACGTCGCGTCACGCTTCACACAAGCTATATTTTCCCGCACGGTGCCCCGGAACAGGAAATTATCCTGGAGCACGACCCCGAGATTCCGCCGCAGGTGGGTAAGATCAATCTCGCGCGAATCATGGCCGTCGATCCGTAGTAATCCCTGCTGCACCGGATACATTCCCGCGATCAGTCGCGTCAGCGTCGTCTTGCCTGAGCCGCTCCGGCCGACAATTCCAAAGACCGAACCGGGAGCGATTGAAAACGAGACGTCGTCCAGCGCCGGCGCTCCCTCGCCATAGCGGAAGGTCACGTTTTCAAACTCGATCTGGCCGACCAAATCGGGACGCAGCCCGTCGCGATGACCGTCCCGTTCCGGCTGCTTATTCATGACCTCGCCCAGCATCTCAACCGCCAGCGCGACCTCCTGATACTCGTGAACCATGGTCACCATCTGAACCAGCGGCCCCGAGACGCGTCCCGCCAGCATGTTGAAGGCGACCAATGCGCCGATTGTCATCTCGCCACTGAAGACGTCCAGCGCGCCCAGGGCCACGATACCAAGCGTCATCATCTTCTCGAGAAAACCGGTCAGTGCCTGGGCGCCCGCCGAGATCTTTTCAACCCCGAAACGCATCGATACCGATCGCGCGCAGCGATCGTCCCATGCCCTGTTCTGGTTGGGCTCCATGGCCAAAGACTTCACCGTGCGCATTCCGTGCACCGTCTCGACCAGAAGAGCATGGCGGCCGGCTTCGGCTTGATAGAGCTGGTAGAGCCGTCGTCGGAACGGTCCCATCAAAATCACAATTACGCTGCCGCTGATGGCGGTAAAGGCCAGGACGACGCATGTCAGCTTAACGCTGTAGAGCGCGAGGACAGGCAGGAAGACGAACAGCGAAAGCGCGTCCAATGCGGTCAGGAACAGTCGACCGGTCAGAAACTCGCGAATTCGCCCGGCCTGCTGCATGTGCTTCACCAGCACACCGGCCGAGATATGCTCGAAGAAGGTTACGGGAAGCCCCAAAAGATGCCGGAACGTTTTGGTCGCAACCCGGATGTCGATCTTGTTCGTGGCATAAAGCAGCAGGTAACGACGCAAGAAGCTGAATATGGCATCGAAGCAGAGCGCGATAATCGCGCCAGCCGAGAGTACGTAGAGCGTCGTGAGACTCTCGTGGACAAGAACCTTGTCGATCACGAGTTGAAAGAAGATTGGAAGCGCGAGGCCGAGCGCATACAGGAAGACGGCGGCGATCGCAACGTCAGAGAACAAGCGCCATTCCCGGACCATTTCGGGTACGAACCAGCGCAATCCAAAGGTCCTAGGGCCCTGTGTTGAACGACTCTCGCGCTTGAACAAGATCGCCTTTCCGAGCCATCGGGCACAAAACCGTTCAGCATCGACAAGCAGCGGCTCGTCCGTCCGTTCAGCCAAGGGATCGAAGACAGCTACGGCATCGCGTTCCGGCCCGGCCTCGACAACAAGAACCCAGTTCTGATTCGAGAGCTGAACAAGAGCCGGATAGGCTTCGCCGAGCCGACACAGCGCCTTCCAATCGAGCTGCGTCGCCTGGGCGCGAAGCCCGGCCTCATGCGCCATGCGCAGCAAGAGGTCGGTCGAGATGCCGGCATCATCGACGGCATAAGCATGCCGCAAACGGTCCGACGGCAGATCGATGCCGTGATGGGTGGCGACCCTCGACAGGCATTCAAGGGCGGTTTGAGCGGCCCAACGCGGCTCGTCCTCAGACGAGAGCGGTGCTGGTTCACACCGCTCGATTTCAACGGAAGTTGGCTGAGACATTTGGAGATCGTGAGCTGTCCGAAACAGATGACGCAGGCTCCACCCGCGCAGGCGCTGCAGTCGGCGCTTTTGGCCGATTGCGCTGGACGACGCCGGCATCCACGAGACCCTGAAGCGCGTTTTGCATTACCTCGACGGAGTTCGCGAACGACTCCGCCGAAAAGATCAGCCTTTGCCGAAACACCTTCTTTGGCGCATTGTTGGCGTCACGTTCGGTGGGCGAGAGACTGACCAAGTCCACCCGCACGATTGCCCCGCCAATTGTGACCTCGTCAATCCCGTCGGTATAGAGCTCCGTATGCATTCCGACTCTCCCTATGCTGCGAGCTGTGGCCTGAAGACGACGTCCACCGCGTAGCTCGTCGCGTTAAAGGTGTTGGTGGGGAAGAGGCTTCCAGATCCGTACGCATAGACGCCGTTCCCCCCGCTGGACGCGGATGATGGGGCTGTCAATGGTCCGTTGGTCACCGAACTGGCAAACAGATTGGGATCTGCCGAGTAATTTCCCGCAGTGTGATAGGCGGCGATATAGGTCGTGCCCGCTGCTATCGTCACCGGCGTACTGAAACTGACCTGCTGCCAGCCGCTCGCCGCCTCGTTGGAAAAGGTGGCGGTGGCCAGCAAAGTCCCAGTGCTGCTCCAGAGATCGGCGACGTGCGTTCCCGTGTTGGATGGCCCCTTGTAGAAGCGCAGACCGACGATGTCGCCCGAGCTGGACGCCAGGAACTTCATGCCCAGCTCCACGGAATTCGGATCATTCACTGTAACCACACTGGGCGTTGGATTCGCGCTGAACAGGCTCACAGTGCTCGCTGACGGCGCATGAACGGTCACGTCCACCCTCGCGCTTGCCGTGCCGCCCCGGCCATCTGCCATGGCGTAGTTGAAGGAAGCCGGCCCGGTGTATCCGTTGGCTGGCGTGAACGTCACAGTGTTGTTCTGAGAACTGAAACCGACTGTACCATTGACGGCCCCACTGACGCCCGTGATCGTTAGAGCATCCCCATTCGGATCGGTATCGTTTGCTAGAAGCGTCGAGCCGGAAATGCTGAGAGGTACGTTTTCGGTCGCATTGAAGCCACTGTCGTTATTGGCGATCGGGGGCTGGTTCGTGCCGCCGCTCGAATTGTTGAACACGACGTCGACCCAGTAATTGGTGGCGTTGAACGTGCTGGTGGGAAACAGATTTCCTGTCCCGTAGGTGTAGACACCATTGTTGCTCGCGGGAGCCGTAAGCGGGCCATTCGATTGAGCCGTGGTAAAGTCGTTGGGCGTATCGGCATAGTGGCCGTTGCTGTGGAAGCTTGCGACATAGGTGGTCCCGGCCGCGATCGATACCGGGCTGCTGAATATGACAGTTTGCCAACCGCTGCTGGTCTCGTTGGAGAAGGTTGCAGTCGCCAGGAGCGTGCCTGTGCTACTCCACAGCGAGCCGGCGTGAGTGCCGGTATCATTCGCACTCTTGTAGTACTTGATGGCGGAAATGGTGCCGGCCGCCGAAGACGTAAACCGCACGCCAAGATTGACTTGTGATGTATCGGAGGTCGACAGCACCGAGGGCGTGTCGGAGTTCGAGAACAAGCTGACCGTCGAGGGCGCGGTGCTCACCGCAACATTGAACGTCTCGCTGGCGGCGAGGCCGCCGAGATCGGTCGCGGTTGCCTTCAAGCTGAGTGTGCCGATATCGCCAGACGCCGGTGTGCCGCTGAAGGTCCGGCTCGATGCGTTGAAACTCAGCCAGGAAGGCAGTGGCGAGCCGTCGGCGGCGGTTGCCGTGTAGGCGAGCGAATCGCCGGAATCGACGTCAGTGAAGGTGCCGGCAGGCAGCGTCAGCGAGAAGGCCGAACCAACCGTTGCCGTTTGGTTGCCGGTCTGGACCGCCAGCACCGGCGCGTCATTGGCGCCGTGAACGGTGATCGTGAGTGTCGTGGACGAGGTGGCACCGGCGGCGTCGCGCATCGTGTAATTGAAGGCGTCAGTCAGCGTGTTGGTCGCTAGCCGCAGGGCCTGCACGGCGGGATCGGTTTCGTTGACGATATAAGTGAAGGCTCCCGTGGCATTGAGCACGAGGCTGCCATGCGCTCCACTCAGAGCCGAGCCCAACGTGCCGGAGGTCGAGCCGAAGCTGACTGCAGTCACCGTCTTGGTGTCGCCGGAATTTGGATCAGTGTCATTGGTCAGTACGCTTCCCGTAGCGGGCGAGCCGCCCGTGCCGTTGGCGAGGCCGCCTTTTTCCGTGGCGTCGCCCGTATCGGCGACCGCTGTCGGCGGCGCGTTCGGCGTCGTCGTCACGGCTATATTGAATGTCTCGCTGGCGGCGAGGCTGCCGAGATCGGTCGCGGTTGCCTTCAAGCTGAGTGTGCCGATATCGCCGGACGCCGGTGTGCCGCTGAAGGTCCGGGTCGATGCGTTGAAACTCAGCCAGCCAGGCAGTGGCGAGCCGTTGGCGGCAGTTGCCGTGTAGCCGAGCGAATCGCCGGAATCGATGTCAGTGAAGGTGCCGGCAGGCAGCGTCAGCGAGAAGGCCGAACCAACCGTCGCCGTTTGGTTGCCGGTCTGGACCGCCAGCACCGGTGCGTCATTGGCGCCGTGAACGGTGATCGCGAGTGTCGTGGACGACGTCGCGCCGGCGGCGTCGCCCATCGTGTAATTGAAGGTGTCGGTCAGCGTGTTGGTCGCAAGCCGCAGGGCCTGCACGGCGGGATCGGCTTCGTTGACGGTATAAGTGAACGCTCCCGTGGCATTGAGCACCAGGCTGCCGTGCGCTCCATTCAGAGCCGAGCCCAGCGTGCCGGAGGTCGATCCGAAGCTGACTGCAGTCACTGCCTTGGTGTCGCTGGCATCCGGATCGGTGTCGTTGGTCAGTACGTTTCCGGTAGCGGGCAAGCCGCCCGTGCCGTTGGCGAGGCCGCCTTTCTCCGTGGCGTCGCCCGTATCAGCGACTGCCGTCGGCGGTCTGTTGGTGCTGGAGGATCCGTTGAAGACCACGTCGACGAAGTAGTTGGTCGACTTGAAGACGTTGGTCGGGAATACGGTTCCGGTTCCGTAGCTATAGATGCCATTTCCCGTGGCGGGGGCGCTCAGCTGGCCATTGGTAATCGACGTTGTGAAATAGCTCTGAGTGTTCGAATAATTGCCGTTGGTGTGGTAGGAAGCGACATATGTCGTGCCCGGGGTAACGGCTATCGGGCTCGAAAAACTTACCTGCTGCCAGCCGCTGGCGGTCTCGCCGCTGAAGGTCGCTGTGCCCAGCAGCGTTCCCGTCGCAGTCCAGAGATGCGCGACGTGGGTACCCGTGTTCAACGAGCCCTTGTAGAAGCGCAGGCCGGTTATCGTCCCGTTGACCGAGGCGCTGAACTTGACGCCCACTTCGACGGAGCTTGTATCACCCGAGTTGGTCACGCTCGGCGTGTCGTTGGTGCCAAACAGGCTCTGGGCAGATATCGGATAGTTGACGTTGAGAAACACCTGCCCCGTTCCACTGGCGCCACCGGAGTCGGTGATCGTGTAAGCGAACTGTGCCGCTCCCGCGTAGTTCGCGATCGGGGTGAACGTCACCGTTTGAGTCTGGACGTTGTAGCTTACGGTGCCATTGGCCGGATTGCTCACGCCGCTGATCGAAAACGATAGGCCGGCGGGATCCGTGTCATTGGCAAGCAGCGCCGATGCCGCGATGTTCAGCGTCCCGTTTTCCGTGACCGTGAACCCACTGTCGTTGTTGGCCTGCGGCAGCTGGCTGTTGTCCCTGAAGACGACATCAACCCAGTAATTGTCTCCCTTTGCCATCGAGATGCTGTTGGGGAAAAGTGGCCCTGTCCCGTAAGCGAAGACGCCGTTCAGGCCGCCGCCCGTCGCTGTCAATGAGCCGTTGGTGTGCCCTGCATTGTCGAAGTAGAAGTCGGTGGTGGAATAGTGACCGGTGTTCGTATGGTATGATGCGATGTAGGTCACCCCGCCCTGTACATGCACCGGGGTCGTGAAGTTGACCTGTTGCCAGCCACTCCCCGTTTCGTTGGTGAATGTTGCGCTTGCAAGCAGCGTCCCGTTCGCCGTCCAGAGATCGCCGAGATGCATTCCCGTGTTCTGGGTGCTCTTATAGAACCGGATGCCGGTGATATCGCCCGAAGCCGCGGCAACGAACTTGACACCCAGTTCCACAGCGCCCGCGTCGGGAGTGTTGACAACGGCCGGCGTGTCCGAGGGACTGAAGATCGTCAGGTTCGACGACGGCGTCACTATGTAAGCAATGCCCGTACCTGGCACTTCGAGGTTCAAGCTATCATCGACCGCCCTGCTCCGGATCTTCAACTGTCCCGGCGCGCCGGCCGCAAATGTATAGGTCCAGGTTACATTCGACGCTCCGACGGTGCTGCTGGCCGGATGCCAGGTGCCGCCGCCGTCGCTTGAAATTTCGACACCACCGATCACCCCCCCGGAGTCGCTTGCCGTCCCGGTCACAGTGATAGATTGGCCTTCCACGACGCTTGCGGAGGAGAGATTTGTGATGGTCGAGGTCGGTCCCGTATGATCGGTCGATTGGGCGGCAATCACCAGACTTGCCTGCAACGTCGCGGGCTGCACGCCCATGTCCGCAAACAGATTGACCATGGCCTGCTGGACGTTCGGATCAGTCGGAGTCGCCGGCGCCAAGTTGTACTGGTCGTGATCCGATGCAAGACCCCAGGACCAGAACACGGTGCCGGCGCTAAAGACGAGAGCACCGCTCACAGGATCACGGAATTCCACCAAGTTGTGGGTTGCGGTACCGCTGCCCGTCGTATTGCCGTAGTCAAGTAGGTATTTTGTGGTTTGGAGAGTGGTCGACGAGACATCCACCAGTCCAGCCGGACGGAAGCCGTTATCCGGCGACGAGTCCCATTCGTAGCCCAACAGGTTCGGGGTCAGCGATGCAGTTTGACCTTGCGCCGTCCCTGCGATCGGCGCGTTACGCCAGAGCCTCAACTGCGTCATTCCATACGGAATCTTGATCGTGCCGTAGGAATCCCCGTCCACCTGAAAGACAGTGCCGGTCAGTGCGTTGGAGGGAATGCCTGACATGCCTCCGGTTGACGCAAAACGCGCGTCCATGAATGTTCCCGTCGCCGTCCCTGTTGGGTCGATCAACTGATTGGCATGAGTGTCCTTGTACGTGATCAAGGTGCGGTTTGCCGTGTGACTGGGATCGATGCTGGCTGCAAGCCTCGTCTGCCAATACACTTCGTTTCCGCTCAGAAACGTCAGATTGACGCCAGCGTGACCGGCGGCCTGGACGTTGGAGACCTGGCTATCGGTCCAGTACTCGTCGTGACCGACCTCCATATAGATCTGATGATTCAACAGCAGCGATCCGTTGGTTGCCGCGTCGATGCCCGAAATGTAGGAGACGTCGTATCCGTTTTGCTCAAGCCAGTAGATCGCCGGATATTCCGCCGAGAACACCATGTCATTGGAGCTGCCCTCGAGCCCCCCATCACGCGTGGTGATAGGACGATTGTAGCTCACGGCGTAAGCGGAACCGTTCACGCCAGGTCCGTTGCCAGTGTAGAGATTGGCCCCGCCCCAAGGGTTATATGCCTCCCAGGTTTGGTCAGCTGTCTGGAACACGATTGCGCTAGTTGACGCATCGCTACGGACGACAAACGGAATTTGGAAAACCTGCGTCCCGTCAATGACATTGGCAACGTAGACGCCTGACACAGCGGTCGTCGGAACGGCCCAGGAATCAGTCACGCTCCAGTTGCCGGCGTCCACGAGACCCGTGGACGCGTCCTTTAACGGGGTCGGTTGCACAACCGAGGTTGCAGCCTGATGCTGCAAGCTCGTAATCAGTCGGGCACCGTTGCCGCCGTAGTAACCAAGCCGGTAGATATCGACATGGTAGTTCGGCGCGCCGGTCTGGTTGTTGATTTTGAACTGAACGGTGCCGCCGATATTGGTACTTATCGCCGTCGTGAAGCCCTGGATTTTCGTTGAGTCTGCGCCAGCGTCGATCTGCCAGATGCTTTGCGGCGTGCCTTGTTTCTGATTTTCCAGCACGATGGGGTTCGTTGCAGCTGGGTCCGCAACAATGGTGCCGCCCTGCCCGTCACTTGCAAACGTCCAGTTCGGGTCATTCCCAGAGAACAGCAACGTGACGTTGCCGGCCCCGTTGCCGAAATCGACTGTGCTGATGTTTGAGCTGCTGTCGTAATGAACCGACGCCGACATCGTTGACGTGAAGGAAAAATCCCTGAGATCAATGAGATTGCCAGCCGAAAGCGGTCGATCCGGCGATGAACTTCCGATCAGACCGTGGAATTGGGCGGAGTGATCGAGGATAAGGCTGCCGGCTTCCGTCTCGAACGACACGGTTATTCCGGAAAATGATCCACTCAAGACTTGCCCAGAGACCGCCCCTCCGATCTCGAGAGTTGCCTTGTCGGAAATCGCGAAGACCCCCGATCCGCGGACGTCTCCCTTAAAATCTGCCGCAGCTGCGCGATCTCCGCCCAAGGATCCGAGCGTGATGTTCCCGTTGTTTGTCGCATGGCCCTCTACGACGAATGAGCTTCCGGCCGCTAGCGAGACCGCCGCCTCTGCATCGACAACCAGCCTGCCTATGTCGATATTGCCCGCGGTTGCAACAACATAGGATCCCGGCGCATCGATGAACGCCGTCGACGAGATATCCGGAACGCCGGCACTCCAGTTCGCAGCAACATTCCAATAGCCGCCGCTCGCATTGATCCAACGAGTCGCGCCGGACGGCTGGGCAGACAATGTTGTCCGCAATGCTGCGGCAGCGTGACCGCGCACACCGCCGATAGCGGTCAGCTGCCAGGAACTTGCACTTTGACTTGTGCCCACACTTACCTCGGCCCCGACATTCGAGCTCCCACTTGGCAGGTCTGCGCGGGGCGGAATCCAGAGCGGCTGCCACACCGGCAGATTGCTGCTCCAGGTCGCAGCCCAGAAGGGCGGTCGCTCCAGGCTTGGGATCGTCGGGTTGAAGTCACTTTCTTCCGAGAGGAGAGGCCTTGCTCCTCGATAGAAGACGCTCGACCTTTGATTCAGCATGGTCAGCCTCTCGAAATCAGCATAACAGAACGCGATTCAATTAATGATTAAATCAACCGCGATTTCAATCCCTTTATTTTAGCATTTAATTTAACGGTGAGACTGCAAGATTTCGTTGAGATACCCGCCATACCCGCTCTTCTGCAGCGACTCGGCCAACGCGAGAAGTTGATCACGATTGATGAAGCCGAGTCTGAAGGCGACCTCCTCAAGACAGGCGATCTTCATTCCCTGCCGCTTTTCCAGGGTCTGCACGAACGTCCCAGCATCGATGAGCGACTCGACCGTGCCGGTATCCAGCCAGGCAAACCCCCGCCCCATGCGTTCGACATGGAGCGCGTCGGCTGAAAGGTAGCGCATTTGCAGATCGGTGATCTCAAGCTCGCCGCGCGGCGACGGTTCAACGCGACGAGCGTAGCGGACAACGCGATTATCGAAAAAGTAAAGACCGGTGATCGCCCAACTCGACGCTGGCTTGCTCGGCTTCTCCTCGATCCGTATCGGACGATTCGCCTCGTCAAATGCCACGACGCCATATCGTTCCGGATCGCGCACATGATACGCGAAGACCGTGGCGCCTTCCTCACGTCCCGCCGCCCGGGCCAGCAGTTCACTCAGACCATCGCCGAAGAAGATATTGTCGCCAAGCACCATCGCCACACGATCGCTTCCGATGAAATCGGCACCAACAATGAAGGCGTCCGCGAGACCGGCAGGACGGGCCTGTTCCGCGTAGCTGAGCCGAATGCCCCATTGGCTGCCGTCCCCCAGCAACCGCTCGAACTGGCACCGGTCTGACGGCGTGGTAATAATCAGAATTTCGCGGATTCCTGCCAACATCAGCGTCGACAGGGGATAATAGATCATCGGCTTGTCATAGATCGGGAGCAACTGCTTGCTGACCACGCGCGTGATCGGATAGAGACGCGTTCCGCTGCCGCCAGCCAGCACGATTCCCTTCAGCATCGGTGTCTCCTTCTCCGACCAGCTGGTCAAGACAGGCTTCGAGTGAATGGCGCCAGGACGCCAGGCGAATTCCGAACACGCGTTCGGCCTTGGATGAATCCAGGCGCGAGTTTCGAGGCCGACGCGCAGCGGTCGGAAACTCTTCAGTCGTGATCGCCTCGAGCGTCGGAATCCGCGCTCCACGACGGGAAAGCTCGTCGAAGATTGCCTTCGCAAAGTCATGCCAGCTTGTCTCGCCTTGACCGGCGAGATGAAAGATGCCGGCCGCGGCCCTGCGATCGACTGTTACTGACCGTTCTGCGATCTGAAGGACAGCCTCCGCGAGGTCGTATGCGTAGGTCGGATTTCCCTGTTGATCCCGGACAACCCTTGCGATGGGCTGCGTCTCGCATAACCGCAACATCGTTCGAACGAAGTTGCTGCCGTAGGGGCTGTAAAGCCACGAGCATCTGATCACGGTCGCGAGCGGATGCGCGGCCAATACAGCAGCTTCGCCGGCAAGCTTCGACGCGCCGTAGACATTTAACGGCGCGGGAATGTCGCTTTCGTCATACGCATCCAGTTTTGCGCCGTCGAACACATAGTCGGTCGAGAGATGGATGAGTGGAATATTCATCTGCCAAGCGACATTTGCCAGCGCTGCCGCACCATCGCGGTTGATGCTGAACACTTTCGCCGCTTCAGATTCGGCCCGATCGACCGCCGTATAAGCGGCCGTATTGATGATTGCAGACGGCGCGATCGATGCGATGAGCTCGTCGATCCCTTCGCGGTTCTCCAGATCGAGTTCTCGGTGCCCGAGAGCCACCGCAGGCAGACCGCGCATTGCAGCGAGATTACGAAGACACTTTGCCAACTGACCGTTCCGCCCGGCAATGAGGATGGGTCGATCTGTCATCTTCACCTCAATGTTGAGTAGCGAGCAGGCCCAGACGCGAGCCGTCATAGACACCGCAGCGAGCACGCTGCCACCATGCACGATTGTCGAGATACCATCCGACTGTTTCGGCCAAGCCATGTTCGAAGGTTCTCGTCGGTTCCCAGCCTAGTTCGCGATGTGCCTTCGACGCGTCGATCGCATAGCGCGCATCATGTCCTGGACGATCCGGCACGAACCTGATGAGAGATCGTCTCGCTCCCGCGCCCGGGGATAACCGATCCACCACGTCACAAATCCTGGTGACCACCTCCAGGTTGGATCGCTGGCCATCTCCGCCGAAATTGTACTTCTCGCCCGGTCTTCCTTCGTACAGAAGTTTTATCAAGCCAGCGGCATGATCATCGACATGAAGCCAGTCGCGAATATTTCTGCCGTCGCCATAGACCGGTAGGGGCTTCCGGTCGAGCGCATTGAGGATCGTCAGCGGGATGAGCTTTTCCGGGAACTGGTACGGCCCGTAATTGTTCGAACAATTCGATACGATGACCGGCAGACCGTAGGTTCGAAACCACGCGAGTGCGAGGTGGTCCGAAGCCGCCTTGCTCGCCGAATACGGCGAACTCGGCCTGTAGGGCGTGTCCTCGCGAAACAAGTCCTCCGGCCCCAATGAGCCATAGACTTCGTCTGTCGATACGTGGATGAAGCGGAACTGCTTCCGCCGCGGAAGCGGCAGACGTTCGTAATAGGTCCTGGCCGCCTCCAACAGCGTGTAGGTACCAACTATATTGGTGCTGACGAAGGCCTCGGGTCCGGTGATCGAACGGTCGACGTGGCTTTCGGCGGCCAGGTGTATGATCGCATCCGGCTCGTAGTCGGCGAACGCGAGACCCATAGCCTCTCGATCGCAGATGTCGGACTGCAGGAATGCATAAGACCCCAGCCCCTCGATGCTCGCCAGCGAAGTCAGGTCGGCTGCGTATGTCAACTTGTCGATGTTGACCACCGCGGCACTGGTCTGCAGCACCAAACGGCGACACACAGCAGAACCGATAAAGCCCGCTCCGCCGGTCACCAGGATACGCATTCCACTCATCTCCACTATTTCATCTCCACTATTCGAAAACGCAAGCAAGCTGGTTGAGCGCAGGAAGGGTCTGGTCCTTTGGCGATATCTGAGCCTCTGACGGCGTGACGGGCCACTTGATCGCTAATGCGGGATCAGCCCAATAGACGCCGCTGTCATGGCTCGGCGCGTAGACTTGGTCGACCTTGTACAAGACGACGGTCTTGGGCTGCAGGGTACAGAAACCATGCGCGAATCCCTTCGGAATGAACAGCTGCTCGCTGCTTTCGCTATCCAACTGGATGGCGATGTGCTTGCCGAAGCTTGGCGATGAACGCCGGAGATCAACGGCAATATCGAGAATAGCCCCGTTCAACACCCGTATGAGCTTCGCCTGGGCGAAGGGCGGTCGCTGGAAATGCAAGCCGCGCACCGTGCCGACCCGATCCGAGCTGGACTGATTATCCTGAACGAAGTCGTGCAGGATTCCTTTCTCAGCAAAAGCCGATCGCTGAAAGGTCTCACAGAAGTAGCCGCGGGCATCGGAAAACCGATCTGTTCGAAGGACTTTGACATCAGGGATCGCTAAAGGTCGCAGTTCCAGCATTGGGCACCCTCCTGCCGACCCTCAATTTCCCCATCGGGGTTCGTTGCGACGGACCATAAGTAAATATTCGCCGGAATTTAATTATCCGCCCGCCGATCCGTCTCGAAACGCTCACATTAATTTTCAATGCAAATACCGGCTAGACCGTAACCCTCAGAAGCACCTTCCATTTTGCCAACGCCGTGCCGAAACGACAGACCCATCATCATTTTCAATTTCAGCCTCGATTAATATATGATTTATTTAATTTGGCAAGCGGAATTTTATATGCATATAATCCCCCACCGCCTTCGCGCCCCTCGGTCTGCGGGCGAGCGGCCCCAACGTGACCCACCGTCGGACAGGTACGTGATGCTCCAGAACAATCTTCGACACACGGATAGCGTACGGCTGCCTGTGACCGGGCTGGCCCAACCCGTTCAAACGGACAGCGGAGGAATCAGCGACGTCATCAATTTCGGCATCGGGCTTCTACGACGCCAATATCTCATGATCCTTGTGACTGCTGCACTCGTGACTGCGGCCAGTCTGCTCTATCTCCGCTTGGTGTCTCCAACCTATACCGCGCAGGTTCAGATCCTGTTGGCCAATCCAAGGGCCCAATTTGTCCAGCAGCAGTCACTCCTTGCCGAGCCGGCTTTCGATCTCACTCAAATCGAGACCCAGCTTCAGCTCCTGAGATCAAAGGCCACTGCGGTCTCGGTCATCGACCAGTTGAAACTGTCGGACGATCCGGACTTTAGTGCGACAGGGCTATCTCTACAGTCGCTCTGGCAGCGAATTCGGTCATGGGCGTCGATTGGATCGAAGAAGGATGGCTCATCGGATACCCATGGTGAACCTTCAGACACTATCGTAGACGCATTTCTCAATCGGCTTTCCGCGGGGCGTATTGGCTACAGCAACGTCATTGAGATCAATTTCAATTCGAGCAACGCAGCCCGAGCCGCGGAGATCGTCAACGCGGTAGCCAATACCTATGTTGCGGACCAGCTCAATGCAAAATTCGATGCTAATCGCAGGGCAACAAGCTGGCTGCAGGACAGGCTGCGCGATCTCGGTGACCAAGCCCTCGCTGCACAACGTGCCGTCGACGTCTACAAGGCCCAGAACAATATCGTCTCTTCGGACGGAAAGCCCATCAACGACCAGCAGGTCACAGAAATCAACAATCGATTGGCTGCCGCACGCGCCCAGACCTCTGATGCCACGGCCAAGTTGGCTCGCTATGAAGCTCTTCTTGCCTCCGATCCGACAAAGCCGTCCTCGATGGGCAATCTGGATGCTATCGGCGCCGATGCGACAAACAGCCAGATCATTACGGGGCTGCGCCAGCAGTATCTGGAACTCCTGAGACGTGAGGCCGAGTTGACGGCCAGGGTTGGTCGCGACCACCTGGCAGTCGTCAATGTTCGGAACCGCGCGCGGGAATTTCGCGTCTCCATTTTCGACGAAGTCAAAAGACTTGCCGAAGTCAGCCGAAGCGAATTCGAATTCGCCAAACAGCGCCAGCAAGAAATCGAAAAGCAACTGTCCAAGGCCGTCTCGCAGTCCCGTTCAGTCAATTCTGCCGAGCTAACCAACAAGGATTTGGAAAGCCGGGCAAAGGGCTTGCGTACCTTGTACGAGACTTTCCTGCAGCGTTACATGGGCTCCGCACAGCAGGAGACATTCCCCATCTCGGAAACGCGCGTACTTTTTCCCGCTTCGCCGCCGCCGAGCAAGAGCAAGCCAAAGACGACGTTGGTGCTGGCGCTCGGCATCGTCGGCGGCCTCGCGCTAGGCATCGGCTTGGGGCTGCTCAGAGACGTCATGGACCGCGTCTTTCGTACCTCCTCACAAGTCGAAACTGTGTTGGAATTGCCTTGCCTATCGTTGGTCCCATTGTTGCCGGCCCGCAAATCCGCGAAGATACCAGTTCGCCCCCAGCCTACCGATGATGATGTTCAACAACGGATAGTTCCGTCTCCAACGGCAATTCATCGCACCGTGGTCGGGATGCCGCTATCTCGGTATACCGAGGCAATTCGCTCCATCAAGCTAGCCATCGACCACAATCCGGCCAAAATCTCCTCCCAGGTCATCGGGATTACCTCGGCCCTGCCGAATGAGGGGAAGACTACGATTGCAGCCTCGCTCGCGCAATTGATCGGCCACACAGGCAAGAAAGCTATCATCGTCGATTGCGACCTCAGGAATCCCTCACTTTCTGCTATCTTTGCGCCTAAGGCTGTCAACGGAATCATCGAAGTTGCAAACGGCAGCCGATCCCTGGCTGACACGATTTGGCGAGATCCCGCGACGAACCTTGCATTTCTACCTGCCGTGCGGCGGGGATCTCTGCTTCACACCAGCGAGATTCTGTGCGCCGACGCAATAAGCAAGCTGTTCGACCGCCTGCGAGCTGACTATGACTACGTCATCGTCGACCTTCCTCCCCTGACCCCGTTAGTTGATGTCCGAGTCACCTCATCTCTAATAGACGGCTATATTCTAATCGTTGAGTGGGGCCGCACCAAAATAGATGTCGTGCAGCACGCACTGCACACGGCACCCAACATTCATGAATCGCTGATTGGGGCAGTTCTCAGCAAGACGGATACCAAGGCAATGGCTCGATATGACGGCCATCGGAGCTATTACTATCATGACAGCCACTATATCCGTTATGGCCTTTCCGGCTCTTGAGGCTGTCTCGTAGCGGCCTGCACGTTCTCCGGCCACCGGAGTGGCCGCACCACACCATGGTGTTTACATGATTATCCGGCTTGTCCTGTTAGCCGAGTTTGTGGCGATCACCGCGGCGCTCGCAATGCCGGAAAGCCTGCAAAGCTTGGGATTGGCATCATTCATACTAGCAACAGCCGCGCTGGTTGTAGCGATCTTTCCATGGCCCGCCTCCCTCGGGCTCACCAAGCTGCTCCGGCCTGGTCCCGTCGTTGTGCTCGCGGCTCCGGCCCTCTGGATGGCGTTACAGGTGGTGCCTATGCCTATGGACACACTCGGAAATCCCATCTGGGCAACTGCTTCGGCGGCCTTAAGCGAGCCCCTCGCCGAAAAAATCACAGTCGATATGGGGGCGACTATGCTCTCGCTGGCGCAGTATTACGCTGTGCTCGCCGCGGCCCTCGTCACTGCGGTCATCACGCTTGACCGATATCGCGCAGCGCAGGTCCTGCATATACTACTGTCGATAGCCACGATTGCCACGGCCATGTGGTTCAGGAAGGAAACTGCCGGTGTCGCCGGGCCCGATGGCTCAACCGTCGCAGTGCTCGGCGTCTTGCTCTCCTGCGCCACGGCAATACGCGCGGCCGATCAGATAGCGCGGCACAGTCGGCCAGGAACAATTGCGCCAGTTCCGCTCCTTGCTCTGTCCGCCGCGACCGTCGCAATGATTATCTGCTTGGCCGCGCTGCTCATTCGGGCCAACTCCACCACCGTCGTCGCTACCCTCCTCGGATCAGCAAGCTTGCTCTCGGTGTTCGTTATTCGCAGGTGGTTCTTGGGCTTGTGGGGCACCGCTGGCGTTTTCGCAACCGCCGCAATATTCTGTATTGCCAGCGTAACGGTTATTCCGTTTAGAACGAACACCGATGTGACGATCGCCTTGTCAACGAGCAGTCAGATCGCGACAGAACGGATGCTACAGGAGGTCAGGCCGGCGGGATCCGGTGCCGGCGCTTCGACGGTCCTTTTGCCGCTTTATCGGGACATTGGAATCGGCGCCCCGCGAGAAAGGCCAACGGCTGCCGCCGCAATGGTTATAGACATGGGCTGGGCGTTCCTTTGCGGCCTTGTAGTAATAGCGATGCTCGGCGCTTGTATTCTGATCAGGCGTTCTCTGTCACGAGCTTACGGCTACGTGTACCCCGCCTTGGGCGCCGGTGCTTCGATTGGACTGACGATACTGGCCTTTGCCGACCATGGAATTCTGGGTTTGGGCGCATCGCTTTTGGTCGCTGCGCTTTTTGGGCTGGCGTTCGGTCAAAGCGTCTCCGGTGCGGGCCGTGAGGCCCTATCCTTGGAGTCGAAAGAGGCTTCGGACTGGACGGCCGGTCCAGCTCCGGCGTCTCGTCCAAGGCTCGCGCCAGCGTTTGTCAGCCTATGGCCGCGCGCTGCTCTGGCCGTGCTTGGAATAGCGCTGATCATACAGACGATATGGATGGTCCTCCCTGGGTGGTATCTCGGAGGTCAGTCTTCTTTGACGGCAGCTGTTTCGGCCGCAGCAGCATGGTCAAACGGGATCTCGAAACCAGTTTCGGCTGCGGCAGCGCATGAAGACCTTTGGATCCGAGGGGAATCACGATCCCGTGGAGATCCGGCTCTCGCCGCGGACGAGCAAAAAACGGAACCTCCGGCAGCATCGAATGCGTTTGCCCGCGCGCTGCGCTCGTCGCCGCTCCGCGGCGACATTTGGCTCATACTCGCGGCGGCGCCGAAACAGGATTCGATCCAAACGGCAGCCATGCTCAAGATGTCGTACTATACTGCGCCGAACGATCTGGATCTGCTTCCGTTAAGGCTATCGGTCGCGCTCGTTACAGATGCTGTAGTACGCGAGCTTGAATTTCGGGACTTGATCAAGCGGGACGTCAGCCTCGTCGTTACGCGTCGACCTACTCTCAAACCAGCGCTTGTGGCCGCGTACCGGTCAGCCTCGGCCGAGGGGAAGATCTATCTCGAGACCCTAATTTCGGAGCTCGATCCGACCTACCTCGACAACATGCGCGCGCGGAATTCCCGACAGGGATCTCGATAGGATCCTCTGAGCAGTGCGACATATTTAAAATGGCCAAACCCAGGATTTTATCTTGATAAATCCGATTAATTAATATATTATTAAATATTAACTTGCGGGTGTCCCGACAATGAATTTCGTGAACCGACATTTCCCCGATCGGGAAGTTACGGATCGTGTCAGTCCCGGGCCGATAGTATCCCGCCAGCACAAATGGCCTCTCCGTTACGACTCGATCGAATACGTGGCGCTCTGTGCGGATATTGCGACCATTGTTTTTGCGAGCGTCGTTTCGACGTGGCTGAGCCAAGCTCAGAGTGGATGGGCTGCAGGCGACTTAAGCAACGCACTTGGCTTGGCGCTAGTCAGCGCAACATGTCTCGTTTGCCTGTTGAAGACGCACGGCCTTTATCGGCCAGCCGAGCTCCTCGTCCTGCGAAGTCAGATGCGCGCCGTCTGGATTGCATGGGCGTCATTGTTGTTCCTGATATGGGCCGGGTACGGTTTTGCAATTGGTTCGGGCTCTTCTCACCAAGCGGGCACACTTTTCGCTGTCCTGGGCCTGGGCTTGCTTATGGCCGAGCGGTGGGGAGTGAGAGCGCTTCTCGGGAAGGGCCTGAGCGGCAGAAAATTCGCCAGCACAAACATTGTTCTGGTCAGCGACCAGCCGCCATCGAAAAACGCCGGACTGCCTGAAACGCTGGCGCTGCATGGTTATTGTGTCCGAGGCCGGTTCAGCTTGCCCCCAATCGGCTTCGGTCCTGCCTGTCGAAGGCGGCTCACGGCTCGCGTGATTGACTACATTCGCAGCTCCGAGCTCGACCAGGTGGTTGTGGAAGCGAACCCGGAACGATGGCCCGAACTTCGGGCCTTCGTTGCCGACTTGCGGGTCTTGCCGCTACCGGTTGTGTTCGTGCCGGTCGGTACGACATCCGAATTGCTTCGACACCCTACGCGAAGCCTTGGAAGTACGGTTTGTGTTGAACTCCAGCGTGGGCCGCTTACGCAGCTGGACTGTGCGACCAAACGAATCATTGATCTTTTCGGCGCCGCGCTCGCCTTGACGATACTTACCCCGCTGCTTGTGCTGGCCGCGCTTGCAATCAAGCTGGACTCGCCCGGCCCCATATTCTTCCGACAGCAACGCTGTGGTTTTAATGGCCGGATCTTCCTGATCCGCAAATTCCGGACGATGCATGTGCTCGAGGACGGGCCGGCGATCCTTCAGGCCCGTCGCCTCGACCGACGGGTGACACGCGTCGGCAAATGGCTGCGACGGACAAGCTTCGATGAACTGCCACAGCTGTTGAATGTGCTCGACGGCAGCATGTCGCTGGTCGGTCCGCGTCCTCATGCCTTGGCTCATGACGGAGAATTTGACAAGCTCGTGCGGAACTACGCCCTGCGCCGCAGGGTTAGGCCAGGACTGACCGGATGGGCCCAAGTCCATGGCTGCCGCGGTCCAACCCCCACAGCCATCACGGTCGAAACACGAGTACAATACGATCTCTGGTACATCGACAACTGGAGCCTTCGGCTTGATCTCGTAATCCTGCTGCGAACTCCCCTCGAAGTGCTGCGGGGACGCAACGCCTATTAGGCCCACAGGATCACGGCACTGCGGCGGCCATTTTAACCACCCCGTCGAACAGTGCAGATCAGGTTACGCGCGCTGACGAAGCTTCGGACTTGCATCCCCTATGCGAAAATCCTCAATTCTCCGGCCAGACTTCATGGCAGCAACCAACCACCGCGGCCGCTTGCCGCGCCCCGACCAGGTCTCGGAGGTCTGGGGGTTCCGGTATTTCGGCAGCACACGCGGATATTTTCGTCTCGCCTTGGTAGTCGGAGACACGCCCGGTCCGCTTGAGTCCGCCAAAACAGCCACCCCGCCCCCGAGAACCGCCAAGCGCTTCTCCAGTTCGTGCTTTTCTGCCTTAATTCGGTCCGATAAGATCCCGCTAATTTCCTCATGAAGCGACCAGAGATCGTCAAGGGACATCGATTCTAACTCGAGTTTCTTAGCTGGCATGCTCGCACCCTGTAGTTGCGCCAAACTTAATATGTCCCGGATCGACATTAATCAAGATGGTGAACTAGATTTACCCAACAAAATGTATGGAACCGTACTTAAATCCGCATTCCCAGATAACTGCGTCGCAGCAATCAATCAAGCCGAAACGATGGGCTATCCGCATAATTTAATTGCGGAGCGGGTAAATTCACACGTCCAGCGGGCAGCCGTGGAACCATTCAAGCGAACTGATATGACGGGATCACATCAAGCGCCCTACGCGTCATCCGCGCCGCAATATTCTCGATGAATATGGTTGGCGCGTTGGCTGCCCCCGTTTTGGGCAATCTCGATATTGCAGCCTTCGGATATGCACGAGCGCCAACCAACTCAATGTCCCTCAGCGCTAGCCGCCTGAACTCGATTTGAGCTTCAGGTCCCGAATGTCCGAGGGTCCAGCCGGGGAAGGATGCTCCGAGTTGAAGACGCCGAGAGGAACTCGATTGAGAGACTCCCCTTTCTTGCTTTGCAGCAAGTCATTGATCTGCCTATCCCCATTTAATAAAATAACCCTGGTAATAGTTATTAAATAATATACCATTTATTTATTGTAGCGTGGATTTGAAACACTGACTTTGGTCCATCGTTGATTCGGGTGCTGGGGCAATAATTGCTCGAAAGCTGAGGATGACAGATGGATCAGGAGTCAGTCGAACGGTGACGAGAATGCTATGCGTCGGCAAGATCTCGAAGCCATGGACTTTGAGGAACTTTGGCTCCTTCACGAAGAGCTAACAAAGATACTTGCCGAAAAGATCACAGTCGAGAAGCGAGAGCTCGAAAAGCGTCTTGCGCAACTCAACCAGCCGGATCAATTCGGTGAAGCTGAACGCCGGGCCGCCAATGCCGGAACGAGCGAGCCGCCGCGCCGCAAATACCCGAAAGTCGTGCCAAAATACTTCAATCCACTCCGCCCGACGGAGACCTGGTCGGGGCGTGGTAAACAGCCTCGCTGGCTAGTTGCCGCGCTCCAATCGGGGCACACGCTCGAAGAGTTCAGGATTCGCGAGAACGACGAGTCGCCCGATCGGAATGCCGGTGGACAAGGGCATTAACTCCGCGCAACTGCAGACATGTCGTTTGCTAAAACTGTTTGGCCTTGAAGGCGTGCGAGCGTTGCTGGCTTTACACCTTTCCGACACGAACGGCGGTGGCGGCCCTCAACAGGAACTGTAAGGTGTCCGTTCTTGGCACGGACCACAATCCGGGCCGGCGCATACCGGTTTGCGTGCAATCAGAGGTTGCTTCCCGCCGGTAGTTTCTGAGGTCCAGGACCGTCATTGCGAGGAACGGCACACGTGTGGCCGGAAAGCGCGCTTGCATTAATTGTCGCATGAACTGCAGACGAGGAATCAGCCGGGTGCGCATTGAGCGCGGGATATCGACCCCAAGCAGCGCAGCAAGGGCGAGCAGTTGGGTTTCGACGGCGTTCTTCATCAATTCGCCCGAGACATGAGAGGCAAGTTCCTGCCAGTCCAGCCCTTCGGAATCATTCAAGTCGCGCAACTCAACCAGATGCCGCAGATCGAGTTCGCCAAGCCAGTAGCCGTAGTCTTGAAACTGATCGTGGATGATCAACATCAGCGCTCGATAAGTGGGCGTCGGGACGTACACGCGTCCCCGCCCCAGCAGCGCGGGGACGCAATGGTTCAGGGCATGTCCGGGGCCAGCATAGAGGTACGCGGGGCCTGGAGCGGCCCGTTGCAGATCGATGGTTCCGACATCCCGCGGTCGAGTTAGCTCGACATACCACCTCGCACTTTCGGGCCGCGCTTGATCATGAACTTCATAGCCAATTGCGCCCAGAGCGGCGACCGCCCTTTCAGCTTCGTCCGGCACGACCATGATGTCCAGATCGGACATCAGCCGAACTCCTCGCCGCTCGACAGGTGCTGTGGCTAGCGTTGCCGCACCTTTGAGCAACACCGGCGTAACTCCCTGGCCGTTCATCGCAATGACAGCCTCTTCCAATTGACCGGCCAACCGGTCGTTGCGCAGCACGTTTCGGCGATGGATCTGGCGGATATAGGTGCACACGTCCTCCGGCAACACCGATGCAAATTGATCGACGAAGCCAATGAGCGCAGGCGTCGTCAACGTCTGGTTTGCGAGCCCGATGACGGAGGTCCACTCCACTTCGACGGGCGGCAAGCCTCGCAAGCAGTTGCAAAGGCTTATCAGTGCCGCACTATGTCTTGTCATTGCACAAGTCCATCAGCAGCTGTCGAGCCTGCGCCGATTCCGAATAGGTAAGTTGGAACGATCGTGCGCCCGCAACAATCCGCTTCAAAGCGAAAAAGCCGGACTGCGACAGCTTCCCGTCTGCGGCAAACGCGCCCTCAATGAGTCGCTTGATTGAATCAAGCTGATCCAGGGGGATCAGCTCGACGGGGCCGCTTGCAACCCGGTTCAGAAAGATGATCCAGTTGGCAGAGAGGCTCCCATTGTGCGCATCCGGAATCGGCAAATACCGCACTTCGGCGCCATCGGACCGGCGGTGCGTCACGTCGTTCCAATCGCCATACAGTCGGGATAGCAACCGCCACGATCCCTGCTTGAGGGTGAGGGCAAATGGGATGCCGCAGATCGTTCCGTCAGCCCCAATCAGCGCAACGTCATCGCCGGCATACTGAAATCCAGCGTCTACGAGTTCTAGTGCAAGAGTCGACTTGCCGGCTCCCGGTTGGCCGCACAGCAGCAAGCCCATGCCGCACTTTGCAAGAGAAGCGGCGTGGAGCGCGAAAGCCCACTGATTGCTTCGGATAAGTCGCTCGGTGATGTGAGCTTTGATTGCAGGGGCCAGAGCTGCGGCTTCGCATCTTTGGATGTTCGCGTCATTCCCGCGGAAGAATACCTGATCGTCCAGCACCGTTGTCTCGATCGCAATATCCTCCGCCTCCCCGCCGCTGCCGTCCGGAACACAAAACAGCGAAATCAACTGTTGCAGGAGGTCCCAATTTGAGGCCCGGATACTGATCCTGCGCCGACCAAGAATCGTTGAGAAGGCGCAATTGGCCGACATTCGCCAGTCGAGCTCGAGCACCCCTCGATCGATCCAGACGTTCATCGCCTGCCACGTGAACTCGCGCGCTGCGCGCTCGCCAATGCCTAGCTGCCCAAGCTCCTGATGGACGTCTTCCAAAGAAGCACCTTGTGCCAACTTGCACCAAATGAATGCCCCTAGCTGGTCCAACTCATAGAGCTTCTGCCTTGTCTCGCTGAAAAGCACTGATCGACCGTCCACCAGCGCGAAGACTGCACCCGCGGCGGGTCTCAACACCATCTCTGCCGATGTTTTTTCCAGCATGGCTATGCCCGATAGCAACGATATCTGTTTCGCCGCCGTGTCGACGCGGTGGCGACAACATCCTGCAATGTCCTGTCCGCGGCGCGTTCAAACGAGCTGCAGTTGCCGAGAAAATTCGGCTTGATCGCCGTGCTACAGCGGTGCAAATCCACCTTCAGTGCGGCTGCACATCGCCTGACTGGGATTCGTTCGAATGACCGTACGGCCCCGGGTCACGCCGCCAGCTGACCACCCTCGTTCACCCCAGATGGAGAAATATTCAACACTTGTCCTCCGAGAAAGGTCGCCGGCGCGGTCAACCGGTGAGAGTCCAGCAGATAGCGGTAAACTTCGCGAGCAGCACTCCGCTCTCGTAGAACGTGCTCCCTCTCGCTGATACTCGCTAGTTTCTCGCGCATTTGAGCCAACTGCTTCGCAGCCGAGGTGGAGTTGCGCTTCTTCTGGACTGATTCCCGCATCGTCTCCTCCGACCAAAAAAAATGACGAAAACAGCTTACGTCATTGACAACAATTAACAACGAGATTTATATGATCTCAATATAATAAATATTTATTTCATGTTTGAACCGGATGCAACGGTTCAAATACCAAGAAGCGGGCCCTGCGTCGAAATAACAGCCGACCGAGAACAGCGTCGCAGAAATTGCCGCGATGATCTTGGCCTCCTGCGTGCGGGACAGCAAAAAATAGAAACTTGACGAGAGTCGCAAACCAGACCGACAGCGCAAGGCTTAATTTGCAGGATTAAATCCTAACGACGAATATTCGCTGACGAGAGTGGGGTGAAACCGGTGATCGAATTAGCCAATTTGCCCATCACGGGCGACATGATCGTCTTCGTCGCGAGCGGCATAGCACGCGCAAAACTCCCACCCGCTCAGATTCGCCGATTTTCAGTGGCGCCCCAGGAGCTTTCGAGAGACGAATAATCAACGCCCGCGCTGCCGAGCCAAAGAGCGGCGGCGTCCAAGGAATCGCTCAAGCAGCGATCCGGCCGGTTGGAAAAACGTCGTCACGAGCAACCCGCCCTGCTCGAACAAGCACTCCCAGTGTGCGATGCCCCCCAAGTAACCCACACTGAGATGACGACGCACTCCAGCCGGCCGGTTCTCTTTCGTTCGACAACGAATAATAATTTCCTAGGGAGGCTCGCATGGGAATGATCATGGTCAAATGTCCGCAAACCGGTCGCGCGATTCCTACTGGTATTAGGTCGGACCGTGAGGCTTTCCTGCGGAGCGTTGTGTTTTATGGCAATACTCGCTGCCCGGTGTGTCGCGCCAATCACAACTGGTTCGCTCGCGAGGCCTGGGTCGATGAGCCGGTCGTGCGGCCCAGGGAGATATTCGAGGAAGCGCCGCTGTGTTGATGCGTAGCGGGCTTCGGTACAGACGCGGAGCCGAACTGACTAGCATTACACGAATTTAGGCCGACCGCCTCATTTGACGCCGCGTGTGCGGAGTTGATCTGTTGCGGCATGGCTGCCGCACCGGCTGGGAGCTAATCTTGGTACGGACTGGATGCGCTCAATCATGGCGCAGCGTTCCTCTAAATTCCTGTCTCGGCGGCTATTTCTGCCAGGGCTTACTGGAGGGATGCGAAATATTTTGGCCTATCGTCGTAAAGCGAACTGACGCCCTCATGAACCGTAAGTTAAGCGTCACACCGGCAGATCGGCGCAAACTAACGATTCCGATCGCTGATCCTGCAAGGGCCTGTTTGGGGGTATTGTAGTGAGTAGTGGGGTTTGCAGCCGCTTGGCTGTTCTGCGTCAAACGGCGATGGAGCTCGTTAGCCTGCTTGCCCAGTTGCACAGGCTACGAGAGCAAGTGCGAAGGGCGGAAGGGCGAAGCCGCGGAGAAAGAGCGAGACTAGGGCCGGCGTCACGGATGCGTAGGCCCCGGTTTGGGACGAGTTGCCGCACGCGGATCCAATGATGGCGAGCGGCGCGCGTAATTTTAGCGAACTCGAAGACGATCGTTTTACGGATCGACCTTGAAGCCTCCGGTAACCCCTTGGCACAGCTTCAAGCCGCCCGATCGCTCCCCGATGAGGCGTGCGCGCAGCGGAGTTTCAAGGCAGGCCGATGCGAGTGAAGGCTCTGCGCCAGGAAAAGTGCTGCACTTGGATCCGGCGTCCCTTTCCGGCTCTGACCGAGATCATCCACGAGCGGCATGCTGCGGATCATGTCCCGCACCTGAGTCGGTTTAAGCCTGACTTTTTACCTGTTTAGTTTTATGAAGCAGCACTTCATCTGAAAGACAATTTGAAAGAAAAGCGAAAGTCGTTCGCGTCAATCGTTTCGGTAGTGCGCCATGGAAGGAAAATTAGTTATCCGGTATAATCATAATTAATATGACGCAAAACAGAAAATAAGGTGAGGAAAAACTAATGGGAGGAGTGGATGGAGACCGTACGCCGCTTGCGCGCGATGGCGTCGCTGTGCCGACAGACTTCTGCGCATCATCCTGATCGAAGCTGGAAGCTTCTCGCCGAAGCTGAGTTCTGGGAGCACTTGGCTAATGACATGCTTCGCGAGCATTTCGAACATGCACGGCTGGCTCCTCGCTCCGACCGATCGGACATGATCCGAATGCCGCGGAATCGAGCGCTCGCATAACCGCGTGAATGCTCTCGCCTAGCCCAAATCCCGCTCGGCCGCGTGCCGGGCGTCAGTCCTCTTCAAGGCGCCCCATGGAGTACCAAGCCCTGCCGGCGCCTTTGTCTGGCGGCGCGCAGACCTGAGCAGGGACGCCAAAGGGCGCTCGGCTGCCCGGCTCGGTCCGCTCAGACTACCGAGTTCTGTTTTCTGGGTCGGGAATACGCTTATGCGAAACTGTCGTTCGCCGTTGGACTTGCACTTTGGCGTCCAGCACTTTTTCCCCAGCTCGTGCGGCGCGCGGCCGGCTCACCTGGTCCGAAAGGCTGGAGCCCCTACCAACTGTTCCAGCGATATTTCCGTCGACCTTCGCTGCCGGTATTTTTCGGTTAGGTGACGGTCCAGCGATCATCTGCTCCTCGTTGCTCGTGCCGGTGCCAATAGCTCCGATCGGCAGACCATTTTGAGTGTGGCCAGCGCCGGCATTTCTTTTGGCCTGCGCCGCCGCCCGCGAGTTCGACGTGGCGGGTTGAACGTCCGGGCTGTTGGTTTGACTGGTGCGGTTCAGGTTTGCACCGGTACCAACGTCTCGTGTCCCCATTCCTGGAGGCGCCGATGGAGCAGGGTTGGCGCTGCTCGCATTTGTACCCATGCCGGACGGAGCTGACCCACCAGTGTTGGCGCTCCCCGTGCCCGTCCCAGTGCCGGCACCCGCGGAGCCCGCCACTGCGCCGCCTGCTTGGGCCAGGGCCAGCACAGATACGCTCGTGATAGGCGCAACGATCAGCGAAGGGATTCGGTGGAGCATTGGACGATCTCCTTCTCAAGCGACCGGCCGCATCGGCCGAAAATTAAATTACGATATAAATCATTGAATAAAGTATAATATGGTTTATTTTTGCCTATGGATAAATAGCAATTGGGAAACGGATTGACACATTAATGTCGCGGATGTGGGCACAAGCGCCGATGCAGGCAGGGTCGGGCCTTGGATCGCCCGTTCGCCGCGCAGACGTGTGGATTGCCTCGGATTGTGTTCGTAGCTGTGCGCGCACCTGCGCAACAAGGTCGGCGTGGGTTGCACCGACTGTCCTGACGGTAATATCGGTTTTGACCATACCCGTTCTCGCGCAGCAGCCAAACCGGCCGGCGAGCGACGCCCATGTCATGGCGACGCACTTGCGCGGCGCGACCGGCTCGGGAGGGTGGCGCGCGGCGCGGCTGAAACCATCTGCCGACACGACACCCCTGAAGCTTGCACAAGCCACAATCAGCAATACCGAGCGATCGCGGCAAGTGCTCGCCACAGAACAGGAGAGGATACAGGCCCTTGCTGCTGACCTTCGAACATGCCGACGGGAGCAGGATACCGTGCTGGGGCTGTTGCAGCATGCACGCGAGCAATGGACCAGCATTGCGGAGGCCACCGAGAATGAAACTGATAAGCTGCAGAAATCGCTCCGGGAGGAGCGCTTGCACACGGAGCGTCTGGAACTGGAACTTTTCAAGGCGCGCAACGATTTCGAAGTGCAGGCACGGCTAAGCCGCGAAATCGGCACCGAGGGTCGCGAACCCGAACGCCGGGCACAGAGTGATCCGAGAGAGCTGCAACAAGCTGTCGAGCGGGAGAAAGATCGGGCAAACCGGCTGGAGCAGAATCTGACAGCCGCTTATCACGACCTGGAGATCCAGTCGGCAGAGGTAACCAGACAAGCCGCAGAGATCAGTGCAAAAGAGGCAGCGGAGGCTCAGGTACAGGCGGGCCTGCGACAGGAGCACGATCGTACCAAACAGCTGGAGGAGACGCTCGCGACGATGCGAATCGAGCTCGACAGCCGTGCCTGGCAGATCGCGAAGGCGACAGAAGAAGCGGCGCAGACCAAGCGAGCGACCGAGGATACCTCGGCTAAACTGAAGCTCGCATTGAAGGAAGAGCAGGAAAAAGCAGATGCACGGGCGCAAGAGCTCTCGTGGGCGCGTTCCAGACTCTTCGCGTATGAAGCGCAAGCCGCAGCAGACGATGATCGAGCCGAACAGTTGAAAGAGGAGCTTCAGCGAGAAAGCGATCGACCTAGCGGAGGTGAGCAAGAACTTGCCGCAGCACGCCCGAATGTCGGACCGCGGCTACCCGAGGGGGCGGCGGATGAAGGCGGAACCAGCACTTCGCCGACAGGGGAGCTGCTCAGGACACTGCTGCCGGGGTCGCCGCAGCCCGCGCCCGAGCAAACTCCGCGAGAACTCGTGATGATACCAGCTGAGCCAAAGGCGCCATCCCCGGTTCTCGGGAACGAAAACGCCGCCGAGCTCGTGCGATTGATCGCTCGCGCAACCGGATTGCTTCGACAAGGCGACATTGGCGCGGCACGAGTTGTCCTGGAGCGTGCTGCTGAATTAGGGAGCGCACCGGCAAGTTTCGCGCTCGCCGAAACGTATGATCCGAGCCTGCTTGCAAAATGGGGCGCGAGCGGAACGCGCGGCGACACGTCCAAGGCGCGAGAGCTTTACGCCAGAGCAGCAGCCGGAGGGGTCAAGGAAGCAAGGGAGCGGTTCGACGCACTTGGTCGTTAGCAGCATCGGTGCAGACAAATGGTCGTGCGCTGTATCAACTAGTCAGATCGAACTTAAACTTACGTGTCGAAGTGAAGAGCGCAGCGGACAAAACAGAACAGACGTTCCTAGGGGAGCCGGATCGATGAAGCAGCTGGTTGGAATACGCTCTTGGTTTCTCCTCATCGTGATAGCCGCTCCGCTTCTGATCATGGGCTGTTGCCTAGCAATGGCCCAGCAGACTCCGCGGGCGCGTGCGGATCATGCAAGGGCGGAAATTGCGGCCATGAACGATTGGACTGTTGGAATTGCCGGAGGTCTGCTGGAAGGAGCTCCCATTCGGCTTGCCGCGGAAATGGCGCGAGTGGCCGATGATGGAACGGACCTCCACGTGTTGCCCATCGTGACCCGTGGCGCAACCGAAAATGTCAATTCGCTGCTGTATTTGCGGGGCATTGATGCAGCAATCATCAATTCCGACGCACTTGACGAGTACAAGAGCCAAGTGCCGGACATCCAGCGACGGATCACCTATGTGCTCAACCTGTTTCCATCTGAACTGCACGTATTCGTCAGGCCCGAAATTCAGAGCTTGAGTGATCTAGTCGGAAAGAAGGTCAATTTCAACACCCAAGGTACCGCCGCAGCTTATTCGGGCCCGCTGATCTTCAGCCGGCTGGGGATCGAGGTCGATAAGGCATTCATCCCACATCAGGTTGCGATGGAACAAATGCGCAGGGGTGAGCTGGCCGCCGTCGTTTTCATAACATCAAAGCCGGTGGATGCATTCATACGTGGTCGCTGGGATGCCGGATTCAAGTTCTTGCCGGTCCCCTACGAGAGCAAATTCGAAGATTATTATCTGCCATCTTGGCTGGACGCAGCTGATTACCCGAACTTGATCAGGCAGGGGGAACGCGTGACAACTATTGCCGTTCCAACCGTGCTAGTCGCTTTCAATTGGCCGATCAAATCCAATCGCTTTCATCGTGTGGCGCGCTTTGTTGACCGCCTGTTCTCGCGGATCAACAAGCTGCAGGAGCCCGGTTTCGATCCGAAATGGAAGTCGATCAACTTGGCGGCGACGGTCCCTGGCCTGACGCGTTCTCCCGCGGCGCAGGCCTGGCTCGATCGTCTACCGCGTTCGAGCCAGGCGGCACAATGACGTTCACCCTGATCGCTCTCGTCGTGACCCTCGCGATCGCAAATGACCTCGCTCCGGCCCGAGGCGCCGAAGACCCTATGGCGCCGGTTCGCGTCTCTGATCGGCCCGCAAATGGAGCCGGGGCGTGGATCGTCAGCGAGACCACCTCGCCAGTCGATTATTCATCGATCATCAAGGCTACACTACCATCTCAAGGGGGCAGTTCCGACGCAGCAATGAGCCTGTCGATACGCTGTCGCGGCGGCCTGACCGAAGTGTTGCTTGATGGAGCCGGCCTGTCGGGCCGCCGCGAGGATTACACCCTTTCCCTGCGCATCAATGATGATCCACCTTTTCAGGTCTCGACAATCACGTCGGCGCGCGGTGTCGCGCTTGAAAGCGATGTCGTTCGCCTGTTGCAATCGATCCCCGGCCACAGCGCACTTTCCGTGCATGTGTCACGCCGAACGGGGACCGGCGCCGGTGCAGTGTTCGCTCTCGATGGTATCGAGAGCGTGCGTGCAAAATTGGCGGCAACATGCAAATGGCCACGCGCGATCGCGAAGCCCAACAATTGATCATGAACCTCAGCTTGTCTGGAGAAACAACATAATGCCCAAATTTCCGAAGATTATCACAGCGATGATCGCGACAATCATCTCGCTCCTGGTCGGGCTGTCTAGTTCCGCGGCACAGGAGACTCGCCTGCTCCCGGCACAGCCTAGTTTGCCTGCAGCCTCACCACATGGCGTGGCCAGAACGCACGCGAATTCATCGGCGCGGGCCGCGACGCCAAAACAATTTGAGCTGGCGCGCATCGCGCCATCGTCTGCTGCCAAGAAAGAGCACCGCCTAATCCTTCAGGTCAACACAAGCGACTCCGCGTCAATGAATCTTGCATTGAACAACGCACTCAACGTCGCGCAATACTACAAGGAGGTTGGTGAAGGGGTGAAAGTTGAGGTGATTACCTTCGGCCCCGGCCTCCATATGCTCCGCGATGACACGTCGCCGGTGAAAGCGCGAATTGAGGAAATGGCTCTGAGCACGCCGGAAGTATCATTCAAAGCCTGTGGGAACACGCAAGAGAAAATGCAAAAGGCCGAAAACAAAGACATTCCGATCGTTGCCCAAGCCCAAGTGGTGAGGTCGGGCGTCGTTAGGGTGATGCAGTTGCAGGAGCAGGGATGGACCTACGTCAAACCATAAAATGGCGACCAGACAATGCCTATCGAGCGGCTAGGTGCCGGCCTGCGGTCGCGCCACTCCGATCGAGTGGGTCGCCGCAGCCGATGCAAATTGAACTGGCCTCGATCGGGGACAGATCTATCGCGCGCTATTCACCGGGCAGCGCCAGACCGACTGTCTGATCATGCGCACGAGAGCGACTTCGGGAGAGGGTTGAGCGAACATCGGTTCGTCTCAGTCACTTGCGAGGTCTGGTAGCAATTTTGCGGGGCAGCCCTTGGCCCGCCCGTCCTACCCGGCCGCCTGCTAAGGTCGACTGTCCCGTAGCAGCATAGGGTATCGGAGACGCAGGACGGCGCGAGCTGTGACACACGGTGCTTCGATTTACGTCAATTCTGATGACCTCTTTTTCGAAGGCAAGTGATTAAATTCCACTGGATTTTATTTTGTTAACGCGTCAGATTTCTAAACTTAAAGCGAGTCGATTTACGTTGGGGAATGTTAAATGGCAAAGGCTGCCGTTTCCCGTAGTACCTTTCGAGGGTTATTCGCTTTTTATGCGAAAGCTGATCACAAGCACGATGGCGAATATTGTGCGTTGAAGCTGTTTGGATCCGCTCAAGACATTCCGGATCGGCTGCTACAGCAGTGGTCGCACCAGGCTGATCTACCCGGCGCGGAAGCCATCGCCAACACACTGGAGCCGCGCACCCGCAAGATCGTGAATGGTCGTAAACGCTATGACCACGCCAGCGACTTTCTCCACGTGCTACTGAGAGACCTAGAGCTAAGGGAATACTGAAGAGACATCGCTGCGTCAGGCTCCGCGAGGTCTTGCAGACCAGAATGATAATGCCTTTTGCCTCCGCGCTCTATATGCACCAGACTGCTATTCTAATGCCGGACAGCCGGCCCATTTTGTCGACATAGTGCTCGCATGCCGAGGTCGATCTACCAGCCATTGCATGAAAGGCTGCGAACGGAGAACGGTCAAAGTCTCCGCCTGACCTTTTCAGAAATTGAAGCGATCTTGGGGAAGCCTCTGCCGAGATCGGCCTACACCTTCACTGCGTGGTGGAGCACACTGAAGAGAGCAGGTCCTCAAGCGAGAGCGTGGATATCCGCTGGTTATCGTGTCCGGGTCTCAATGAAGCACCGCATCGTCGAATTCTATCGTTCTGAAGTGAACACCAATGATCGTCATGGAACGCCTTGGCTGCATTGAAGCTTTCCATGATGGCGGACCTATCAACCTTGGTGTTCGGGACAAACTGCGAGAACAAGCCGGCGCAGAATCAAGTTGCCACTTCAGTGCCGCAGCGAAAACCGCTGCGGCCCTGTTTTTGGGCGGAAGCCGCGAGCCGAATGCTCCGGAACGTGGCGAGAAAAATCTAATGGGAACGCTGCGCGATGGCCCTAGGCCGCATGAGGGTTGACGATGGTGTACCCTCGCAGGGAGCGCGGGTGAATTCGCGTTGCATGCCCACCTGAGTTGGCATCGTACGCCTTCCAGATGTCACCGGCGATGTGCTGTTCAAGGACGAAGACGTGTCCACGTCGCGCGGCAACCATTCCCGGTGCTGGCGAGGTGCGGGGAAAGCGCAGCCAATTGGCTGCGAGGTTCAGTTCCGGTACTACCCGACCAAACACTCGTATCGCCGCACCACATCCGCAGAACGAGCGAGGGCAACCGGCCGGACGACCGCTGACGATCTCACTAGTTAAGGCCCCTGAGCTGGCCACAGACATCCGTAGGCTAGCAACGGCACTTCGCTGCAGGCGCGGTGCCGGTCTCGTGTATCTCTGCGCCTGCACCAGCGAAGATGAAAAGTCGCACGGCATAATCACGTTGCATTCAGGTGGCGAAGCGGCGCGCAAGGGGCGCGCTTCAGAAGAAATGGATGTCGCAAAAACGAGCACTAAAGCTACGACTACTCGATTGAACATGCAGGACTCCGGGTTAATAGCCCTGCCCCAGTGCGCAGAAAGCGCCTTTTAATTTGGCGAAATTAAGTCACAAAACCAGAATTAAATAGAATTTGAAACCGAATTAAATCGAGAAAGGAACGTTTCGATTTGCCTCGAGTCCTGCTTGTGCGACCGATCCCTTGTTGTCGTGGATCGACAGATGGAAAAGGCAGTCGCCTACGCAATCTCAGCGGCCCTCGTGGGTATCGGTGTTTTGATACTGGTCGTTGGCCTGTCCTCCAACTCGCCCGCTTTGTGGGTGGTGGTCGCGCTCGTGCCGATCACGATCGGGATCGTGAGCGCTTTTGGCCCCGTGTAAGGATGGGGAAAACGGCCGATGCGTCAGATCGTCTGCATTTTCCGAATCGGGCCTCTGTGCACGCTCTCAACTGGTTTCAGATTTGCGGGTACACGCGCGTGAGCCATTTCGTCTCTATGCTTCTGCTTGCCCTCGCCCTGACCCTGACCTTGTGCTTCGGGGTGGCAGCCTGGCGCGTGTCGGCGGGCAATGACGTCGAGATCACCGCAACGATTCCGCATGGGGAACACGGATGGAGAGCGAGGTCGAGGAACTGAATGCCTTGCGTCACCCTTCGGCTACATCCTGGCGACTATGAACGTGGACCTTGACGACTCGCCATCGAGCGGAGGCTGCCCCGCGCCTTCTACCGTTCCTGCCTCCGGCTCGCCAGCAGGCCTTTAGGACCGCGGGTCCTCCGTTCGCAACATAGCGATCAGGTTCGCGACCATTAGCTCCAGGTATGGCAGGGCATCGCTGGACTCGGCGACGTCGAGATCGTCCACTTGCCAATATAGGACCCGATCCGCGACGGCCGGAAAGCGGCGTTCGACCATCGATCGATGCTCCGCCTCTTTCAATCCTATGACGTATCTGCTTGCCGGCAGTCAGCTAAGGTGCACGGCTGCGGAAGTTCATCAGCATCGCTGCGGAGAAATCCCAGACACGCGGCGAGGTACCGTCAACTATTCTGACGAACGAGGAATGGCACCAGTTTTTCAAAGATTTCTGTCCGAAAGCGATCAATCTCCCAACTGAGCGCATCGCTAAATCCCGCGGCATACGCATGGATGATCGCTCGGTCCGCAGTCACTTTGGTCGCCACGCCATTTACGACCACCGAACCTGTCAGAATCTTTCCGTCCCATTCAACAGCGCGACCACAACCTACCAACATGGCAACTCCAAACACTAAAGGGTTGGTCTTATGCCGCACGAGGCAGTTATCTCACACCCGACGTTGTCGCTTGTTTGTTCGTGCTGCCGCTCATCATCCTCGTCTTGGATAAATTTTTGAGATTAGCGCAAACCAAAGCAAGGCACGACTGCGCACGACAGTCAGTTCCTTCCGATTCTCTCGATGAATTCCAACGCGGCTGGCGCAATGTCATCGAACTCGACAAAGCAGCGGCGCAGTTCATCTGCGATCTCTACGGTTACGTCACGCGACCATCCCTCCACCGTGTTGAAGACCACGATCCGAGCAGGATGCTTGTATTGACCTTCCATTATTTGGCGCATCAGCGTCGCTCGACCAGTGTCGTCTTCGGAGGTTTCGCTCCAGGCACGTCCGAGCCCACCTCCATAATCCTCGAGCACAAGATAGACGTCACGTGGATATGGATGGGGCACGATGGACGGAGAATGAGGCATGATCCCAAAACCCTGGAAATATCATCGCGATTTAATTTTCGATATTAAACTATATTAAATACGGAATTTCAATCTAATTTACAGCCGTCCGGCTGCGCTTTCGATCGGTCGAGACTGCCTATCGATCGACCCACTCCGCGGCGCACGCGCTTATGGAGGCGAGCAATAGCGAGCCGTGGGGGTAACGGCGGCGGGGATGGCAGCCCCAACGGGAAGGACGAAAGAGGCCGCTAACGATTTTCGGAGGCACGGCGGTTGGAACGGGCTCGCAGATTACCACATTTTCCCGATTTCTCTCCCAAAGTGGCGATGCAGTCAGGCCAGATTTCCCCATGCTCCAAGGCTATGGCTCGTTTGTTCGGCTTGGAACGACTTGCCGATTGCCAAGTTTTCCCGTGCCCGCCCCAAGGGGCGGCTGCCTTCACCAAGGCAGCTCGATCGCCCCAGCTTCACCGCCCTGAGGCTGGGGTCCTTTTGCTGTCTGGATAGCTGCAGACTCAGGAGGGCGTTGATGCACGGTTATAGCTCGATCCTTCTTGTCCAACGGTTGAACAACCTCGTTTGTCAACTGTCAGAGCTGGAAGATCTGCGGCTTAAAGTCCAAGAGGCGGAGCGACGCGCCTCGTCTGTGCCTGCATTGCAATCGCCGCCGAGCACTCAATCGCAGCGAGGCCAGACGCGGGGCAGCAGACCCCCGAGGAGTGACCGGAACCCGATTTAACCTGCGTTAGCGAACGAGCGTGGAAACTGTGCAGCTCGACTGCCCTGAAGGGAGTGAACTTCACAGCGTCACCGTCCCTCCAAAGGGGCTTGGAAAGGCTTCGAGGTCGAAGTGAAAGGCAAGCTCGCCACACTAAAAGGCGGGGAGGTCTTTCTGAGGCCCACCGCAATAGTGGGGGATACGTGGTAGCGGGAGAGGGACTCGAATCCCCGACATTTCGATACTTTGTTCTTGTACCGAACCAAGTGAGCCCCTTTCCGACATCAATACGAAGAGCTTGTCCATTCTCCGTTTCCCATGAGCGAGTGTAGCTTTTGGATTGCAGTACGCGGCTTTTCACGACCACATCCCCTCGCGTCCCCCTTTACAACGCGCTTCGGAGCAACCGCTCAAGCTTGCCGTTGTTAGATTTTCGTGATCTTTCGGTGCACACGTCGTGCACACGCCGCCCTCTACGAATTGGAAAATTTGAACTCTCGGCCCAGTCCATCATGGGCAAGTTTGAGCTAGCTTCAGCAATCGGCGTCCGATTGGAGCCAATCAAAGAACGTTCGTTCACTCCCCTGCCCCACCGTACGTTCAAATCGTGGAGCTGCCGCCGCTTCGACCGCAAGCGGCTTGGACTTTGCGTGCCGTGCGAGATCCGTCCTACGGGTTGCGTGGACAACCAGTGGGGCGGAAGGGGTGTCCTGTCAACCGCCCGAATGGCTCGTCTTTTCCGCCTGCGCCGGGAGCAATCTACGATCCTGATCACGGTCCTCTTCGCAACCTTGAGGCCGTGATTTTCAGCCAATTCGCGCAGTGCACCGGCCCTCGCCGGCACCCTTGTCTGCTCCGCCAACACCGGGCAGATGCGCTCCATGCACGCGAGCTCGTCCATATCGTGCTGATGCTGCCCCATGCGGCCGATCAGACTCACGCAGGCCCTGACGATCAATAGGTGGTCAGCCCCGTGCGGATCGGTGGCGGTCGGCTTTATGCCTGATCCAATGAAAAACCCCAGTGCCTTGGAGGGAGCACTGGGGTGTTCTCAAATGAATTGGTCAAGCAATGACGCCTTTGTAGCAGCCCGCGCGCTCGTCGCCTGTGAGCTAGTTCACACGTGCCCATTTCCAACCCACAACGCGCAGTAGCTAGCGGGGGCGCCTCGACCAACTAAGATTCGATAATTTGCGAGGTAACTAGGATGCCGCTTTGATAGCGGCATGTCCCGCTCCGTCCGCCGCCACACGCCGACGGCCGGCCGATCAATATCACCTTCGGCCAGATGCGCGAGATGAGCCTGCGTGGCGTCATAACGTTGCTCTCAGCGCCGATCGCTGGCCAGACGATGTTCGCTTGTCGGATATCGAGCCGCGCTTCGTTTGCGGCGGATGCAACAACCGGGGTTCTGAGGTGAGACCGGATTTCAGCAGCGGCAAGCCGCCTCGCAATGCCAATTCCTCCCGGGTGAGAGGTTCACCCGCGTCGGCGGGCCGCAATTGCAGGAAGCGCAGCATGTCAGGCCCGCCAGCAGCCGGGCCTTTTGTCGCAGGAGCCGCTCTGGTGTAGCCCTGCGGTCGATGCCGCAACGTTCCGCACGATCGGCGCGGCACCCTCGTGGTGTAGCACAGGGCCCGCCAGCGTGAACCGGCGGACCTCGAATTGCAATGAAGGGAGAGGTGCACTGAAACTTCGCGCGCTTCTGTCCTAGTATCAGTATCCTGGATTCTGTTGATTCCTCTCGGGGCTGGATCGAACCCATCGCCGCCGGGCCAAGGTATTGTTTGCCCGGCGCTGGCCTCATTTTGTTTGCCGGCTCAGGCGAGCACCTGCCAGCGTAAACCGTCAGAGCTTCAAGCAACTTTTCCCAACCCACGACAAGCGGTAGCTTGAGCGCGTTCCGAGCTACTAGGAATCGATAATTTGCGCGCTACTTGGGATGCCGCTCGGATGGCGGCACGCGCACTCGCCGATACACGAAATGGGCAGGCCATTCTCCGCCCCACAGCCCTGCGGAATGGCTCGCCGACGGCCATATGACTTGCAACATCCGATGCCTGAACGGCCGCTGCGATCGCAGGGTGGAGGTGCGGTTCGATACGCTCCCTCAGGATCAGCCGTGGTCGCGCGTCGGCGTGCGCCTGGTCTGCCCGGCATGCAGCGCTGCAGGATCTATGCATATCGTCCCGAACTGGCATGACAGTCGCGGGCAAGTCAGGCCACGCCGCCGGCATCAGGTGCGCCGTCGGGCTGGCTGGAACTGCACGAGAGCGGTACCTACATGGGGCTGCTATCAACTGGCGATGGTCTGCTCGGTCAATAGATCAGCGTGAAGGAGAACCACGCCGCGAGTGACGCGCAGAGACAAATTCCGAGATAAGGCAATGCCAAGCGCATCGGGCTTTCCCTCCGAAACGCAAATAAGAATCATTATGTCATGCTGGGACGACGACTGCTAGGAATCTTGGGTTGCAATCGCGCGCCTTAGGACCCCTCCAATGGGACGCTGTTTAACCTTCGCTGGCTCGGTTGAGCTGCCTTGAAGTAGGCGTTGGTGTCGTAGGTGCGCGCACCAACTTGGCGGGGCAGGTGGTTCAGCAATGCCTCGAAGACATGCGGGCCACGCCGAGCAGGCTCAGCCCGGTCCGGCCAGGTGCCCGCTTTGCCGGTTGCCGAGCATAGAGGCAGACGCTGCGTCCAACTCAGCAGGTGGCGTACCAGCCATCAGGAAACGATAGCAGAGGCCAGGCGCCCGTGTTGTCGTTCGCGGCCTCGGGCCCGGCGTCGATCGGCCGACTTGGCGGAGGACGCGGCGCAGGGGGCGCACCCAGCCCGCGATCATAGGGGTGCTGGTCGGAAGGTCCTGTGCTGAAGTGCACCCGGCACATTTAATATTTCACAATCAACATTTCAATACACCATTTAAATAATTAAATATTTGATTTGTACAATCGCGAAATGGTTGATAGGTTTCGTCATAGCGCCTGTATTCAAGGGCAGGACCATGTCCTTCATTTCCCCACTAGCTGATGATCGCAGGGGCCCTACTGGTGGGTGCCGACTATATCAGTGTCCTCGTCAGCGGAAGAAAACGAACAGAGTTGATCGACCTCCGGGCGAGCCGATCGATCTGCCGGCTTTGCCGCTCCTCAACTCTCATGACCCGCGGTAGCTCACGCGCGTGCCCCCCAAGAGCGAGGGTTAGCAATGGCTGTCAAAATCGAATGGGGCCTGCTTGAGGCGATGACGAACGTCCGCAACGAAGCGTGCAAGGCCCGAGACTTCATCATCCAATCCCACGATGGACACGTGCAGGGGCAGATCGTCGTGCCTGACGACGCCGATCAGTTCGTCATGGGGGCATGTGAAATCCGGCTTCTCGAACTGCTAAAGGACGCCATCAAGGAATTGGAGAGGTGAAAGCGCCGAAAATAGCAGCCTGAGCGTGTACCCAATTTGATACACGTGATCAAAGCGGGTGCCGGCCCGCCAGCGTGCACCGTCTGGAGCGCACGCTCGGCTTTGCTTCCCGTGCATGCAAACGATCACAAACTCTCGCTTCGCGTGCCTTGTTCCTTTGCTCTTCCGCCCGCACTGGAATAACCACGTTCGCTAGCGAGCTAGTGGCGTCTTCCCAATTTTTGAGAGTTGCGAGGCGCGCCCTTCATATGACGCCAAGTACCCAGGCGCCTGGTTGTCGTCGCTTGGCGGCCTTGCATTATCGGCGCCCGGATAAATCAGCGCTTGGAGCGCGCTGATTGCCTTCGGCGGGGGCCTCTTTGCGTTCCGTTTGGCTACGCTCGATTACCCCCGGGGCATAGTCACCCGAGAATCCTCTTAGGCCCGGGTTGATAACACCTCGGTGAACGAAACCGTTTGCTGAAGCCTCGAAGCACCCCGGAAACAGACCGAGCCTACGTTTGTCTTCGCGACTTAAGAGGGGATGTCAAATGATGACGCTCAAAGTGATTGTAGCTGCTCTCGGCGCGGGATTTCTGGTTTCTATGTATTCGGGAGACTTCGGCGCCGACGTCATTTTCGCAATTGCCACGTGCCTTTCGTAGTTGTGCGATTACGCACTCGCGGCCCGACGCGTCGTTGTCCGGTAACACGCGGTGGGCCTAACGCCTAACCATTCCCTGCTTTCCCCGTAAGGTTTGGCCGATCCAGCGTAGAGCGATTCTACAAGCGATGCGAAGGGGAGGCTTCACATTGAAGCCTCTGCTCATGTTGCTAAATCAAGGGGCTCAATGACGCGCAACAAGCTGCAGTTCCATTTCCGGAACTGATAGCAGCGCGAGCGGTGGCAGGACCGATAGCTTTACAGATCACTTGCTTTAATCCGCCTCGCCGCTCTTAGTGAATTTTTCAGAATGGCGTGATGGGAGGCGCATTTGCAGAATTTTCGCAAATTCCGGTTTGCCCAGCGATTGAACGAAATCGCTTCTAAGTTCTCAGAACTCGAAGACCTTCGATCCAAAATCAAAATTGCAGAGCGGCGCGCCAAGGATGCAGTACGGTCGCCTGTGACCACTCCATCGTGTTGCGGGATCAGCTTGCCAAAGCGTCCGCCCCGCCCGCTGAGTGGACGGAAACCTACTGCAGTCGATCGGTCTTGATACGCCATGACGGCGACGGGACCGACACAAGTCGTCTTAAGACTTCGATCTCGTAACCTGCTTGGATTGTCTGCATGACATGGGAGACCCGGCCGGCGCCGCCGCTCACATTCGTCAATCGCTGAATCCGATGGGACCTGGATGATGCCGATGGCAGGCGATACTCTGGAGCAGAATATGAACCCGGTCGGGCGTCTCTACTACGCTGGCTCGACCATGATCTGCCTGCCTACTTCACGATCTCAAGAAGTTGGCGCAACTCTTGGTGCACAGGCGGGTGAAGCAAAATTGCGCGAAGTCATCCACAACGGCGGGTTCTCCAGCGTGCGTCGAGCTACGGAGACCCCTTTTCAACAAACTCTTGAAGCGCGACCTTAGGCAGCTGATCGCGCTAAGTCTCCAATCAGCCGAAATCCCGGGCGATGGCCCGTCGACGGCAAGTAGACGGTCTACGCATCGCCTGGCTGAAACAACTTGTCGAAATAAAGACCGTCGTCGGACGGTCTTTATTTCAGAGGCTTGTGTGAATCGGCAGATCGCCACGTTGGCTCATGCTGACTGTAGCTCGGAGCGGCGCAAGGTCTACTTCGTGAGGTGACACGAACAATTAGCCGTCCAAGATAGCCTATGAGAGCCGACGACAGCCGGACCGCGTAGTTTACTCGATCACCTCGTCTGCGCCGGCAACGAATGCAGAGGAGAACGCGTGACCTAGCAGTTTGGCCGCCTTCAAGTTGATAACGAGTTCCACCTTCGTAACGAGTTGGACTGGAAGATCAGAAGGTTTCTCACCCAACAGTACCCTTCCAGCATAGAGCCCCGCGCGCCGATGCGATTGCATGAAATCTCCTCCATAGCTCATCAAACCTCCAGCAACGGGAAAGTCTCGGGTCTGTGTGATCGCGGACACACGATACTTTGTCGCGAGATGAGCCAACTGCGAACTGCGAAAGGCAAAGTAGGGATCGGAGGTAAATACAAGTCCACTTGCCGTGTCCTTAGCCACGGTATCAAACACCGTTTCAAATTCATCTTCCTTACTTGCGTCCAAAATATCTAATCGAACGCCCAAGGTGCCCGCAGCTGCGTGAAGCTTCTGCAATTGTGACTGTGCGGTCGGACTTGTCGGGTTGGCGACAACCGTCAGTTTCGTCGCCGTGGGCACCAGATCGCACATAAGTTCAAGCCGCTTTGGCGAAACGTCGACACTCAGGCTCGAAACTCCCGTGATGTTTCCTCCCGGCCGCGACAAGCTATCGACCACCTGTAGCTGGACGGGGTCGCCGCCCATCTCAAAAACGATTGTCTTGGTCGAACTCACAGCTTTCGCGGCAAGTGCCACGGGAGCGCCCCCAGGTGCTACGATGATATCCACATTGCGGGCGACCAGTTCGGCTGCCAACGCACGCAATCGGGAATACTCACCGCGGGCCCATCGATAGTCGATTTTTACATTGCGGCCCTCGACAAAGCCGGCTTCTCCAAGCCCCTGCTGAAAAGCCTGAAGTCGAGTGGCAAAGAGCTCGGGCGATTCTGGACAAAGATAGCCAATGACGGGCAAGGAGGGTTTCTGCGCAAACGATTTAGTTGTCCACGTCGCAATACCTGCCATCAGAAGCAGGACATCACGCCGCTTGGCACGTCTTCGTAGCGTTACCGCTCTGGAGTTGGCGCACTTCATGGCTACGATCCGCTGCCGTGGGCCGATTGCCACAGCATAGCCCTGAATGCCCAGACAGTCCTCGACGAGATTGTGCAGGCATCCGGCGGTCAGGCTCTGCTAGAGACAGGTGAAGGATATCCCGAAGATCGGAATAGCTTCGTCGAATCCTTTGATTTTGCGGTCCCCAAGCTCCTCAAGGGGCCGTTTGCCCTTGGCGGCTGCTGCGACTTCGGCGTCGATCAGAACTTCCTTGTCTGCGGCAGATGCGCACAGTCGGGCAGCGAGATTCACAACACTGCCAATGGCAGTGTAGTCGAGCCGGTCCTTGTAGCCGATCCGGCCGACTGTCGCGGGCCCGCTAGCAAGGCCGACTCCGAAACCAACGTGGTAGCCATGCGATTGCCAGCCGGCGATCAGGGCTTGCACGTTCTTCTGCATGTCGACGGCGAGATCGATTGCTCTCAAGGCAGGCTCTTCGATGGGGACTGGTGCGTTCACCAAAACCATCAGCCCGTCTCCAGAGAAGTTAATCAGCGTTGCTTCAAATTTCGCAATGACCCTGCCGAGGGTTTCATAGTACTCCGACAGTACGCTCATGACCTCTTCAGGCGCAGCTCCTGCTGAAAACGCGGTGAAACCTCTCAGATCGCAGAACACAACGACGACTTCCGTACGGCGACCGTCCAGCACACTGTCGTCGCCAGCTCTATCGACGAGATCGGCGACCTGGGGGGCAAGGAAACGCTTGAGCTTGGCTATGCGCTCCTGGTGCTGTTGTGCCTGCTCCAACTCGGAAGCCATTCTGTTAAAACTGTTTGCAAGGCGCTGGAACTCATCCCGGGTGTGGATTGAGATGCGGTGGTCAAAGGACCCGGCACCAATCTTCTCCGTGCCCTCCTCGAGCAATTTAATCGGCACCGTCATCCGGTCCGCCAGTACATAGGCCAGAATGCCTGCGAGTATGCTGCTCATTGCCAGAAGCATGACGGTCCGCCATAGGGCGGCATAGAGCGGCGCGTAAGCTTCAGATAGGGGCTGCTCGACCACGACGGTCCAATCGGGACCCTGTACGGGAGCCGCGCTGGCAGCAACATAGTGCCCCTGTGCATCCCGGCTCGTTGCGAAACCCCGCCCCGGACCTATAGCGTCCCGTATGGCGCGGAAAGGTTCGGAGGTTGCTTCTTCCGCCCCGCGCAGAACGAGGCTGATATCGGGATGGGCGACTAGGCGGCCCGATCGGTCCAGAACGAAGGCGTAGCCGGTTTTTCCAAATTTGATCGCGGAGATCACGTCCCAAATCAGCTTGAGGTTGACATCGGCGACGACAGCGCCGACAGCCGGTCGATTGCCGACAATCGACACCGTCAGGTACGGTTCGGAGCCTCGATTGTAGCTGACCTCGCTAAACCAGACCTGAGCTACCCGGGCACCAGCCAAGGCGGGATCGGCTGATCGATCCGCGCGGCTCTCAATTCGATTGAGGCCGATCCGAGAGATGTAGAGACGTTCCAGACCATTGCCGTCGAGGAGCGTAAGACTGGTGATGGCGGGCGCTTGGCGAAGGAGGCGCAACGCGTCGGTTCGCCGGCGTTCGTCGGGCTCCTCAGTCCACGGAAGCTGAACCAGCCATCCAAGCTGAGTTGTGACACCGTGGATGAAATCGTGTATTTCGGCAGCCGCAGATGCTGATTGGAGACCAAGCCACTGGTCAAGCCTCGCGCGCTGATCGCGATAGCCGAACCACCCTTCGATAACGCCGTTGAAGGCTAGCGGGATTGCGACAGCCACGAAAAGCGCGAGCAAATATTTAGGAAAGAGGCTGCGAAACCGATCTTGAGCAATCATGATCCGGTCTCCTGTACAATCAAAAATAGAGACTATCGATCAGAATAACATGTCGCTCTCTCCCCAGCGAAGTTCATTTGAGCTTTGGATTTCGCAACACCGGGGTCCCTCCTAACGCACTGACCGTGACAGCCGATTGGGCGGCGTCCGCGTATCGAACAGGCGCACAGCGTGCGCCATGCCTTCCCAGTCGATCATCCGCACCAAAGAGACAAAACACGACTGTTGCATTCCGGCCTTTAGCACCGGAGGATCGCCAGACCATCGCAACCGGCATAGTCGGACATGAGAAGGCTCGTCTAGGCTCGCCGCTTGTGACCCGAAACGGACTTCAACGACGATACGGGTACGGGAGGTTCGGCCGCAACATCTCCTTCGGGCGCGGGAGCAGCGAGTATGGCGAACTCGGGCGCGCCAGCGAGCCCGTCGGCTGCTGCCCCGAATGCAAATACAAATCCAACAACGGGAACTACCGATCAAGAACCGGGGTTGCCAATTGGCACTCCAACGCCCCAATGCTGCGCGCCGTGGTCCCCGACATGCAGTGCTACGACGTGTTCTACAAGAAGCTGATCAACGCCGTACCGCTCAAAAGCGTCACCTCGCGCTTTGCGACGGAGAAGATGAAGTCGATCACGGCGCTGCCGAGCCCGGCCCTGATGACCGAGTAAACACACACAGCTGCAGGACGATTACTCCGTACGGACAGCCCGCACAGATCGTCCGTGTGCTCGCCCTAGTATCCTATTCCAGTAGAGCGGCCAATCGGCCTGTACCATTCGGACTGCACGCTCTATCGAACGGGTAGGGATATAAAACGGAGGAGAAGTCGTGCCGCGCTGGCGATGCGGTCGATTTGGAAAACATCGCACGAGACCCATTTTGCTCTCGGCGACCACTCCGCGAAGGTCTTGGAAAATAAGTATTTTCCTTTGGTGGGCGCACCAGGGCTCGAACCTGGGACCCGCTGATTAAGAGTCAGCTGCTCTACCAACTGAGCTATGCGCCCGAAAGGCGGTTAAAAGCCTTGCGAGGCCGGTCGTTTAGCAAAGCGATCCGGGTCTGGCAAGCGATGGCACGCAAGTTTTCCAAGGGTATGCCAAGGGTTCGTCCACATCCCTCAAAAAAGCGAAAAGCCGCTGGATTCCAGCGGCTTCGCCAGGGCTGATCGCGGCAACCCTTGCGGGCTCAGAGCCGGCCCTCGCGGTCCCGGTCCGGGCCGCCGTCGCGGTCGAAACGGTCACGGTGGAAGTGGTCCATGCCGCGCTCCATCATGCGGTCCATGCCACGCTCCATGAAGTGGTGGCGCGGGCCGTCTTCGCCGCCGCCGAACGGGCCGCGGTGGCGGGTCAGCACGGCGAGGCGCCGCTTCTGGCCCTCGTCCAGGGTCTTGTAGAGCGGATCGGCGGCATCGGCGATCTTCTTCAGGGCCGCCGACATCGCCCCCATGTCCTCGGCGCGCTGCCGTAGGCGGGCAACCGGATCCTCCGGCCTGTCGGCATCTTTGTTGGCGTCCTTGCCGGCATCGCCGGCACCGGCATTCATCCGCGCATTGGCGCGGTCGATGCGCAGCTTGGCGAAGTCGCGCACGGCGGCCTCGACCGGCGGCCACAGCTTCTCCTGGTCGGCGTTGAGCTTCAGCCCGGCATGCACGGCGGCGATCCGCGCGTCGACCATGGCGGCGCGGTCTTCCGGATTCATGCGGATGTGGCGCATGTGATCGTGCATCCACGGGCGATGATAGTGGGCATAGACCGCGCCCGAGCCGGCGATGCTGAGCACGGCGATGGCGGCGATGGTGAACTTCCTCATGCGAACTCTCCTCTGGAAGGATGTCGTGAGGATGGGCGCAGCGCGGCTTACGCGCAACTTACAAGTTGGACAGGGAGCGCGTCCTTTCCAAGATGTAACGCTCCTGAATTTTCGTTCAGTCGCAATCGGAAATCATTCGCAACAAAAGGGGCTTCCGTGCCGGCACGGAAGCCCCCATTCGTCGTCCGGTCAAATCAGTTCGTCGTGCCCTTCGCTTCCTTCTGGAACTCGTCGATCAGCGGTTGGCCGATGCGGCTTGCGGCGTCCTTGTAGACCGGCTCCATCGCCTTGCGCATCGCCTCGTCCTGCTCCGGCGTGAGCTTGATGATCTCGCTCTTGCCGCTCTTCCTGATCTCGGCGAGCGCGTCCTCGTTCTCCTTCTGCGACTGCGTGTTGTTGAAGTCGGTCGCTTCCTTCATCGCTTTGGTAAGCTGGTCGCGGATATCGGCCGGCAAATCGTCCCAGAACTTCTTGTTCACGATCACGACGTAGCCGATATAACCGTGGTTGGTCTGGGTGATGTACTTCTGCACCTCGTGCATCTTCTGGGTATAGATGTTCGACCAGGTGTTCTCCTGCCCGTCCACGACGCCGGTCTGAAGTGCCTGGTAGACTTCGCCGAACGCCATCACCTGCGGCAGCGAGCCGAGCGCCTTGAACTGGGCCTGGAGCACGCGCGAGGACTGGATGCGGAACTTGACGCCCTGATAGTCGGCCGGCGTCACCAGCTTCTTGTTGGCGCTCATCTCCTTGAAGCCGTTGTCCCAATAGGCAAGGCCGGTGATGCCCTTGGAGTCCAGCAGCTTGAGCAGCCTTGCGCCGAGCGGACCTTCCGTCACCTTCCGCAGCGTCTTCAGATCGGGCAGGATGTACGGGAGATCGAACACCTCGAACTCGCGGATCCCGAGCGGGCCGAACTTGGAGTTGGACGGCGCCAGCATCTGCACGCTGCCGAGCTGGAGCGCCTCGAGCTCTTCCTTGTCCTTGTAGAGCGTCGAGTTCGGGTAGATCTCGACCTTGACCTTGCCGCCGGTGTACTTCTCGGCAAGCTCCTTGAACTTCTCCGACGCCTTGCCCTTCGGCGTGTCGGTAGCCACCACGTGGCTGAACTTGATGATGATGGGCGACTGGGCCGATGCCGGCCCGGTCAAGCCAAGTGCCAGGACCGCCATGGACGCAGCGATCGCGAAGATGCGCATAATCTCTCCCTTTGTTGTTTGGGCCACCCGTCGCGCGGGTGGCCTATCCTTATGCCGGTTGCATCAATAGCGGCTGGGAGGCGGAGCCGCTATTGGCCCTTAGCAGGGCAGGTATTCGCCGCCACATGCAGAGTCATTCCGGGGAGGTCCGTTAGGACCTAACCCGGAATCTCAAGATTCCGGGTTCTCGCTTCGCGAGCCCCGGAATGACGAACTCCGTTCGTCAGCTCGCCGCCGCGGTCGTCACGGTGTCGCGCTGGCGCTTCATGACGATCTTGTTCAGCGCGCCGAGATAGGCCTTGGCCGAGGCCACCAGCGTATCCGGATCCGCCGCGCGCGCGGTCATCGCACGTCCCTCATGCGACAGCCGGACCGAGACTTCGGCCTGCGCGTCGGTGCCTTGGGTCACTGCGTGGACCTGGTACAGCTCGAGCTTGGCTTCGTGCGGCACCAGGCGCTTGATACAATTGAACACCGCGTCGACCGGACCGTTGCCCTCGGCCTCCTCGATCTTGATCTGGCCGTCGACGTCGAGCTTCATGGTCGCGCGCTGCGGGCCATGGGTGCCGGCGATCACGGTCAGCGAGGTCAGCTTGATGCGGTCGTGCGAAGCGGCCATTTCCTCGTCGACCAGCGCCTCGATGTCCTCGTCGTAGATGTCCTTCTTGCGATCGGCCAGCGCCTTCATCCGGGTGAACGCATCTTCCAGCTGGTTCGGGCCGAGCTTGTAGCCCATCTCCTCCAGCTTGTGCACGAAGGCATGGCGGCCGGAATGCTTGCCCAGCACCAGCGAGGACTGCTTCAGGCCGACCATCTCGGGCCGCATGATCTCGTAGGTCGAGGCGTCCTTCAGCACGCCGTCCTGATGGATGCCGCTCTCATGCGCGAACGCGTTGCGGCCGACGATCGCCTTGTTGTACTGCACCGGGAACGAGGTCGCCGCCGACACCACCTTCGAGGCGCGGGTCAGCTGCGTGGTGTCGATCTTGTTCCAGTAGGGAAATTTGTCGTTGCGGACGTTGATCGCCATCACGATCTCTTCCAGCGCGGCGTTGCCGGCACGCTCGCCGATGCCGTTGATGGTGCACTCGACCTGGCGCGCGCCACCGACGACGCCGGCCAGCGAGTTCGCCACCGCCATGCCGAGATCGTTATGGCAGTGCACGGAGAACACCGCCTTGTCCGAGTTCGGCACGCGCTCGATCAGCGTCTTCATGAAGTGGGTGTATTCGTCGGGCGTGGTGTAGCCGACGGTATCAGGAATGTTCACCGTGGTGGCGCCGGCCTTGATGACGGCTTCGACGATGCGGCACAGATAGTCCATCTCGCTGCGGGTGCCGTCTTCGGCCGACCATTCGACGTCGTCGATCTGGTTGCGGGCACGCGCGACCATGGCAACCGAGGTCTCGAGCACCTGCTCCGGGGTCTTGTTCAGCTTCACCCGCATATGCAGCGGCGACGTCGCGATCACGGTGTGGACGCGGCCACGCTTGGCGAATTTCACCGCCTCTGCGCAGCGGTCAATGTCGGCCGGATGGGCGCGCGACAGACCGGCGATGATTGCGTTCTTGGAACGGCGGGCGATCTCGCTGACCGCCTGGAAGTCGCCTTCGGAGGTGATGGGGAAGCCGGCCTCGATGACGTCGACGCCCATATCGTCCAGCATCTCGGCGACCTCGAGCTTCTCCTCGAAGGTCATGGTGGCGCCGGGGCACTGCTCGCCGTCGCGCAGGGTGGTGTCGAAAATGATGACGCGGTCCTTGTCGGACTTGTTCACGGGAGCCATTTCGAAAATTCCTTTTGAGCTTTTGCGCCGACAGTCTTCTGGGCGCTTGAGGTGTCCGGTGATCTCGACCAACCCCTGAGCGCCCAGGCGCATGGCGCCCAGCCGGCCCTCAGGGGCAAGTAAGAAGGAGGCCGCCAATCAGGAGGGTGGGCAGCAGCGCGGCCGGGATCGTGGCGGCGGCCAGAGCCACCTCCCCCGAAATCCCATCGATTTGGCCGCGAATCAGCATTGCCAGACCCTTTGAGCCCTCAAATCCTCGGTCAAAACCGTTGACGGTTGGTTGCCGGGAGGCTCGATCTTCCGTTTCTAGACGAGAAATGGCAGCAACTGCAACGCCAAAAGATGGACAGAAGGGCTGACATGATCGCACCGCCGGATGCGCGGAAGGACCCGGTGCCGGTGTGTCTGGCCGATTGGACCTAGGCGAGACCGTCGAGCTACGCCGTACGGCGAGCCCGAGCCCTGCTCTCCCAGCGGTTCAGCATCTGGCCGAGCTCGCCGTTGGCGATCGGCGCAGCCTTGCCGGCGATGGCGATCTCGTTGGTATTGGCCGGTGCGTTGGCACTGAGCCAATCCGGCTCGCTGTACTCACGCCAGCGGCGCGCCTCGGCTCGCCTTTTGCGGGACACGTAGTCGCGGGTGAAATAGCCAGCCGCAAATGCAATCCCGAGCAGCAAAACCAGTACGACGACAGCGACCACAGCAAACTCCGACTTACGCCCCGGATGACGTTCTGCCAGCATCGCGCAGGAGGTCAAGGCTTGACATTTCTCCCGCTTGGCAATGTCCCCGAAGGCAGCTCCGGTAAACCCCGTCACGCCGGATGAATTTGTCGTTTCCATGTTCAATGTTGCAGCGCTTTTGCCGCCCCGATCTCGCTGAGGATGCGTACCTCCCCCTCGCAACCGTCATCGGCCCGGACTAACGTTGCCCTGCTCGGCCGGATCAACCGGCTAGCCGAACATGATCGGGAGGACGCGATGACACGCCAAAAGCAGCGTGACCAGGATGCTGCGCTTTCACGACGAACGCTCGTTCAGGGGCTCGCGCTCGGCGCCGCCGCCACAATGGTCGGCGCCGGCTCCGCGCAGGCCCAGACCGGACCGGCCGCGCCGCCGACGACGATCACCACCCCGCCACGCGATTTCGGTCCCAACGGCGCGCCGACCACCTATTTCTGGGACCCCGACGTCATCGCGGTCGATCCGTCCTTCAACGATCTCGCGCAGCCCAACACGGCGATCAAGCGTCTCTATACGGGGCTGCTGTGGGCCGAAGGCCCGGCGTGGAGTGCACAGGGCCGCTATCTGCTCTGGAGCGACATTCCCAACAATCGGCAGATGCGCTGGAGCGAAGACGACGGTCGCGTCAGCGTATTCCGCTCGCCGTCCAACAACTCCAACGGCAACTCGTTCGACTTCCAGGGTCGTCAACTCTCCTGCGAACATTTGACCCGGCGGGTGACGCGCTATGAGCATGACGGCACCGCGACCGTGCTTTGCGACAACTACAACGGCAAGAAGCTGAACTCGCCGAACGACGTCGTCGCGCATCCCGACGGCAGCTACTGGTTTACCGATCCGCCCTACGGCGGCCAGCTCTACGAAGGTGAGCCCGACGCCGCGGGCGGTCCGAGCAATTCCGGCGGCAAGCTCAATCCGCGGATTGGACAACCGGCCGGCTTCGCACCGGGCAAGCGCGAGCTGCCGACCAATTGCTATCGCATCGATCCCAGCGGCCGTGTCGATCTCGTCGTCACCGAGGAGCAGGTGCCCGATCCGAACGGGCTATGTTTCTCGCCGGACTTCAAGAAGCTCTACGTCGTCTCAACCGGCAAGGGACCCGGCGACACCGGTCCCGGCGGCAAGGGCGAGATATTCGTGTTCGACGTCGGCGCTGACAACAAGCTCACCAACCATAAGCGGTTCAGCGAGTGCGTGATCGATGGCGTGAAGTGCGGGCCGGACGGCGTGCGCTGCGACGTCAACGGCAATGTCTGGGCGTCCAGCAATGCCGGCCGTGCCGTCGGCTACAGCGGCGTCACGACGTGGTCACCGGACGGCAAGCTGCTCGGCCGCATTCGGCTGCCCGAAGTATGCGGCAACGTCTGCTTCGGCGGCCCGAAGCGCAACCGCCTGTTCATGGCCGCGAGCCAATCGCTCTATGCGGTGTACACCGCCACGCAAGGCGCAGGCCCGGGCTGAGCCCCCGCGCGAGATCGCAAGCATGGGCGTCGGCATGGACCGCCGGCGCCGGCGGTTCCCTGATCGCAATCAAGTTACGCCCCGGGCAAATCTCCGCCATCAATCCAACGAAGATTGAATACGCGCGGCAGGGCCGCAACGCGGCGCGAGGCATGATGCTCTTCGTTCCCGCGTCCGACTTGAACCGGGAGTTGCGCGATGCGCCGTATGCCAAACGACACCATCATCGTCAGCGTTGGGAACCAGCAATTCGTGACTGAGTTCGGAGACCCGGGCCTGCCGAACGACGGCCGGGGCGGCAGCGACAAGATGATCGCGACCGTCGACGGGAGCAACGCGGTCCTGACATTCGTTGGCGACGACCAGACCCTGCAAGGACATTCTCACGGAGGAAACGACCATCTCGCTGCGACCGTCACAGGCTTCGGCGACTACGCGATCCTGGACGGGGATGCGCAGGCGATGTCCGGCGACGCCCATGGCGGCAACGATGTACTTCATGTCGATGCATCCTCATCGATCTACGCGACTCTCGGCATTTCTGGCGATGCCGAAAGCGCCATGTCGGCCGACGCGAGGGGCGGCAATGACGTCGTCATTGCATCGATGGGAAACAGATCGTCCGGCACGTTCAGCGGAGACTCCGGTTCCATGAGCGATCATGCGCGTGGCGGCAATGATATCCTCAGCGTGACCCAGGTCGGCAGTTACGGCGGCGCTTCGATATCGGGCGACGCTCTCGTCTCCATGAGCGGCGATGCGGGCGGCGGCAACGACATCCTCATCTACACCGTCGGTGCCGCCGCCCAATCCGGAGGCGCGTCTCTGGTCGGAGACGCCGGCTATATGAGCGACGATACCCGTGGCGGCAACGATATCCTGATCGCGGCGGTCGACGGCAACCCGGACTCCACGTCCATCGTGCTCGTCGGAGATGCCTCGAACATGTCAGGCAATGCGCATGGCGGAGATGATATCCTCCACGGCAGCAGCCGCGACGATTTGCTGTATGGCGATGCACGGACCTACGCCCCGTTCACGGCAGGCTCGATCACGGGCGGCAACGACACGCTGAATGGCGGTGGCGGAAATGACCAGCTCTGGGGCGGACCGAACGACGACAGATTCGTCTTCGACCAAAATTCGGGTCTGGACGTGATCAACGATTTCGACCAGGGCAACAAGGCGGTCGGCAGCACGGCGCGAGAGCATGACGTGATCAATTTGCACGATTACGGCTTCGCAGACTGGGCGGCGCTGAAGAGCCTGATCAGCGATGACAGCACGGGAAACGCGGTGATCCACCTGACCGCGACCGATACGATCACGCTGGCGGCAGTCCATACCGTGGACCTCCATGCGAAGGATTTCATTGTGTAGAGGGAATTCATGCGCGTTGTGATCTGCGGCGGCGGCGTGATCGGAGCCTGCACCGCCTGGTTTCTCCGCCGCCGCGGCATCGACGTCGTCGTCGTGGAGCGGATGGACGTCGCGGCCGCGGCGTCAGGCAAGGCGGGCGGCTTTCTCGCGCGCGACTGGTGCGAGGGCTCGCCGCTCGATGCGCTGGCGCGACGGAGCTTTGCGATCCATGCGCAACTGCCGGAAGAGATCGCAGACGATTGGGGCTATCGCCCGATGACGGCTTATAGCGGCTTCGTTGCCGCCGATGGCCATCCGCGCCGGGATGCACCGTCCGCGCTCGGCTGGCTCAGCAACGGCGTCATCATCGCGCAGCGCATCGGCACGATGGAGACCACTGCGATCGTTCACCCCAAAAAATTCACCTCAGCCGTGATGAATGCGGCGCTCGCGCAAGGCGCCGAGCTTCGCACCGGCCAGGTGACCGGCATCATGCGCGATGCGGACGGCACGACCGCGACGGGCGTCGAGGTCGACGGCCGCATCGTCGAGGCGGACGCCGTCGTGATCGCGATGGGACCATGGTCGTTGCTCGCCGCGCAATGGATGAGCCTGCCCGCCGTCTATGGCCAGCGCAGTCCGAGCATCGTGTACGACACCGGCACGGATGTGCCGGGCGATGCGCTGTTCCTGGATTACGAGGAGAATGGCAGTGCCGTGTCGATCGAGGTCTTTCCTCGCGCTGACGGCAGCACGCATATCACCGCGCTCTCCGACATCGCGCCGCTTCCGCTCGATCCGGCGGCCGTGACGCCGGACCACGATGCGATCGCGCGCCTGCAGACCATGTCCGAGCGGCTGTCGCCGCTGTTCCGCGCCGAGAAAATCATTGCGCGACAGGCCTGCTTCCGGCCGGTGACACAGGACGGCCTGCCGCTGATCGGCAAGGTGCCGCGAAGTGAAGGTCTTTATGTTGCGACCGGGCACAATGTGTGGGGCATCCTGAATGCGCCCGCCACGGGCGAGGCCATGGCGCAACTGATCGCGGAAGGTGCGACGCGCAACGTCGACATCTCGGCATTCGATCCGGCCCGCCTCGAGCCGCTCGATCCATCGCTGCTGCGAGCGCGCTGAGCCGACGCAAACGGCATCGCAATCCAACGATTGGGTTGCTGCGCGCGTGCGATAGCTGCGCATGCCTACCAACGAAATCTGCATGACTGCGCGTGAAACGGGTCCGGCAGCTTTCCTGCCAGCTATTTGCGCAGCGCTAGACTTTAGTCCGTGCCTCACAATCCTGAACGCGGTTTCACTTGCCGAGAATGTCTCCGCCGGTATAGTCGCGCGCATAATGGCTCATAAGAGGCCTGTTAAGGGAGAGAACAAGATGAAGAAACCGCTCTCTGTTGCGTTGCGAATAACATTCGGTACCGCCGCGGCCGTTGTGTTGATGAACTCAGGCGCGGCACTCGCGGCCGACTCGATCAAGATCGGTGTGATCGCGGAAGCGCAGGCGATTGCCGGCGCCTCCATCCCTCAGGCGGCACAGCTCGCCGCCGACGAGATTAACGCCAATGGCGGAGCCGAGGGCCGCAAGATCGAGATCGTCTCTTACGACAATCACTCGTCCTCGGCAGATTCGGTGCGCGCGTTCCAGCGCGCGGTGAACGAGGACAAGGTCAACGCGGTCATCGCCAGCTACATCAGCGAGGTCGTGCTGGCGCTGGAGCCCTGGGCCTCGCGGCTGAAGACGCCGTTCGTCACGCCCGGTGCAGCCTCCAACGAGATCAGCAAGAGCGTGCATGCCGACTATGAGAAGAACAAGTACACCTTCCACGGCTATCTGACCTCCGCCGCGCTGGCGCTTTCTGTCTGCGACGGCGCCAAGGACCTGCTGGTCGACAAGATGCACATGAAGACCGCGGTCATCATGAGCGAGGACGCCGCATGGACCAAGCCGCTCGACGTCGGCTACCAGGAATGCCTGCCCAAGATCGGGCTGAAGGTGCTCGACCACATCCGCTTCTCGCCCGATACCACCGACTTCACGCCGATCTTCAACAAGATCGAAGGCTCCAAGCCCGACGTGATCATCACCGGCATCTCGCATGTCGGCGTGCAGCCGACGGTGCAGTGGAAGAACCAGCAGGTGCCGATCCCGATGTTCGGCATCGCCTCGCAGGCCACCAACGAGACTTTTGGCAAGGACACCAATCAGGCGGCGGAAGGCGTGCTCTACCAGGGTGTCTCCGGTCCAGGCGTCGCGGTGACGCCGAAATCGGTGCCGTTCGCCGAAGCCTTCAAGAAGAAGTTCGGCAACTACCCCTCCTATGCCGGCTACACCGCCTATGACGAGGTCTACTACATCGCCGACGCCGTGAAGCGCGCCGGCTCGACCGACGCCGACAAGCTCGTCGATGCCTTGGAGAAGACCGACTGGGAAGGCACGATCGGCCGCGTGCAGTTCTACGGCAAGGACGATCCGTTCACGCACTCGATCAAATACGGCAAGGGCCTGATCACCGGGCTGATGCTGCAATGGCAGGGGGGCAAGCAGAGCGCGGTCTGGCCCAAGGAAGTCGCCAAGGTCGACATCAAGTTCCCGAGCTTCATCAAGCTCTCGAACTAGCAGGACACGCTCCCGGGACCAACTCCCGGGAGCTTCCACATGCGGCTCCCGCCGCACGTGGCTCCAGCAACATCGTCTCTCATCAATCAGATTGCCAACCCTAGATGCGTGCTTTCCAGATTCTGATCGATGGCTTTGCCATCAGCGCTCTCTATGCTCTCGGTGCCACCGGTTTCACGCTGATCTTCGGCGTCTCCGGCGTCCTCAATCTCTCCCACGGGGCCATTATGGTGGCGGCAGCGGTGGCGGCCTGGGCCGCCGCCAGCATCCTGAATGTCGGCACCTATGCCGGCGCACTGATCGGCGTCGGTGTCGCCCTCCTCACATCCTTCGCGACTTATTTCGCGGTGGTGAAGCCGATCCAGGACTCCCGGCGCATCCCGAATGAAGAGAAGGAGATCTTCGTCCTCACCGGCACGCTGTTGTGGGGGATCATGATCCAGGAGGTGATCGCTTACTTCTTCACCAACAACGCCAAGACCGTGCTGCCGATCGTCGAGGGCGTCGTCGAGATTCTCGGCGTACGCACGCCCAGGAACGAGATCTTTACCGCGATTGTGTGCTGCTTCGTCATCGCGCTGTTGTGGCTCCTGGTGAACCGCACCCGCACCGGCAAGGCGGTGCTGGCGGCCTCGATGAACCCGCGCGGCGTCACCCTGCTCGGCCTCGAGCTAACCAACATCTACGTCGTGGTGTGGGCGATCTACGGCATTCTCGCCGGCATCGCCGGCGTGCTGCTCGGGATGTTCCTCGGCGTCAGCTCCTACAGCGTCGGACCGCTGACCGCGAGCGCGTTCTCGATCGTCGTGCTCGGCGGTCTCGGCAGCGTCTCCGGCTCGCTGATCGCGGCCTTTGTGGTCGGCTATCTCGAAACTCTCACGGCCTATCTGGTCTCGCCGGCCTACCGCACCATTCCGGCGCTGCTGCTGCTCGTGTTCGTGATGTACATCCGGCCCCAGGGCCTTCTGGGGAGGCGCTGAGATGGCCAGCTTCTTTACGACTCGCCTGTTCTTCATCTCGCTCGCGCTGGTCGTGATCGCGGCGACGCTGCCGCTCTACGTCTCCGGCTACGTGCTCGGGCTTCTCACCGTCGCCTTCTATTTCGGCGTGTTCGCAATGGCATGGGACCTGCTGTTCGGCTTCGCCGGCGAGGTCAATTTCGGGCCGACCTTCCTGATCGGCGTCGGCGCCTACACCGCCGGCATCCTCAATGCCCAGTTCGGCTGGTCGGTTTACGCCTGCATCGTGCTCGGCGCGCTCGCCTCCGTCATCGCCGGCCTCGTGCTGGCACTGCCGGCGCTCCGGGTGCGCGGACCGTATTTCGGCCTGACCACCCTGGTCGCGGTGCTGATGCTGCAGAATTTCATCGTGGTGTTTGCCGACCTCACCGGCGGCGAGATCGGCCTGACCATCCCCGACGTCATCTCCATCAACGCCGGTGTCAATTACTGGATCGCGCTCGGCTTCATGACGATCTCGGCGGCCATTCTTTATGGCCTGTCGCAATCGCCAATCGGGCTGGTGCTGCAAGCCAGCGGCCAGGATCCGGTGCAGGCCGGCGCGCTCGGGTTCAACATCGTCAAGCACAAGCTCGCCGCCTTCATCGTCAGCGCGTTCTTCTCGGGGCTATCAGGCGCGCTGCTGGTGTTCTATTTCGGCACCGCCTCGGTCGGCACCGTCGTCGACGTCGCAGTCGGCGTCAACGTGATCGTGTCGGCCGTGCTCGGCGGCCGGCGCACCGTGCTTGGCGCGGCGCTGGGCGCGATCTTCCTGATCGTCGCCGGCGAGTTCTTAAGGCCCACCGGCGAGCTCGCGACCTTCATCGTCTCCGCGGTCGCGCTCCTCGTCGTGTTGTTCTTCCCCGGCGGCTTCCTCGGAGCGGCCCTCTCGCGTGAGGCTCGCTCGTGATGGATATGCGATCTTCAAACAGGGCCGTGCTCGAAGTCCGCGGCCTGACCAAGCGCTTCGGCGGATTGACGGCAGTGAAGAACCTCGGCTTCGAGGTCAATAGCGGCGAGATCTTCGGCCTGATCGGGCCGAATGGCTCGGGCAAGTCGACCGCGATGAAGAGCGTGATGGGCATCGAGCGCCCGACATCAGGCGAGGTGATCTTCGAGGGCGAGGACGTCGCCGGCCTTCCCGCGCACAAGATCGCGCGCAAGGGCTTTGGCATGGTGTTCCAGCATTCGCGGCCGCTGAACCGGCAGACCGTGCTGGAGAACATCATGGTCGCGCTGCTGCCGGACAGCCTGTTCATGCTGTTTCCGGACAAGGCGCTGGTTGAGCGCGCCAAATGGATCGCCGACCGCGTCGGCCTCGGCAACGTGATGAACCGCCGCCCGCCGACGCTGCCCTTCGCCGACCTGCGCCGGCTCGAGCTCGCCAAGGCGATCGCGCGCGACCCAAAGGTGGTGCTGGTGGACGAGCCCTTTGCCGGGTTGACGCGGGCCGAGGTCGAAATCTTCTCCGACCTGATCCGCAGCTTTCGCGACGAAGGCCGCGCGGTGATGCTGGTCGACCACAACGTCAAGAGTGTCGCGGCGCTGGTCGACCGCGTGCTCGCGATGTATCTCGGCGAGGAGATCGTCACCGGCAAGGCCGAGGACGTCATGAAGAACGAGACGGTGCGGCGGGTCTATCTCGGCGGCGCCATCGAGACCCATGCGCGGCCCGAGACCAGCTTCAAGGACAAGGTGCCGCTGCTCCAGGTCGAAAATGTCAGTGTGTTCTACGGCAAGGCGCAGGCGCTGGAGAACGTCTCGATCCACGTCCATGAGGGCGAGTTCGTCTCGATCGTCGGCCTCAACGGCGCCGGCAAGACCACGCTGTTCAACACCATCTCCGGCTTCCTGCCTTATAGTGGCGAGATCGTGCGCAATGGCGAGAAGCTGCGCGGCACGACGCCGGCGAAGATCGCCCGCAGCGGCCTCGTGCAGTGCCCGGAATCGCGCGAGCTGTTCGGCGAGATGAGCGTGCGGGAAAACCTCGACCTCGGCGGGCAACATCTGGCCGACGACAAGCGCGCGGCACAACTCGCGTGGCTGTTCGAGCTGTTCCCGATCCTGAAAGAGCGTCAGGGCCAGATGGCGCAAACGCTCTCCGGCGGCGAGCAGCAGATGCTGGCGATCGGCCGTGCGCTGATGATGCAGCCGCAGATCCTGATCCTGGACGAACCGACGTTGGGCCTCGCCCCCGTCATCCTCGAACTCTTGTCCAAGGCCCTAACGAGGCTGCGGCAGACGACGTCGATCACGGTGCTGCTCGGCGAGCAGAACGTGACCTTCGCGCTTCCGCATGCCGACCGCGTCTATGTGCTCGAACATGCAAGGATCGTCTGGGAGGGCGATCCCGGCCGCTTCGCCGCGGAGGCTGGCGCCGATTTTCTCTAGTTCGCAAGCATCAACAAGAAACAAACGAAAGGGAAACGACCATGCGACCATCGACGAATCCGAGCAGCAGCTTTCTCCTCGCCTCCGCGCTCGCGTTGTGCCTTGCCGCTCCCGCCTACGCGCAATCTAAGGATCCGATCAAGATCGGCGTCATCGCTGAAGTGCAATCGATCGCCGGTGCCGCGACGCCCGGCGGCGCGCAGATCGCCGCCGACGAGATCAACGCCAAGGGCGGCATTCTCGGCCGCAAGGTCGAGATCGTGACCTACGACAACAAGAGCTCCTCGGCCGACTCGGTGCGTGCCTTCCAGCGCGCGGTGAGCGAGGACAAGGTCTCGGCCGTGATTGCGAGCTACATCAGCGAGGTCGTGCTGGCGCTCGAGCCCTGGGCGGCGCGGCTGAAGATGCCGCTGATCACCCCCGGTGCCGCCTCGAACGAGATCACCAAGGCGATCCATAACGACTACGAGAAGAACAAGTACACCTTTCACGGCTATCTGACCTCGGCAGCGCAAGCGCAGCTCGTCTGCGACGCCGCCAAGGACCTGCTGGTCGACAAGCTCAAGTTCAAGACGGTCGCGATCATGAGCGAGGACGCCGCCTGGACCAAGCCTCTCGACGTCGGCTACGAGGCCTGTCTTCCGAAAGCAGGCCTCAAGGTCGTCGAGCACGTGCGGTTCTCGCCCGATACCACCGACTTCACGCCGATCTTCAACAATATCGAAGCCAAGAAGCCGGACGTGATCGTCACCGGCATCTCGCATGTCGGCGTGCAGCCGACGGTGCAATGGAAGAACCAGCAAGTGCCGATCCCGATGTTCGGCATCAGCGCGCAGGCGCTGAGCCCGACCTTCTGGAAGGACACCAATGGCGCCGCCGACGGCGTCCCGTCGCTGGCGGTCGCAACGCCCGACGTCGCCGTGACCTCCAAGACGAAGCCGTTCGCGGCCGCCTTCAAAGCCAAGTTCGGCTCGCCGCCGGCCTATACCGGCTACACCGCCTACGACGAGGTCTACTTCATCACGGAGGCGATCACGCGCGCGGGCTCGACCGATCCCGACAAAATGGTCACTGAGCTCGAAAAGACCGACTACGAGGGCACGATCGGCCGCATCCAGTTCTACGGCAAGGACGACGAGTTCACCCACGGCATCAAGTCGGGTCCGACGACCGTATCCGGCCTGGTCTTCCAGTGGCAGGACTCCAAGCAGGTCGTGGTCTGGCCCGAGAAGATCGCGGAGGGCAAGCTGAAGTTTCCGAGCTTCGTGAAGCTGTCCCAGTAACGCGCCGGGCCGGCCACCGGGCTCGGTACCGAGCGCCCCATCACCCTTGCAAGGCCCGTCGCTTCAATCGCGACGGGCCTTCGTTGTGTGCAGAACGCAACCAGTGCGCTGGCATCGGTGGACCCATCCTGCGATCCTGCCGTTAACCTTCCATGCGTGGGCCGGAGCAGCCAGATGGACGACCGACCAAGACAACCCGATGGCCTGGTGCAGGACGACGGCTACGTTCGCGTGCGCGGCGCGCGTGAGCACAACCTCAGGAACATCGACGTCAGCATTCCACGCAACGCCCTCGTCGTGTTCACGGGCGTGTCGGGCTCCGGAAAATCGTCGCTCGCCTTTGGGACGATCTACGCCGAGGCGCAACGGCGATATCTGGAATCGGTGTCGCCCTACGCGCGGCGCCTCTTCCACCAGATGCAAATCCCGGAGGTCGACGACATCGAAGGGCTGCCGCCCGCCGTCGCGCTCCAGCAGCAGCGCGGCGCGCCGACGACGAGGTCGTCCGTCGGCAGCGTGACGACCATCTCGAACCTGCTCAGGATGCTCTATTCCCGTGCCGGCGATTACCCGCGCGGACAAAAGATGCTCTATGCGGAATCGTTCTCGCCCAACACGCCGGAAGGCGCGTGCCCGACCTGCCACGGTATCGGCAGGATGCTCGACGTCACCGAAAAATCCATGGTGCCCGACGACACCCTGACTATCCGCGAGCGCGCCGTCGCGGCCTGGCCGAGTGCCTGGCAGGGACAGAACCTCAGGGACATCCTGACCACGCTGGGCTACGACGTGGACAAGCCCTGGCGTGAGCTGCCCAGGAAGGACCGCGACTGGATCCTGTTCACGGAGGATCAGCCGACCGTTCCGGTCTATGCCGGTTACACGGCGGCCGAGGTCAAACGGGCCCTGCGCCGCAAGGAGGAGCCGAGCTATCAGGGCACGTTCACCGGCGCCAAACGCTACGTGATGCAAACCTACGCCAAGTCCGAGAGTGCGATGATGAAGCGCCGCGTCGCGCAATTCATGATCACCCAGGACTGCCCGACCTGCCACGGCACGCGATTGAAGCCGGAGGCGCTCAAGGTCAAGTTCGCCGGCCTTGATATCGCCGAGATGTCGCACCTGCCGCTCAAGCAGCTGCAGGAGATGATGAAGCCGTTCGCGAAGACTGCGACCGAGGGAGCATCGGAGAAAACCATCGTCGCCAGGCGGATCTGCGAGGATCTGTCGGCGCGACTGGCCGTCCTGCTCGATCTCGGCCTCGGCTATCTCGCCTGCGAACGCAGCACTCCGACGCTGTCGCCGGGCGAGTTGCAGCGGCTACGACTTGCGACACAGGTCCGCTCCAACCTGTTCGGCGTCGTCTACGTGCTCGACGAACCGTCGGCGGGTCTGCATCCCGCCGACACCGAGGCGCTGCTGCGGGCGCTGGACCGGCTCAAGCACGCGGGCAATTCGATCTTCGTGGTCGAGCACGAGATCGAGGTGATCAGGCATGCCGACTGGCTGGTCGACGTCGGGCCGGACGCCGGCGAAGGCGGCGGAAACATTCTCTATAGCGGGCCGCCCGCAGGGCTCGGGCAGGTCGCGCAATCGCGAACCGCCCATTATCTCGCGCATCCACGAAAGCCGCTGCCGACGCTCCGCCGCGAGCCGAAGGCGCATCTGAAAGTCCGGGGTGTGACCCGCAACAATCTTCGCGGCCTCGACGTCGATATCCCGCTCGGGGTTCTCGCCAGCGTGACCGGCGTGTCGGGCTCGGGCAAATCGAGCCTGATCAGCCAATTCCTCGTCGATGCCGTGGCCGACCATCTCGGCCATACACCGGCCGCGGAAGCGGACGACGACAGCCTGGCACCCACGGTCGAGACATTGGGTGGCAAGATTGTCGCCGGCCTCGACCAAATCGATCGCCTCGTTGTGGTGGATCAGAAGCCGATCGGCCGCACGCCGCGATCCAACCTTGCGACCTATACCGGCCTGTTCGACCACGTCCGGAAGCTGTTCGCCGCGACGCCGCAGGCAAAATCCCGCCGCTACGATGCCGGGCGCTTTTCCTTCAACGTCGCGAAAGGTCGATGCAGCACCTGCGAGGGCGAGGGATTTGTCTGCGTCGAGCTTTTGTTTCTGCCCAGCGTCTACGCACCCTGCCCGACCTGCAAGGGCGCGCGTTACAACGACAAGACGCTGGAGGTGAAGATCCGCGGAAAATCCATCGCGGATGTGCTGGCGATGCGCGTTGAGGAGGCCTTCGAATTCTTCCGCGAAGATTCAACACTGAACCGGTCGCTATCGGTCGTCCGCGAGGTCGGGCTCGGCTATATCCGCCTCGGCCAATCCGCCACCGAATTGTCGGGCGGGGAAGCCCAGCGCATCAAGCTCGCGACCGAACTCATGCGGCCGCAACGCGGTCACACACTCTATGTCCTGGACGAGCCGACCACGGGTCTTCATCCCAGGGATGTCGAGCGGCTGATCGCCCAGCTCGAACGTATCGTGGACGCCGGCAACAGCGTGGTCGTGGTCGAGCACGACATGGATGTCGTCTCTCATAGCGACTGGATCATCGACCTCGGTCCCGGCGCCGGCGACGAAGGCGGCCGTATCGTGGCGTCGGGGACGCCGCGAGAGGTCGCCGAAGCCGGCGGGAAGACCGCCAGCTATCTCGCCCGTCGCTTGAAACAGTAACGCGCGATCTCGTCGCCGCCCATTTCGCAATTGCGTTCTGCGACGCGGAGGCCGGCCCCCGACTTTCGCCATGTTGACTTTCCGGCGCCCCGCTCCCCATACTTCGAAAAAGAATAACAAGACCAAATCATAAGACGGTTTTTGAGGGAGGATAGAATGCCGACTTCACGCAGGCAGCTGCTGAAGAGCTCGGCGGCTGCGGCCGCCGCACTCAGCCTCGATTGGACACGGGCCCAGGCGCAAGCCGAGAATTTACGTATCGGCCTGATCTACGACCTCACCGGTCCGTTCGCCGCCGGCGGCTCGGTCGCCTCCTCGGTCGGTGCCCAGATCGCCATCGACCTCGTCAACGAAAAGGGCGGCATCGGCGGCAAGACCAAGATCGTGCCGGTCGCGGCGGACTCGCAGAGCAAGGCGGACGTGGCGATCAACGAGGCCGAGCGGCTGATCAGCCAGGAAAAGATCGACATCATCAACGGCGTCTATTCCAGCGCGCATGCGGTGCCGATGGCGGCGAAGGTCGAGCAGCAGAAGAAGATCCTCTGGATCACGACCGCGGTCTCGACCGCCGTGTTCAAGGACAAGAACCTGCAATACGTGTTTCGCGCGCAGATCCATTCCGATCAGTACGGCCAGGCCTTCGCGGGCTTTGTCGCCGAGCACGCGCAAGGCAAGCTCGGCATGGACCCGAAGGACGTCAAGGTTGCGCTCATCCACGAGGATGGCCCTTATGGCGTCGGCGTCGCGGCGGCCGACGAGGCCTATGCCAAGCAGGCGGGCATCCAGGTGGTGATGCGCGAAGGCTATTCGGCTTCCGCGCCCGATCTCTCGGTGCTCGTGACCAAGCTCAAGCGCGCCAAGGTCGATGTGATCTCGCATGCCGGCTACAACCCCGACATCACCCTGTTCCTGCGCCAGGCGCGTGAGAGCGGCTTGCGCTTCAAGATGCTGTTCGGCGCGGGCGCCGGCTACAGCCAGCTCGACAAGCTGCGCGCGACCTTCGGCCCCGACATCGACAATTTCTGCAACATCGATCCGGTGCCGGCGCAACTGCTCGATGCCGCCAAGCTTGCGCCTGGAATCGGCGACCTCACCAAGACCATGGTTTCGCGCTACCAGGCCAAGACCAGCGCCACCGACGTGCCGCCGCACTGCTCGATGGGCTTCAACCAGACCTGGATCTTGCTCAACAACGTGCTGCCGGTCGCCAAGGAGAAGTACGGCAGCTTCGAGCCCGAGGCCATTCGCAAGGCCGCGCTCGACGTCGACATCCCCGCCGGAGGCACCATCCAGGGCTATGGCGTGAAATTCTTCCCGCCGGGCACGCCGCTCTCCGGCCAGAACGAGCGCTCGACCCCGGTCGTGATGCAGAATGCCGGCGAGCACATCTCGGTGGTGTGGCCGACGAACATCCGGACGCAAGACCCCGTGTTTCCACTGCCGAAGGGGTCCACTTACGGGACGTAGGTTGAAGCCGCGCAGACGGTGCACCCTCTCCCCCTTGTGGGAGAGGGTGGCTCGCCCCTCAGCGGCGAGACGGGTGAGGGGTTGTCTCCGCGAATTCATACGACAGTTGGACTCGCAGAAAGAACCCCTCATCCGGC
>NZ_JBVVPR010000029.1:0-97789 GCF_055811835.1 Bradyrhizobium sp. WSM4874
CCCCGCCCCCGCCCCCCCCCCCCCCCCCCCCCCCCCCCCCCCCCCCCCCCCCCCCCCCCCCCCCCCCCCCCCCCCCCGCGGCCCGCCCCCCCCCCCCCCCCCCCCCCCCCCCCCCCCCCCCCCCCCCCCCCCCCCCCCCCACGGAGGGTTTGGCCATTAGCAAACGCCCCCTTACTTCGTCAGCAGCGCATAGGCCCCGGTCCACCCCTCCGGCGGCGGATTGACCTGGAATTCCTTGATGCGCACTTCATAGAGCTTGAACAGCTTTTCCAGCGTGTCCGCATCCTCGCTCTTGCGCCCGCGTTCGATCGCGTCCAGCGCGCCCTGCCAGTCGCGGCTGCGATAGCAGGCGAGCATTTCGATGGTGACGTTGCGCAGCCGCTGGAACGCGCCCGAATGCATCACGTCCGCGCGGCCGGCGATGGCGTAGATCACCTCCGGCTCGGTCTTGCCCTTGACCATGATGAAGTCGAGTTCGAGGATCGCGAACTTGTCCTTGGCGGCGAGCGCGGTGCGGGAGCCGACGATAATGGGAAAGCCGTACTCCTTCGACTGGCCTTCCAGGCGCGAGGCCAGGTTCACGCTGTCGCCGAGCACCGAATAGTTCTTCTTCAGGTCGGAGCCCATGTTGCCGACGACGCCGATGCCGGTGTTGAGACCGATACCGACATTGAGCGGGATGTAGACGTGGCCGCCATCAATGGCTTCCTGCTCGCGGTCCTTGTTCACCGCGTCGATCTTCTCCAACATCTGGATCGCCGCTTCACAGGCGTTGACCTCGTGCTCGGCATCGTCGAGCGGCGCGTTCCAGAACGCCATGATGGCGTCGCCCATATATTTGTCGATATAGCCCTTCTGATCGATGATCACGTCGGTCAGCGGGGTCAGGAAGCGGTTCATCAGCGCGATCAGGCCCTGCGGATCGTGCTTGTAGGTTTCCGATATGGTGGTGAAGCCACGCACGTCGGAGAACATGATCGTCATCTCGCGCTCCTCGCCGCCGAGCACCAGCTTTTCCGGCGACTGCGCGAGCTGCTCGACCAGCACCGGCGACATGTATTGCGCGAACATGCCGCGGATCTGCACGCGCTGCCGCTGCTCGCGCACGAAGCTGGCAAAGATCAGCGTCAGATAGATCGCCGTGGTCGAGAGCAGAGGATAAGTGAAGTCGATCAGATAGCGGTGCTGCGCATAGAAGAACCAGGACACTCCGATCAGGATCGCGGCGAAGGTCGCGCCGGCAAGCACGAGGCGGACTGGTCCGAGGTTCGGCGTGAAGATGATGACGAGCAAGCCGATGACGAGCGCGGCGAGCAGCTCGACGCCGAGCGCATAATTCGGCTGGGAGATCACCGCGCCGCTCAGCACACTCTCCAGCACCTGGGCGTGGATCTCGACGCCGGGCATGGTCGAGGACACCGGCGTGGTCTTGATGTCGTTGAGCCCGACCGCGGAGGTGCCGACCAGCACCAGCTTGCCGGCGATCTTGTTCGGCGCAACGGTGTTGTCGAGCACGTCGGCCGCCGAGACGTAGATCGAGGGATCCTGCCGCGCATAATGCACCCAGAGCTGACCGTTCCTGTCGGTTGGGATCTCCACGCCCTTGAGACGCACGGCCCGCACGCCGGTCTTATCGGTCCGAACCAGCAGCGTTGGCGTGCCCGTGACGACGCGCAAAATCTCGAGGCTGAGCGAGGGCATGACCATGCCTTGGGCGCGCATGATCATTGGCACGCGCCGGATCAGGCCGTCGCGCTCGGTCTTGATCGAGAACAGACCGCGGCCGGCCGCGACCTTCTCGATCTCGGGCACGTTGCGCAACAGCCCGGGAAACTCGAACAGGAAGCGCTCAGCACCCTCTTCGCCGACCGTTGCGACGCCAGTAAAGGGCAGCGACTTGTCGACCTCGGACGAAATCGCCCGCTGCCCGGTCTCGCCCAAGATCACGCGCGAGCGCTTGATCGCTTCAGAGAGTATCTGGTCGTTGCTCGGCAGCTCGCGCAGCTTGGCGCGGGTGGCGTCGTCCAAGTAGCGCATCTGGCTCGCGACCAGATCCGGATTGAGCCGGTCGGCCTCCGAGAACACGATGTCGAAGCCGATCGCCACCGCCCCGTGACTGGTGAGGTTCTGGATCAGGTCGGCGATCCGCGTCCGAGGCCACGGCCACTGGCCGAGCTTGGCGAGGCTCTTGTCGTCGATGTCAACGATGGTGACCGGCCGCGCCGTCTTGTGGCGCGGATCGATCAACTGAAACATGTCGAAGGTGCGCAGCCGCAGTTCCTGGATCGGCGGCGGATCCCAGAGGCGAGCGCCGGCGAACAGCACCAGCAGCGCAAGGCACATCAGCCGCGCAAACCCCAACTTCCGCGCAAACCACCGCCGCAGGATCTTGAGACGTTTCATTTCGACCGGACTTCCTGCAAACCCGCACCTCGCGTGCGCGGCGATAATGGAGCGCCGGCCCGCGATTGGCCATTCCTGAATGCGGAGGACTATGGAATTTTTGCCGCGGTCGAGCTGCGGGCCGACAGCAGGCAGGCCCGGCCGCGATCAGGTGATATGGAAGATGAAATCGCTACCCTTGAGACTGGCTGCGATCACGTTCTTGAGCAACAGAGCCTCATGCTCGGTGATCGGCGCGCCCTCCAGGGGATTTACCTGCTGCTGCCAGGTGACCAGCGTGTCGTCGGAGTCCTGCTGCTGGACGATGGTGAGATTGTTGATGGAGCTGACACTCGAGAACTGCCGCAGGTCGATCTTGTCGAGGCCCCCGGTGAAGTCCGTGATGGTGTGCGAGAAGTCGGTGAGGGGTTGCCCGTTATCGTCGTACAGCACGCCCGGTGCGAACACGAACTGATCCTTGGAGTCGCCGCCGGTCAGCGTGTCGTTCGTATCGGTGCCGAAGATGACGTCCTTGCCGCTGGTGCCTTGCAGGCTGACGCCCTGGCTGGTGTCGCCGGCCTCGTTGAAGATGAAGTGGACGGTGTCGAACAGGCCCGTGGTCTTGTCCGTCACCGTCAGTGTGATCTGGTCGGTCGCGGGCGGGGTGGCTCCTGGAATGTAGGTGACCCCATCGGCGAGGGCGGAGTTGATATCGTCGAGGTTGCCGCAAGCCGTCCCCGGATCGACGCTGCTATCTGGATCATGCCCGGTTACTGCGGTCATCTTGAAGTCGTCCGTCGCGGCACCGGAATCGGTGTCGACGACTGAGAGACGGGTGATGGAGTCGGTGTTCAACTCGTTGCTGTGCGAGACCTGGAAGTGATCGGTGTTGATGACAGGACCGTAGGCGGGTGGCGCCGTCACTTCCGTATCGATAGTGGTGAGGTCGTGCGAGACAGGCGTCGTTCCGCCGGTGCCCGTCGCCGTAAGATCGATAATCGCGGGCGACGAAGAAACGGTGATTGCACCGGTATAGGTGTCGTCGAGGGCATGCACGCCCAACGCATCCGGCGTCCCGGTGAAGCCAATGGCCGGCACGAACCTGATCAGCGTATCCGTGCTCAGCACCAGTGCGCTCGTGTCGCTGACCAAACCGATGTCGACCCATTGATCGGTGCCGTGGAGCTCGTACTGCCAGATGCCCTGCGCAGCAGAGGCCGTGTCCGACGTCACCGCGACCGCGGTGAAGCTTGCACCGGTGTCGACGTCGTGGAATTTGTCCGTGAACAGGCTGACGATCGTAGCTCCGCCCGGATTGCTCTCGTTGCCCGTAACCGAGGCCAGCGTCGTGCTGTCGAGCGTCGGCGCGTCGTTGGTGCCGTTTATGTTAATGGTGACGACGCCGTTGCCGGTGCCGGTCGCCGTGTGCCCGTCGCTCGGCACGATCGTGTATTGCAGCGAGAGTGTCTGGCCGGCCGCGAGGAAGTCGAAGGCATGGCTGCCCGAATTGAATTCCCACGTGAACTGGGCGTGGTTGGCCGTGCCATTCAGGATTTCGCCAGAGGGCACGGTGAAATAGTTCAGCAGGTCCGAGGCCCACAACCCTTCGAACCCGTCCGCCTTTAGATCGCCCTGGAGATAAACGTCGACATGGTCATTGCGCGCGACGCTGACGTGATCGGCGGTGTCGAGATCGGACAGCGTCAGCGTGCCGGTCTTGTCCAGCCCCGCATCGGTCTCGCTCACGGTGGCGACGGCGTTGTCGCCGCTTGCGGCCGTGATCACCGGCGCGTCGTTGGCGCCTGTTACGTTCACCTCGAACGTCGCCGTGCCGACGGCGCCTTGCGCGTCCGTGGTCTGCACCGTGAACGTATCGATATGATTGCCTTCCGAAAGCGCGTTGATCGAAGCCGCGTCGGGAACGTAGGTGTAGGTGCCGTTTTCGTTGACCGTCAGCGAGCCGTACAGGCCAGCCGTCGTCCCGTGACTATCCGCGTTCAGAACGGCATAGGTCAGCCCCGCCGTCTCGCCATGGTCGGCGTCGGTTCCGACCAACGTTCCCGTGATGTCCGAGAAGCTGTCGGCGATCGCCGTATCGACGAGCGGATCCGTGGTGACCGCGGCCAGGGTCGGTGCGTCGTTCTTGCCGGTGACCGTGATCGTGACGTTGGTTGTGGCGGTCTCGCCGTAATCGTCCGTGATCGTGATGGTGGAAACGACCTTCGCGGTCTGGTCCTTGGCGAGGAAGTCCAGCGCTCCGTCGGCGATCGAATAGCTCCAGGTGACGGTGCCATTGTTCAGCCCAGCCTGCGGCAAAAGCGTCAGTCCGCTCTTGAGCGCCGCGATATCGTCGGGCGTGAGCAAACAGGTGAGGTTGGTGATGTGATCGGCGCCAAGCGAGGTCACGGCTTGGCCGGTGATCTGTGCCGTCGGAAGGTCGGTCAGGTCGATGTCGGTGAAGTCGATCGCGCCGGTCGCGGGCGTTGACGTATCGGACGTGGCGAAGTCGCCGGTGGCATCCGCCTGCTCGGACACGCCCCCCGCCAGCACGCCGCCGGCGGTGAAGGCCGGCGCGTGGTCATCGGTCATCGTGATCAGCGTGTGGCCGGTGCCGTCGTCACTCCCAGCGAAATGGGCATTGCTGTAGTCGGCGCCGGCCAAGTCCAGGCTGATGTGATTGCCGTCCGCATCGGTTACCGTCAGCACGCCGCCGGTGGAGGGATTGCTGTTGGCGACATAGACTGCGCTGGTACCGAGCCCGTATTTGATGGTCGACAGATCAATCGTGTCGTTCGTAGACAGCGCGCCGATAGAGCCGCCAAAGGCCGATGTATCGATCTGAAGATGGGCGCCGTCGCCGTCGAGCGTGATCGTTTGCGTGGCCGTCACCGTGCCCTCGAGCTTCAGCCACGCGCCGACATCGACGGTGACCGAGCCCGCACCGGACAGCGAGCCGAACAGCGTCAGCGCCCCATTATGGACCTCGATGCTGCCGGCATTGGCGATGGTGCCCGTGATCGACGCCGTGCCCCAGCTGTCGATGGTCGCGCAATTCTCGACGCTCAGCCCGGTCCCTGAGATCGACGCGCCATGCAGATCGATGGCGCCGTGGTTGACGATCGACGACGCATTGCCGAAGACGCCCGTGCCGGCGACGGTCCAGGTGCCGCCCAGCTCATTGTTGAACGTCGCGGTGGCGACCGAGATATTGCCGTTGATGTGACCGGCATTGTTAATCGTGATGGCGCCGCCGGTCTCGACGATGGCGTAGGTCGCAGCGGTCACGGACGAGGCGAGGGCGGGTCCGATCGTTCCGGTGGCGGAATTGTCGATCTGCGCGATGCCGGTCGCGTTCTCCTGGATGAAGATCGCCGCATGGGCGCTCGGGGCCGCGATCGATCCGGTATTGGTGATATGGGTCGAGCCGGTCGCGCCCGATTCGTTCTGCGTCACGCTGATGCCGGCGAGGCTCGTGCTGGTGATAGCACCGTGATTGACGATGGTGACGTCGCCGCTGCCGTTGGCGATGGCAGACACGCCGACCGCGCCGGTAGCGGAGCCATTATTGGTGACGCTGACGTCGCCGCCACCGTGATCGAAGGCGCCGATCGCCGTACCCGCGGCGGCAATCGAGGATGTCGCGCCGGTCGTGACCGTGATGTTGCCGGCGGCCCAGGTGAACGCCTCGATGCCATAGCCCGCATCGGCGATAATCGTTGCATCGCTCGTGACGGTGACGTCGCCCTTGACCGCGCTTGAGAACACGCCGGTGCCGCCCGGCTTATAGCCGGCGATGATCCCACCCGGAATGGTGCCGTCGTTGTTCGAGGTCGAGCCGGAGTGGATCGTGCCATGGGCCTCGACGAAGATCGTGCTCCCGATGCCGGCAGCGATCGCAGTGGCGTAGTTGACCGCCACGATACCGGTGCTGCCAGACGTGATACTGTCGCCGTTCGCCATGGTGACGCTGATGTCGCCCGCATCGATGCTGTAGGCCCTGATGCCGTAGCTCGTCGCACCCGAGATCGTGACATTCTGGCCGAGCACGACCGTCACGTCGCCGATGCCGCCGCTCAATGCCGCGGCGTTGATGCCGACGCTCTCGGAACCCGACACAGAGATCGTCGTCCCGGCAAAGCTGATCACCGTGACGTCGCCGTTCCCGTAATTATAGGCGTTGATGCCGTGACCGGCCAACGCGGTGATGTTGGCATGGTTGTTGACGACGACCGTGCCGTTGACCGCGGTGTTGGCGTTAGTGCCATTGGTGGCACCGGTGTAGCCGGCCTCGATGCCGCCTGGCGGATTGCCGCCGAGATTCAGGCTGCTGCCAGAATTGATCGTGCCGTAGGCATTGACGGTGATGGTGCTGGCGGATGCCGCGCCGAGCACGTTTGATCGGTTGACGGCGACGATCCCGGAACTGCCCGAGGTGACGACGCTGCCGACCTTGGTCGTGACGGCCTGGTCACCGGCGCCGTAACTGCGCGACCGGATACCATAGATCGAGCTGCCGGTGATCACGCCACCGGCGTTGATGGTGATGTCGCCGCCGCCCTGCGTAACCGCATCGATGCCGTATGCGCCGCCGACAGCGCCGCCGAGCTGGGTGATCGAAATGCCGCCGGCGCTGGCGCTGTTCAAATTCTCGACAAGAACGCCGACCGAATTCGCGCCGGTGCCGGTCGCCTTGCCGGTGAGATTGTTGACGGTGATACCGCCCGCGCCGGTCGCGCTGTCGCGCAGCCAGATGCCGTGGCCGGCGAGGCCCTTGATGTCGCCGGTCGCCGTGAACGAGATATCGCCGGTGCCGTTCTGGGTGACCGCGACGCCGTTGGCCGCGCCAGTCAGTGCGCCGGTGGGCGTGAGAACGATGTCGGCGGGCGTTGCCGATGTGCCGCCCGATGCGGTGAAGTCGAGTGCATCGCCGCTCGCTGTCGTGATATCGGCCGCGCCCTTGATCGTGAACGTGCCGGCTTTCGTCGACTGGCCGGCAATAGTGCCAGTGAAGCTCTGGCCCGCCACCTTGTCGAGTTGCAGCGTGTCGACGCCACCGGCGAAGGCAATGGTCTGCGCCGTCGCCCCCGCGAGCTCAAGCGTCGCACCATCGTCGATGATCACCGAGCCGACACCACTGAGGCCACCGGCGAGGTTGAGCGTGCCGGTCTGGACTTCGATGGCGCCGGTGTTGGTGACGCCAGCCGTGATCGTGTTGAGGCCGGAGACGCTGTAGAGGTTACCCAAATTGCTCAGGCTGCCGCCGTTGATCGAGACATCGGACAGATAAAGCTTCGATGTGCCGTCGACCGCGATCATTGCGCCGGTGTTGGTGACTGTGGCGGTCGTCAGCTTCAACGCGCCGCCGGTCACCGCCTCGATCAGGCCGTGATTGGTGATGGCGTGGAGAATGCCGGGATCGATCGTCAGCGCGCCGCTGGTGACGGAGATCGTGCCGCTGTTGGTGACATCCGCGCTGTCGACAGCGCTCGTGCCGGTCGATTCCAGCGTGCCCGCGATCATCACAGTACCGCCGTCGACGGTCGCGCCCGACAGGGTCAGGTTTTTGCTCGCATCTACCTTGACGGTGCCACCATTGCTGATCGTGGCTCCCGCAACTGTCGTATCGTCGAGCGTCAGCGTGACGCCGCTCCCGACCGTCACAGCGCCCTGGTTCAGCGTGGCATTGCCGTCGATCTTGCTGTCGCCCGTGACGTCGATCGTACCGCTGTGGTTATTGATGGTGCCGCCTGATACCTCGGTGCCAGACAGCGTCAGCGTCTGGCCGTCGTCGATCTTGACGATGTGGCCGGTGTTGGTGAGGACGTCGTTGAGCAGCGTCGCGGCACCCGCGATCTCGAGCATGCCGTTGTTGGTGATCGCGCCCTTGGACGCGGTCGAGGCACCCTTGATCGTGGCACCGTCCTTGAGTTTGACGGTGTTATCGAGCGCAATACTGGACTTGTCAGTGATGACCGTGCCGGAGACGGTGACGCCATCCAGAGTCAACTCGGCGTCGGCGGTGACGGCGGCGACGCTGAGGATGGCTCCCCCGTCGATCTTGCTGGCGCCGGTAACGTCGATCGTGCCGACGCCCTTGACGGCACCGCCGCTGATCGTGGCGTCGTCCAGCCTCAGTGCGGCATTGGCATCGACGATGAGGTTGCCGCCGGAATTGTCGACCGTCGAGCCCTGATCGACCGTCAACGTGCCATTGGCAAGCACCTCGATCGTGCCGGCGTTGGTGACAGTCTCGTTATCCAGTGCGTTGCCGGTGCCGCTGACCTTGAACGTTGCATTGTTGTTCAGGGTGCCGCCACTCAGCACCGCAGCGCCGGTGAGATCAATCTCGCCGTTACCCGTGACTGTGCCGGTTCCGCTGATCGTGGCGCCGTTGACCGTCAGCTTGCCGTTGGCATCGACCGTGATGTTGCCGGTGTTGGCAACGGTCGAACTCTGGTCGATCGTCAGCGCGCCGTTTGCCAGCACTTCGATCGTGCCAGTGGTCGCATTCGTGATCGTCTCGTGGTGGAGCGCGTTGCCGGTGCCGCTGACCTTGAACACTGCATTGTTGTTCAGGATGCCGCCGCTCAGCACCGCAGCGCCAGTCAGGTCGATCTCGCCGTTGCCGGTGACGGTCCCAGCACCGCTGATGGTGGCGCCGTTGACCGTCAGCTTGCCGCTGGCATCGACCGTGACGTTGCCGGCATTCGCGACGGTCGAACCCTGGTCGATCGTCAGCGCGCCGTTCGCCAGCACTTCGATCGTGCCGGTCGTCGCATTCGTGATGGTCTCATGGTCCAGCGCGTTGCCGGTGCCGCTGACCTTGAAGGCCGCATTGTTGTTCAGAGTGCCGCCACTCAGCACCGCAGCGCCGGTGAGATCAATCTCGCCGTTATCGGTGACCGTGCCGCCGCCGCTGATCGTGGCCCCGTTCACCGTCAGCTTGCCGGTCGCATCGACCGTGACGTTGCCGCTGTTGGCGACTGTCGAGCCCTGGTCGATCGTCAGCCAGCCATTCGCCAGCACCTTGATCGTGCCGCCGGAGGCGTTGGAGACGGTCTCGTGGGCGAACTCCGCTGTGCCCTTGACGTTGACTGCCCCTGAATTGTTCAGCGTGCCGTTCTCGATCAGGCTGGTGCCGTCGAGCTCCAGCGTGCCGAGAATCGTCACGGTGCCACCGTCGACCGTCGCGCTGTCGACAATCAGCGTCGTGCCGGCATCGGCCTTCAGCGTGCCGCCGGCATTGTGGATCGTGGCGAGCGTCGTCAGCGTGCCGCCGAACAGCTCGATCGTGCCGGAATTGGTGATCGTGGTACCGCTGGCGAAATCGCCGCCGCCCTTGAGCGTCAGATAGCCGGCATTGGTGAGGACGCTACTGTCCAGGAACTCGGCCTTGCCACCAACCGAGATCGTACTTGCCGTGAAATTTGTGAGCTTCGAATCGGCCTTGAGGCTGATCTCGCCCGCGATCGTCAACGCACTCTTGTTGATCACTTCCGGCGCCGTGTGGCCGACCGTAGTGTCGTAGTCGTTCATCGTGATCGACTTGGCGTAGGCCGCGGTGTCGATCGTCACCGGATAGGACGGCGTCAGCCCGTGCAACTGATCGGTGATGACGATGACGTCGTCATTGATGGTCGGGACCGTGCCGGTTGCCCAGTTCGCGGCGTCCTTCCAGAAGCCGCCGGAGGGAGCGCCGGGCTTGTCGGTCGCGATCCACACCACGGCGGGAGCGTCGGTGCCGGTGATCGTGACGGTGATGGCCTGCTGCGAGGTGGCGCCTTGCGCATCCTTGAGCGTCACGGTGTAGACCAGCGTCAGCACCTCACCCTTGGGGATGAAGTCGGCGAGATAGACCGGCAGGTCAGCCAGCGACCAGTTGATGGTGCCGGTACCGTCTCCGGTGCTGTCGGCACCCGCCGCAATCGCGACTGACATCGCGCTCTGGAACGCCGCGAGCGGCCCCGGCGGAACGGTGCCATCCGGCAGGGTCGCGCTGGTCAGCGCCACCGACACCGTATGCTTGTCGGTGAGATCGACGTCGTCGAAGCTCAGCGTGCCCGTCGTCGGAACATCGCTGGTGAGCGGGCCACCCGGCACGCTGGTGCCGCCTTCGAAGATGATGACCGGAACGCTGGTGGTGATCACCGGCTTGTCGTTGGTGCCGGTGATCGTGATGGTGATGTCGATGAACGACGTTTCGGGATTGACCGAGAAATTATTGTTGACGCGAACCTTGTAGGTCAGCGTCAGCGTTTCACCGGCCGCGAGGAAGTCGAAGACGTGGTCGGGAATGGTGTAGGTCCAGACCGCCGAGCCGTTGTTGTTGTTACCGGCGGCTGCGGCGACGCTGATCTGGATCTGCGTTGCCGCGATGTCCTGCTTCTGGAGTGCAGAGAGCGCGCCGGTGACATCCTGCTGGCCGGCGTTCTTGTAGACAAAGTTCGGCGCATCGCCGAGGTCTATGCTCACCGTCGGCCGGTCGCCCAGGTTCTGGTCGACGAAGGTGATCAGGCCGGAGATCGTGTCGGAATGAGTTGTGTCGCCGGTCGTGTCCGCGCGCTCGATCAGCTCGAACGCCGTCTTCACATTGCCGTTGAGATCGAGGCTTTGACGAACAGGCGGGCCGGGAATGCGGGTACTGGTCGACGGATCATGGCCGGACCCCTGCGATGTCGGCTCAGGGAGATGCGTGAAGGTCGCGGTCGCGGTGGCACCGGTGTCCGTCTTGATGAAGACAATGTTGCCGGTCTGCGTGATCGAGTCCGTGAAGTTCTGGGTCAGCTTGGTGTTGCTGTTGTTGTCCGTGAACTTCAGCGTGAACACGTCCGTGATCAGCTTCTGAATGTCCGGCGACATCAGGGCATTGGAGATCGAGACGTTGCCGCCGCTGATCTGGATCATCTGGCCGGCCTGGTTGACTGTCGCGATCGGCAGCAGCGTGACCTTGTCGAACAGGATGTAGGAGCCCGTGGTGCCGTTCGGCTCGACCAGCACCTGGAAGCTCGCCTGCGGCTGCGGATCGCCGCCGCCGGCGGGAACAACGAAGTTGATCTGGGTCAGCACCGCCGTGCCGCGGATGCCCATGGTGGCGACCGGCGTGTCGATCTTCATGTCGCCGTGCTTGGCGGTCTCGCCGGCGACGAAGGTGATGGTGCCGGCGACCAAGCTCAGCAGCGAGGAGTTGCTCGACCCGTTGGGGTCGTAAACCATCTCGTTCAGCACCATCCGCGCATTGGAGGACAGGCCGAACACCGTGCCGTCGATGAACGTGATGCCGAGCGTCGAGTCGCCACCGGTCGAGACCACGTCGCCCTTCTCGACGTTGTCGCCGTTGTTCAGGATGACGGAGACGCCGTTACGGACCGCGGTCGCGCTGCCGGAGAGCTTGGTGACGTGGCCGATGACCTGAGCGGCGGCAATGCCGGAAGCGGCCTGCGCATATTGCACATGGCCGGTGAGTGCGTTGACGACGTCCCCGGTGAGGTGCGCGCCGTCGGGTGAGGCGATCGCCGCGCGCTTGTCGCCCCTGAAATAATCGTGAACGACGAAATCGTGCCCATCATGGGACAGCACGAGGTCGAGACCGGCGCGCTTGAAATCGCCGTTGAAGATTAGGTTCGGGTCGGGAACCACGAATGCGCCATCAGGCACGTGACCGTGTGCCTTCGCGATAAAGGAATCGACATGGCCATCGGCGGGCGATCGGGAACCCAAGCCGTCCAAGGAAATCGCGGCGTCAAATTTGCCAGCGTAATTCAATCCGGGCACCAAAAAAGGAGTTAAAATCTAAGTAAGTATCGCTCGCCTAAACTTGCATATCATTACCAAGTCCTTAGCGAAACCACCTATTGCTTGTGTGATTTCGCATCACCAAGCGGTCCATGCTCCCGCGCGGCGGGGCATCCGCAGAGAAGGCAAAGTAATTTTTGAAATATTCATAAGTAAAGCACCGCTTATTTCCGCTCATTTCAAGTCACCCCGTGTATTCCATTGTAGAAATCCTACAATAGATACTTTTGTCATCTTTTGTTCGTGGTACCCCGCACCACCCTGCGGCAAATACCGAGCCAAATCTGTGATCCAACTAACAGAACTCGTGAAATAGCGACCCGTTAGCCATAAGGCGCAGAATTAGTTCCACGACAACTTGTGCCTGCAATTGGTCCCTCTTCGCGGCAACCGCCGCCCTCCTAGCCGGCGAATCGTAAAATTTTACGCAATTTGAGCAGACCCGTTTTAGCCTGTTGCCCGGTTTTGGGATCCCAGCCGGGCGCGTTAAGCAGAACAAAACCGCCTGCCTCGCACTATCTCCCCGAAAGCAACAAAGCCCGGCACGTACAGGTCGAGGGGGACCTGGCGAAGCTGGAAGGGGATGTCAGATGGAGACCGCTGCTCGTTCGCGCGCTTGGCGCGTAATCCTTGTGCTGTGCGGATTGATCCTGCTCGGATCGGCCGCCGAGCTTCGCGCTGGCACGCTGCTGTCGCCGGGAGCCGGCGTCCTCGTGCGCAAATCCGCCGAGCCGTTCGGCGTGTTCGCCTTCGCCATCTCCGCCGGCAGCCTGCAACAGAAATGGCTCGCGCTGAGGTCCAGGCTCGACGATGATATGGTGCAACTCGCGCTGTGCGACGGCGACCGGGACAATTGCGCTTCGCCCGCTGCGCTGAAACTGCTCGCCATCGTCGACCAGGCCCGCAGCCGTGACGGCCGCGCTCTGCTGGGTGAAACCAATCGCGCTATCAACCTCGCCATCCGTGCCGCCGATGACGGTTCTGAGGACGTCTGGAGCTCGCCGCTCGCGACTTTCGCGCGCGGCGCCGGGGATTGCGAGGACTATGCCATTGCCAAGCTCGCCGCCCTTAAGCTTGCGGGCGTCGCCACCGAAGATCTCCGCATCGTCGTGGTGCGCGACGTCAGGGCCGGCGAAGAGCATGCGGTTGTCGCCGCACGGCTCGACGGTCACTGGCTGATGCTCGACAACCGCCGCATGGCAATGGTCGAGGACGACGCTGCACGGAGCTACCAGCCGCTGTTCGTGCTCTACCGGTCGGCCGTGATGAAATATGTCGACGAACCCGTACGGTTCTCGATGATCGCCGTCGACGCGCATTGATTTTCTTGTAGCCCGGATGGAGCCACCGGGTCGGCGCACAGCGCCGCCCCGGTGGCTCCATCCAGGCTACCAGCACAAAGTACGCTTACCCACAAAGCCATTCCACAGTGCGATCCGGGACGCTAGCATGGCCGCGGCTATGCGGGGGCGACTGGAATGCGGTTCATCGTGCTGACTGTGCTTGCGCTGCTGGCCTTGCCGGCGGCTCCAGGCTTCGCGCAATCCGGCCCGTCCGACCGCTCCGTCGCCGACAGGCTGCCGCTGTTCGCCAGGAACAACTGCCAGCAGATCCGCGATCCCGGCAATCAATTGTTCTGCGGTGATGCCGAGCTTGCCGCCGCCGCCGAGAAGCTGAGCACGGGAATCGAGGCGCGGCTTGCCCGCCTGCCCGATCGCCTGCCCGGGATCGAGGAGAACGCGATCTGGGTCCGCCAGCGCAACCTCGGTTGCGGCATCGTCGGCCAGACCGCGATCCGCGCCGACGATTTCGACCGGGTGAAGGCGTGTCTTCTCAAGGTGACCGATGAGCGCGCAGCGATCGTACGCGATCCGGATTTCGACTGTCTCGCCGCCAACACCGCCGCGGGCGCGCTGATCTGTGCGGACCCGTCGCTGGCGCTTGCCGAGACCGAGTTGAACAGCCATGTCCTCGGCCTGATCGGCAAGCTTGATCCGACCGCGGCGCGCTTTGCCTTCGCCGAATATGGCCGGTGGACGCGGGAGCGCGATCGCAGATGCGATCTGGTCGGCAAGGAGAACGTGCCGCTTGGGGAGCTCGAGTCCGCGGAGGACTGTCTCGCCGGCTATCTGAAGCACAAGGCCGACGAGATTGGCGCCGCGAAAGGCGATCCGAAGAAGGTGTTTGGCCGGCAGGTCGCAGCCCGCGCGCCCGACACCGATGCCGTCGACTTCTGCGCCGCGCGAATCCACGCGGCCAATTCCTGCGGCAACTTCCTCCGCATCAACCGCGTCTACGCGCTCGACAGCCAGGTGGGCGAGCAGGAGGCGCAGGTCACGGGCGAGATCGAGATGGCCGTGCTGGCGCCCTTCGCCACCTGCAGCAAGGTCGCCACGACGTGCACGGGCACCTGCTGGGACGCCAGAACGGGTCGTCCGCAGCCTGGCGTCGGCAACAAGGAGCGCTCCGCAGACGCCTTCAACGTCACACGCCGCCTCAGGATCCAGCGCACATTTGCGTTTGTGAAAGCCGCCGATGGCTGGCGCTGCCGGGAAGATGAACTGGCTCCGGTGAATTCAGGCACCGCGGGCGGGGGATCGTAGGGCTGTGTCCTCTCCCTCTCCCCGTTCTTATGGGGAGAGGGTTGGGGTGAGGGGCTGCCTCAGCGAATCCGGTGATAGTTAGACGCGGAGAACCCCCTCACTCGGATCAAAACATCAGATTGTCCTTCACCAGAACCCAGCGGCCGCCCTTGACCTGCTGCACCTGGGTGATGGTGCTGGCGAGGTGGTCGGTCTTGGAGAACTTCGTCGGAGGCGAGTTGAAGATGTCGACGAACTTGTCTCCGGATTCCAGCGCGTCGAGCATCTTCTGACCGGTCAGATCATTTCCCGCCTTCTGCGCATAGAAGGCGAAGGTCATGACCGCGTTGTAGCCGATGATGGCCTGAGTGTTGGCGTCCGTGCCGAACATCTTCTTGTAGGTGGCGAGCCAGTCCTTGACCTTTCCTTTGGCGGTGTCCTCGTAAGGAATCTCGAACAGAGCGGCGGCATAGAGGCCTTCCACGGCTTCCTTGCCGAGCATGGGCACCTCCATCACGTTGGTCGGCGTGGCGCCGAGGAAGGTGACGTCCCAGCCGAGCTTCTTGGCTTCCGTCATCGCGCCGATGGGCTCACGGAGCACAGCGCCGAGCACGACGAGGTCGCAGCTGTCGGACTTCATCTTGGCGATCTGCGCGCTGAAGTCGGACGCACCGCGCTTGTAGCTCGTGATCGAGGCCGGCTGGACCTTCATGGCAGTGAGCTGCTGGTTGAAGCCGTCGAGCACGTTCTTCCCGTACTCGTCATCCTGATGCATGATGCAGGGCTTCTTGAAGTTCTTCCACTCCATCATGTATTTCAGCGCCGCCCGCGTGCTCTCGACATAGGGCAGCAGATTGTTGAACTTCAGCCGCTCCTGCGGCTTGGCGGGGTCGAACTTGAACGTGAACTCCGCCGCCGTCAGCGGGAAGAGCTGAAGCACGCCGGCGTCGAGCAGGATATCCTGCGCCGCCAGGACAGTCGGCGAGCCCATTGCCCCCACCATCGCGAAGATCTTGTCGCGCTCGATCAGCTTCTGCGATGCGAGCACGGCCTTCTTCGGATCGTAGCCGCTGTCCTCGACGACAAGCCGAATCTTTCGCCCCTGGACGCCGCCGGCGGCGTTGATCTCCTCGACCGCCATCTTCATGCCGTTCGAGACTGGCACGCCCCAGCCCTTGATCGGCCCCGACAAATCCTGATGGGTGCCGATGACGATCTCGGAGGCCGAGATGCCCTCATTGGTGACCTTGGTCTGCGCCGCGGCCGGCAAACAGGTGAGCACCACCGCGCCTGCCGCAAAGCCGAACGTTCTCAACGATCTCGACATTGACGTCTCCTCTCCTTGGGGCCCCTATGATGCGAAGGGTGGGGCCATCACTCCTTCGCTGTTATTCAAACAAGATTGTTCAAGCCACGGCCCGCGTCGGATACATCGCGTCGATCTCGGCGGCATAGCGCTTGTTCACGAAGCCGCGCTTCAGCTTCATGGTCGGCGTCAGCTCCTCGTCCTCCGGAGTGAGCTGGCGTTCGATCAGATAGAATCTCTTGATGGTCTCGACGCGGGCGAAATTGGCATTCACCGCTTCGATCTCGCGCCAGATCAGGTCCTGGATCTCCGTCGCGCGGCACAGGCTGGCATAATTGGTGAAGGGAATGTCGTGGTCCTGCGCGAATTTCTCGACATTCTCCTGGTCGATCATCACGAGGCAGGTGAGGTATGGCCGCTTGTCGCCGATCACCACTGAATCCGAGATGTAGGGCGAGAATTTCAGCTGGTTTTCGATCTCGGACGGCGTGACGTTCTTGCCGCCGGAGGTGATGATGATATCCTTCATCCGGTCGGTGATGCGGACGAAGCCTTCATTGTCGATGGTGCCGACGTCGCCGGTATGCAGCCAGCCGCGATGGTCGATGGTCTCAGCTGTCCTCTCCGGCTGGTTCAGATAGCCCATGAACAGGAAGTCGCCCCTGATCAGGATCTCCCCGTCGGGCGACAGCGCCACTTCACCCCACGACACCGCCTTGCCGACCGAGCCGAGCTTGATCCGCTCCGCCGGCATCATGGTGGCGACACCGCAATTTTCGGTCTGGCCGTAGACCTCGTGAATGTCGATGCCGAGCGCGAGAAACCAGCGGATCAGCTCCGGTGCGATCGGCGCCGCGCCGGTGAAGGCGATGCTGCAACGGTCGAGCCCGATCATGCGGCGAATGTTGCGGAATGCGAGCCGATAAGCGATGCGGTTCGCGATACGCAACGACAGCGGCGGCGGTTTCCCTTCGATCCTGCAATCGACCATCCGATAGCCGATATCGATGGCGCGCCGGTAGACCCATCGCTGCAGCGGAGTCGCGTCCTTCAGCGCGATGGTGATGGCGGAATAGAATTTTTCCCAGATGCGCGGCACCGCAAGGAAGATGGTCGGCTGCACCTCGCGCAGGTTGTCCGGCACGGTCTCCGGACTCTCGGCAAAGTTCATCACCGAGCCGAGCGCGACCGAGATGTAATAGCCGCCGATCCGTTCGGCGACATGGCAGAGCGGCAGGAAGATGAGCCGGTCCTCATCCTCGCGCGCCGGAATGAAATCGTTGGCGTGCCGCATCTGGTGCGTGACGCTGCGATTGGCGTGCATGGCGCCCTTGGGCGGGCCCGTGGTGCCGGATGTATAGACGAGGACAGCGAGATCGCTCGCGCCGCGACTGTCGACCATCTCCTGCCACAGCGCCTCACGACCGGCCATGTGGTTGCGCCCGAGCGCACGGAACTCGTCGAGCGACATCACCATGTCGTCGGAGAAGCCGCTGAGGCCCTCCATGTCGAACACGATGACCTTTCGCAGAGACGGACAGCGCGCGCGGCAGGCCAGGATCTTGTCGAGTTGCTCCTCGTCCTCGGCGAAGATCACTTTCGTCCGGGAATCGTTGACGAGATATTCGACCTGGGATGAGGCATCGGTCGGATAGATGCCGGAAGAGACACCGCCGGCGCACAGAATGCCCATGTCGACATGGACCCATTCCGGCACGGCGTTGGCGATGATGGAAGCGACGTCGCCGGGCCTGAAGTCGATGGCGTGCAGCGCGTAGGCGACCTCCTTCGAGATCTCCAGCCATTCGCGCCAGCTGGTCGGCTGCCAGATCCCGAATTTCTTCTCGCGTATAGCCGGCCTGTCGCCCCGCGTCTCCGCGGCGCGCAAAAAGCTTTTCGCGATCGTGTCAGCGACCGTCAGCACCGCCGGTCGGGCCATGCACGTCTCCTCCTTGTCGCGTTCCCCTCCGCTGCCTGCCTTGCCGGCGGTCTATTTTGGCGGATGGACTCTGGTATTTAACGCTTCCTCCGACGCCAAATCTTAACGCCAGGTCTTCTAACGCCAAGTCTCCTAACGCCAAGTCTTCTTCTTTTTCCAGCGCCGCTCGCCTCGTGCGCCCGCTTCCTTGGCGCCAAGGTAGAATTCCTGGATGTCCTTCGAATGCATCAAGCGGTCGCAGCTGTCGTTCATCACGATCCGGCCGATCTCCAGCACATAGCCATAGTGGGCCGTCTCCAGCGCCACCTTGGCGTTCTGCTCGACCAGCAGAATCGACATGCCCTGCTCCTCATTGACGCGACGAATGATGGCGAAGATCTCCTTCACCAGGATCGGCGACAGCCCGAGCGAGGGCTCGTCGAGCAGCAACAGCGTCGGCCGGTTCATCAGCGCGCGGCCGATCGCAAGCATCTGCTGCTCGCCGCCGGAGAGCTGTCCGGCCGGCTGGTTGATGCGCTCCCTCAGCCGCGGGAAATAGCCGTAGACGCGCTCCAGATCTTCCGCGACGCCGTTACGATCCTTGCGCGGATAGGCGCCCATCATCAGGTTCTCGCGCACGGAGAGGAATGGGAACACCTCGCGTCCCTCCGGCACATGGCTGAGGCCCAGCCGCACGATCCTGTCCGCCTCCATGCGCTGGATCGACTTGCCCATGAACTCGATGGCGCCCTTCTGCGGATCGAGAATGCCCGAGATCGTCTTCAGCACCGTGGTCTTGCCGGCGCCGTTGGCGCCCAGCAGCGTGACGATGCGGCCGCGCGGCACTTCGAGCGAGATGCCGCGGATCGCCATGATCGGCCCGTAATAGCTCTCGATGTTGGAGAGTTTCAGGATGATGTCTGGTGTCGCCACGGCATCCATCGCGTCAGGCTCCCAGATAGGCGGCGACGACATCGGGATGCTCTTGCACTTCGGCGGGCGAACCCATCGCCAGCACCCGGCCGTAGTTCAGCGCGATGACGCGGTCGGAGACGCGGTTGACCAGCGACATGTCGTGCTCGACCATGAGCACGGTGACGCCGAGCTCGCTCTTCAAGTCGCGGATCCAGAACGACATGTCGTCGGTCTCCTCCACATTGAGGCCCGAGGACGGTTCGTCGAGCAGGATCAGCTTCGGCTCCGAGCATAGTGCGCGCGCCAGCTCGATCACCTTGCGCACGCCGTAAGGCAGCCCCGAGATCAGCTTGTCGCGGTAAGGCTCGAGATCGAGGAATTCGATGACCTGCTCGACCCTGCGGCGATGCACCTTCTCGTCGGCCCGTACGCCTGGCAGGAACAACAGCTCCTGCCAAAGCTGCGTGGTCGAATGCCGGTGGCGGCCGACCAACAGGTTCGACAACACCGTCGCATTCTCGAACAGCTCGATGTTCTGAAACGTACGGGCGATGCCGAGCCTTGCGATGTCATGGGGCGGCTGCTCCGTGATGTCCTGATCCTCGAAAAAGATGCGACCCGAGGTCGGCCGGTAGATCCGCGAAATCAGGTTGAAAATTGAGCTCTTGCCGGCGCCGTTGGGCCCGATGATCGAGAGGATCTCGCCCTTTTCGACCGCGAACGACACCGCATCGACGGCCTTCAACCCGCCGAAATGCAGCGACAAGCTCTCGGCGCGAAAATAGCTCATCGGTTGCGCTCCGACTTCACGTAGATCTTCTGCCGCTTGAAGGTGGCGCGCTTGTAGAGCGGGAACAGCTGGAAGAAGAGTTTTATCTTGAGCCAGCGGCCGTAAAGCCCGAGCGGCTCGAACAGCACGAACAATACGATGATGATGCCGTAGATCGCACCTTTCAGGCCGTTGAGCGAGGCAAAGGCCGCGACCTTGGACTGGACATTGGCGGCGGCTTGCGTGCCCGCTCCGAAGGTCGCTGCAATGCCGGCGATGATGCCGGGCATATCGTCCTTGAGGTAGGTCAGGAAGGGATCGATCATCACGATGAAAATCGCCCCCAGCACCGCGCCGTGCAGGCTGAAGGTGCCGCCGATCAGGATCACGATGATGAACTCGATCGAGAGCTGCAGCGTGAACATCTCCGGCGAGATGAAGGAGAGCTTGTGCGCGAACAACACGCCGGCGAAGCCGGTAATCGCCGCGGAGATCGCAAAGGACTTCACCTTGTAGAGCGCGACGTTGACGCCCATGCTGCGCGCCGCCGTCTCGCTGTCGCGGATCGCGACGAAGGCGCGCCCGGTCGGCGAGCGCAACAGGTTGAGCGTACCGACGATCGTCAGCACCAGCACCGCGAGGCAGAGGAAATAGAAAGTCGGGCTGTCGCGCGAGACTGCGATCCCAAACAGCGACACCGCCTTGACCCGCATGCCCTCGTTGCCGTTGGTGACGCTCTCCCAGCGCGCCAGGATCTCCTCGACAATGAAGGCGAAGGAGATGGTGGCGATGACGAGGTAGATACCTTGCAGCCGCAGCGCGGGGAAGCCGACCAGCGCACCGATCAGCCCGGTCAGGAGCCCGGCGGCGAGAAAGTAGACCGGGAACGGCACACCATATTTCTGCAAATAGGCCGCCGTATACGCACCGATCGCGAGAAACGCCGCATGCCCGAGCGAGGCCTGCCCGGTGAAACCCGTCAAGATCAGCAGCGCCACGCCGACGGTCGCGTAGATGCAGACGAAGACGAGCTGGCTCATCAGATAGCTGGAGAGCACATAGGGCGCGATCAGCAGCACGGCCAGCAGAAGACCGTATGAGACGTAATAGCCCGAATGCGGAAACAGCCGGATGTCGTCCTCGTAGTCGGTCTTGAACAGGAAGCGCATGCGTTCAGACCTTCTTGCGGACGTGAAGGCCGAACAGGCCTTCGGGCTTGAGCAAGAGCACGGCGAGCAGCACGATGTAGGGCGCGACGTCCTTCCAGCCCTCGGCCAGATAGAAGCCGGCCATGCTCTCGATGACGCCGATCAGGACGCCGCCAACGACAGCACCGGGGATCGAGCCGAAGCCGCCGAGCACGGCGGCCGGGAACGCCTTCAGGCCGAGCACCAGACCGACATTGGAATGGATGAAGGTGATCGGCGCCAGCAGCACGCCGGCGCAGGTCGCAACCGCCGCGCTGATCGCCCAGACGATCGAGACCACGCGCTTGACCGGGATGCCCATGTAATAGGCCGCCAGCATGTTCTCGGAACTGGCGCGCATCGCGGTGCCGAGCGTGGTCTTGTTGAAGAACAGCCAGAGCAGCGCGCAGAGGATGACCGTCGCCGCAATCACCGAGAGCTTGTCATGGGCGAGCACCAGCGAACCGATCCGCAGCACGCCCTGGCTGAACGGCGTATCGATCTTGAAATCGTCGGTGCCCCAGATCATGCCGGAGACCGAGCGCAGGAAATAGCCGAGCCCGATGGTGGCCATGATGATGGAGAATTGCGGATAGCCGAGGATCGGCCGCACCACCACGCGCTCGGCCAGCATGCCGAACAGCGCCATCGCCGCCACCGCGCCGGCAAAGCCGACCCAGTAGTTCAGCCCCATCATGCCGATGAAGGTGAAGGCAAAGAAGCCGCCCAGCATCATCAAATCGCCCTGGGCGAAATTGACGACCTCGGTGGCCTTGTAGACGAGTACGAAGCCGAGCGCGATCAGGCCGTAGACGCAGCCGAGCGCAACACCGCTGACCAGCTGCTGAACGAAATCCAGCATCGTCGCGCATCCTCCCGATACAACCGGCGGTTCTTCCAGACCGCCTTGCCGCATCTTGTGTTCAGTCGCTACGCAGTCGTTTCGCTGCGTTCGCGCCATTCGTCCCTTCGCCAATTCAGCCTGAACCGCCCAGCGCTGTCAACAAACGGTGACTTGCCATTAGTCCAATCCGGATGACGGAATTTGCGGTAGCGCGATTCACGGTGCCGAAACATCTTCGGGGCATGGTCGCGAGCGATGCAAAACCGCAAGGTGTGGCCGTGATGAAGCGGGATGACTCGGCGCTCGAAGTCATGGGGTTAACGAAGCGTTTTGACCGTCTGGCGGTGGATAACCTCGATCTCACCATCCATGCCGGTGAATTCTATGCGCTGGTCGGCCCCAACGGCGCCGGCAAGACCACCACTTTGCGCATGGTTGCAGGCCTTTTGCGGCCCGATGCCGGCGCCGTCTCCATCTTCGGCATTGATGCGCTCGAAAACCCCGTCGCCGCCAAGCAGGTGATGGCGTGGGTCTCCGACGAGCCCATGATCTACGACAAGCTCACGCCGCTCGAATATCTCGAATTCGTGGCCGGTCTGTGGGGCATCGCACCATCGGGCTCGGAACCGGTCGCCGCCGAGCTCCTGAACTCGCTCGGGCTCGAGCCGCACCGGCACGAACGCTGCGAGGGTTTTTCCAAGGGCATGCGCCAGAAGGTCGCGCTCGCCGGCGCACTGGTGCACGATCCCCGCCTCATCATCCTCGACGAGCCGTTGACGGGACTGGACGCCGTCTCCGCCCGCCATGTCAAGGGACTCCTGAGCGAGCGCGTCCGCGCCGGCTGCACCGTCATCATGACCACGCATATCCTCGAGGTCGCCGAACGCATGGCCGACCGCATCGGCGTGATCGCAGCCGGCCGCCTGGTTGCCGAAGGCACGCTGACCGAGCTGCGCCAGCAAAACGGGCACGCCGATACCAGCCTGGAAGATCTGTTCATCGCGCTGGTGACGCTGCAGGAAGCCGCATGAGCTCGGCCACTGCGCTGTCCTGGTTCGCCCGCCACGAGCTCCGGCTCGCCTGGCGCGAATGGCTCGCCATGATGACCGGCGGGCGGCGCAAACGAACGCGTGCCGCGGTAATCGGCCTGCTGTGCTTCGCGGCGCTGCTGCACGTGCCGGCCTGGGCGGTGATCGGCCGCTTCGCCGACCTGCAATTGCCGCTCGACAAATCCTCGCTGATCGTGATCTCGGCGACGATTTTTCTCGCCTGGACGCTGATGCTGTCACAGGCGATCGAATCGGTGACGCGGGTGTTTTACGCACGCGCCGATCTCGACCTCATCATGTCCTCACCTGCGACGCTGGCCAATCTGTTCTCGGTGCGCATCGCCGCGATCGCGCTCACCGTCACGGTGATGGCGCTGCTGTTTTCGACGCCCTTCATCGACGTGCTGGTGTTCGGAGGCGGCGCGCGCTGGCTTGCAGCGTTCGGCGTCGTCGTCGCCATGGGCCTGTCGGCCGCAGCGATCGCGATCGCCGTCACGATCCTGCTGTTTCGCCTGATCGGTCCGGCGCGGACACGGTTCGTCGCACAGATCCTCGCTGCGATCATCGGCGCCGGCTTCGTGATCGCGCTCCAGGTCGCGGCGATCATGTCCTATGGGACGCTGTCGCGCTTCACCATCCTGACCTCGGGTAGCTTGGCCACTTATGCGCCCGATGCCGAGAGCATCTGGTGGTGGCCGGCGCGGGCGGCGATGGGGGACGCCGAAGCGCTTCTGCTGCTCCTGGCGCTCGGGCTCGTGCTGCTCGGAAGCGTCATGGCGATCTTCTCGGGCCGCTTTGCAGACACGGCGATCGATGCCGCCGCCTATGGCGCGGCCGGCCGTCGCAGCGCGAAGGAGCGCCCGTTCCGCGGCGGATCGCGGCAGCATGCCCTGCGGCGCAAGGAATTTTCGCTGCTCTGGCGCGATCCCTGGCTGATCTCGCAGACGCTGATGCAGCTGCTCTATCTGGTGCCGCCGGCGCTGCTGCTCTGGCGCAACTTTGCCGACAGCTCCGCGGCGCTGACGCTGATCACGCCGGTCATCGTCATGGCGGCGGGTCAACTCGCCGGCGGGCTTGCCTGGCTGACGATCTCGGGCGAGGACGCGCCCGACCTGGTTGCGACCGCGCCCCTGACGCCGTCCAGCGTCATTCGCGCCAAGATCGAGGTGGTGCTGATCGCGATCGCCATCATCTTCTGCCCGCTGGTCGCGGCACTCGCTTTCGCCTCGCTGTTCCAGGCCGCGGTCAGCGCCGGTGCGGTCATCGTCAGCGCGGCCTCCGCCACCGCCATCCAGCTCTGGTTCCGGGTGCAGGCCCGGCGCAGCCAATTCCGCCGCCGCCAGACCTCGTCGCGGCTTGCGACCGTCGCCGAGGCGTTCTCCTCGATCGGCTGGGCTGCCAGCGCCGCGCTGGTGCTCACGCTCCCCATCGTCGGTCTCGTCAGCGGCCTGATCACCGCGAGCCTCGTCACCCTCACCTGGAAGTTCAGCCCGCGGCGGGAGTAAGAATGGGCGGCGTGAGGGTGCGACACTGGCGCGCTGTTGATCGCGCGCTGTTGGCCACGCGCTGCATTGCACGCTAGACTTTCCCCTGAAATTCATCGGGGATGGATACATGCGGCGACTGGTTTCGGCGGTTCTGGCGCTGTTCGGCGCATTCCTCTCACCTGCCCTCGCCCAGCAGCCCCAGCGCAGCGAATGCCTAGCGATGGCGAATGCGGCACCCCGCGTGACGCCGGTGGCGTTCCGGCAGGCCGCAGCCCCGGCTGAAGTCCAGATTACCTATGCGGGCCATTCGACCTATTTCATCGACACGCCCGGCGGCTTGCGCATCGCCACCGACTATAGCGGAGCCTACCAGGTGGGACGGCTGCCCGATGTCGTCACCATGAACCGGGCCCATAGCACGCATTACTCTTTATATCCCGACAAGCGCATTCCTCGTGTGCTGCATGGCTGGGGCGAGGACGGCAAGCCGGCCATCGTGTCGGAGCGCATCGGCGACACCTTCATCCGAAACGTCACCACCGACATCCGCCGCTATTTCGGCGACGATTCCGGCTCCGACATGATCCGTGACGGCAACTCTATCTTCATCTTCGAGGTCGCGGGTCTCTGCATCGGCCATCTCGGCCATCTTCACCACAAGCTCGACGACAGCCACTTTGCCCAGATCGGGCGGCTCGACATCGTGATGGTGCCGATCGACGGCACCTACACCATGTCGCTCGACGGCGTCTCCGAGATCACCAAGCGGCTGCGCGCCTCGGTCGTGCTGCCGATGCACCGCTTCGCCACCCCGCTCGACGAGTTCATGCGCCTCATTGGCCAGCAGTTCGAGATCGACCAGCGCATGGAGCGAAGTTTCCGGATGTCCCGGGATGCGTTGCCTTCGAAGCCGACCGTGATCATCCTCGACGGGGTGTGACGCGCAATTTTCTCCAAGTCGGCTGCCGCCCGGTCGTGCTGATCTCCTGAGCATAGGAGATCGACATGACCGACTTTGCGAGATTATTGCACGCGGACGGACCGAACCCCGAGCACGCGGCGGCGCTCCAGCTTTATGGCCGCTTCGTCGGCGATTGGGATGCCGAGATCACCGCCCATGAACCCGATGGAACGAAACACACCGCGCCCGGCGAAATCCATTTCGGCTGGGTGCTGGAGGGCCGCGCCGTGCAGGACGTCTGGATCATTCCGCGCCCGGCCGGCAGCCCAGCCTTGCCGATCGCCGGCTATTGGTACGGCACGACGCTGCGGGTCTACGATCCGACCATCGATGCATGGCGGATTTCCTGGTTCGATCCCGGCCGCTGCATATTCCGCCAGCAGATCGGCCGTCCACGCGATGCAGACATCGTGCAGGAAGGCACGACCGAAGCCGGCGACCTGACGCGCTGGAGTTTTACGGAGATCACCGAGGATTTCTTCCACTGGCTCGGCGAGGTCAAGCCGGCCACCGCAACCGATTGGCGGCTGGTGGTGGACGTGAGGGCCAAGCGGCGGACTACTTGCGAACGGACCGCGATACTCGATTAGGCTTGATGCTCTGCACAACAGGCGCAACCGACTGTGCGAACAGCTGGGCCACCGGACTGAGCGACCGATCCTTCAGAGCGATCAGGCCGATTGCGCCGCGCGTGGTCGGCAGCCGGACATCAACGGCGGTCAATTGCGGGTGCTCGTTCGGTGTCGTCAACATCGCGCCGGGATGAATGCCGAGAAAATTGCCGTTGCCGACGAGGACGCTCAGTGAATAGGTGCACGCCGTCGTCACAGTCGCCCGCGGAAACTCCAGGCCCTGCTCCTCGAAGGCACTGCGCATGATTCCGGTGAGAAAGCCCGCCGGGGGCGGAAACACCCACGGTTCGCGGATGAGATCGGCCAAGGCAACGTTGCGCCGCCGAGCCCATTTGCTGCGTTTGCTGCAGAGGACAACCAGCTCGTCGTGGAACAGCGTTTCAACCCTGAGATCGTCGTTGCCGACCATCGATGCGAGCCGGCTGATGACGATCTCTACATCGCGCTGGCGCAGTTGGCGTAGCAGAACGTCGGTCGGGCCGACCGTCAGCTCGAATCTCATGCGAGGATAGCGCTGCACGAGCCGGTTAAACACGGCGGATGCAACTGCCGACATCGGCGGCGTCGTGCCGATCCGCAACTCACCCACTTCGGGATCTGCGAGTGATGCGATCTCGCTTATGCCGTGCCGCAGTTCGTTGAACACGACGGCGCTGCGCTCGAGCAGCGCCCGGCCGTAGACCGTCGGCGTCACACCTTGCGAAGACCGATCCAGCAGCGGCACGCCGACAACATGCTCGAGTTCCGAAATCGCGTACGAAACCGCAGGCTGGGTTATCGCCAGACGCGCGGCCGCCTTGGCCATGCTGCCGGTCTCGGCAGCCACCTGAAACACGTGAAGGTCCCGCAGCTTGATCCGCTTGTCGGTGGTCCGGTCCACGCAAGACCCCCATCAATAGATTTTATTGCGTCATAAGGAGAACCAGAGTTCATTTATGCACCATTATGGCGGACGGTCTATGGGGCAAGGCACCAAGCCAGCATCTCCATCAACCGGTGGCACTCCATGCGTGTAGTCCAAATTGCATTGGCAGCAGCTCTCAGCCTGATCCTGCCCAATGCCAATGCGCAAAACGGTGAGTCCACAATCAAGATTGTCTTGCCGTATCCGGCCGGAGGCGTGGGCGACGCAGCCGCAAGGATGATCGCCGAGTCCATGCGCACACGGCTCAATCGGCCGGTGATCGTTGAGAACAAGCCGGGCGCGGCGGGGCGCCTCGGCGTGCAATTGGTCAAAAATGCTCCTGCCGACGGTAGCGTCCTGCTGTTCACGCCGATTGCACCAATGGCCATTTTCCCTCACGTTTATGACCAGCTCGCTTACGATCCCGAGCGGGATTTCGAGCCTGTCTCCCAGGTCGCGACTTATGATCTCGCCATAGCGATTGGCGCGAACGTGCCTGCCAAAAGTCTCAAGGAGCTGGTTCAGTGGTTGAGGGGGCATCCTGATCAAGCCGCCTACGGAACTCCGGCCGCAGGATCATTGCCGCACTTCTTTGCCCTGCTGTTTGCAGGCCACACCGGCCTCGATCTTCGTCAAGTCGTCTACAAGGGCAATCCGCAAGCGATCACCGATTTGATTGGAGGTCACTTGCCGATGTTCTTCACTTCGACGCAAGATCTCGTCGAGGCTCACAAGGCCGGGCGCATCACTGTTCTCGCTACGTCCGGCCGCGCGCGTTCGACGGCCCTGCCCGACGTGCCTACGTTTTCGGAAAGCGGATATAGCATCCGAGGGGAGGGCTGGTACGGCATCTATGCACCTTCAAGGACGCCCCCTGAGGTCATCGCACGGCTGAATGGAGCGGTGGTCGAAGCTGTACGTTCTCCAGAGTTTAGCAAGGGGCTAACGCCTCTTGGGATCCAGCCCACCGGCACTTCGGCTCAGGAATTCTCGCGGATCCAAAAATCCGACTCCGACTTGTGGAGCCCCGTGATCAGGGCCTCGGGTTTCAAGCCGGAGTAGAAGTTCCAAGCCGCGCGCGTGGCTTCGGGAAGCGCGTTGCACGGAACGCGCTGCTGCGTGTGACAACCGGTGCTAAGCTCCTTGCACCAAAGCCAATGAGGGGAGCGCACGTCGATGGCTGCAAGCGGTCTACCCGCCAACACGAGCGGGCTATTCGTCGAGCCGCGCGAGGACTGGCTCGCGCTGCATCATGAGGAGATCATCGATCCCTTACGGCCGATCGTCGATCCCCATCACCATCTCTGGAATCGCGGGCACCGCTATCTGATCGAGGAGATGGCGGCCGATATCGCCTCCGGCCACAACGTCACCGCCACCGTCTATGTCGATTGCCGCTCGATGTATCGTGCGCACGGGCCCGAGGCGTTCCGGCCGGTCGGCGAGGTCGAGTTCGCCAATGGCGTCGCCGCGATGAGCGCGAGCGGCGGTTACGGCAAGGCCGCGATCTGCGCCGGCATCGTCAGCCACGTCAATCTGCTGCTCGGCGATGCCGCAAAACCGGTGCTGGAGGCCGAGATCGCGGCAGGCAACGGTCGCTTCCGCGGCATCCGGCATTCCTCGGCCTGGGACCAGGATCCTGCTGTCGCCGGCATGTATGCGAGCCGACCGCAGGGATTGCTGCAGGACCCGACCTTCCGCAAGGGCTTCGCCTGTCTGGCGCCGCTGAACCTGAGCTTCGACGCCTGGCTGTTCCATCCGCAGATCGGCGAGCTGATCGAGCTCGCCCGCGCATTTCCCGGCACCAGGATCGTGCTCGACCATTGCGGCGGCCCGGCCGGAATCGGCCGCTTTGCCGGGCGACGCAAGGAGGTGTTTCCGCAATGGCGCGCCTCGATCCAGGAGATCGCCAAATGCGAGAACGTGGTGGTGAAGCTCGGCGGGCTCGCGATGTGCCTGCTCGGCTACGACTTCCATTTGCGCGAGAGGCCACCTTCATCCGAGGAGCTTGCCGCGGCCTGGCGGCCTTATGTCGAAACCTGCATCGAGGCGTTTGGACCCAAGCGCGCGATGTTCGAGAGCAATTTCCCGCCGGACAAGGGCCAGTGCAGCTACCAGGTGATCTTCAACGCCTTCAAGCGTATCGCGGCGCCGTTGAGCGAGACCGAGAAGACGGCGTTGTTCTCGCAAACCGCGACCGATGTCTACCGGCTCGAATTGCCGTCATGACGAGAACAGGGGCCGGGATGTTGATCCCGGCCCCTGTTCCGTCGTGACCGCTGGGAAGCGTCCTTGAAACTGATTGAACTCTAACCGGCCCCCATGAGCGAGGCCGGACGGCGCTCGCCGGTGGAGACGAAGATCTTCTTGAGCTTGTTGACGACCCGGATCAGGAAGCCGATCATCACGGGATTGGTCTTGCGGCAGAAGGCGATCTTCTTGACGTGGCCTTCGACATGCCATTTGGCATGCGCGCCGTCGCGGAAGAAGATGACGTCGCCCGGGCCGTAGCGCTTCGGCGGCATGCCGTCGCTTTCGAGCACGATCGATCCTTCCATGATCATGATCGTCTCGTCGATATCGTAGTACCAGTTGAAGCGCCCTTCGGTGCAAGCCCAGATGATGGTCGAAGCGGTGCCGTCGGCGCTGGTGGACAGGATGTGCGAGCGCGACACCGGATTGCCTTCGATAATCCAGGACGGCTCGATCGGCCGCAGCTCAAGCTCTACATTGCAACTACTAATTTCAATCAATGTGCGCGACATCTGTTTCCTCAGGGGATAAAATATGGCCTGCCCGGGTCTCGGCCCGAATTGCTCAAAGATGCCGGGAACGCTAGTAGCCGGTTTTTAATTCTTTCTTACGCAGGGCCCGACAATCAGCCGCAAGTTGCAGACGCGAAACGGTTAACGTCCCAATTTCCCTGCGATTTCGCGCACATGAACCCTTCTTTTCCGGGGTGCGACAAAGTGCGCGAAGCATCTGAAAGGAGCCATGCCGATGCCCCTCAACCCGGAGGTTCTCGCAACCCAAGGCGAGGTCGTCGCCTGGCTCGGCAGTCTCGATGTCTCCTTCGCAACCGACGAGGAGCCCTGGTTCACCGTCGACGGCATCGAGAGCCCCCGGCAGATCGGCAGTGACGGCTCCGGCGGCGCGTTCGTGCTGCTGCCTTCTCAGAATGTGCTCTACGTCTCATCGGAAGGCCGCGCGGGAATTATCGCGGAGAGTTTCGAGGCCTTCGTCAGGCTCGTCGTGGCGCGCCCCTACTGGCTCGACATCCTGAAATTTTCCGCCGGCGGTGACCTCCATGAGATGCGGCGGGCGGCCGACGCGCTGGAGGCGACACTCGAGGACGAGGACGACGTCAACGAGGCACGCGAGGAAATCCGCGGGGGTCTCGACCTGTCCGAGGCGAATGATCCGGTCGGTGCGCTCTACGACGCGGTGGCGGCCTCCGACGCCATCGTGCGAGCCACCGACGGCAGCCCGTTCACGACGCTGTTCAACCGCTTCAGCATCGACAACAGCCCGATGCTGCGCAACGCGGCGGCGTAGTTACTTCGCCCATTCGCCCTTGCGAAACACCGGCACTTTGCTGCCGTCGGCCAGAATGCCGTCGATGTCGGTCTCGGCCGAGCCGATCATCCAGTCGATATGGATCAGGCTCTGGTTGCCGCCTTGCGCCGCGATCTGCTGCGGCGTGAGCTGCGCGCCGTTGACGAAGCACTTCGAATAGCACTGGCCGAGCGCGATGTGCGAGGCCGCGTTCTCGTCGAACAGCGTGTTGTAGAACAACAGCCCGCTCTGCGAGATCGGCGAGGAATGCGGCACCAGCGCCACTTCGCCGAGACGCCGCGCGCCCTCGTCGGTGTCCAGCACCTTGTTCAGCACCTCCGCGCCGCGCGAGGCCTTGGCGTCGACGATCCTGCCGTCCTCGAAACGCACTGCGATGTTGTCGATCAGCGTGCCCTGATAGGACAGCGGCTTCGAGCTCACGACATGGCCGTAGACCCGCCGGCAATGCGGCGTGGTGAAGACTTCTTCGGTCGGGATATTGGCGTTGCAGCTGATGCCGTTCTTGGATAGCGAGGCGCCGCCCTCCCACTCGTGTCCGTCGGCGAGCCCGATGGTGAGGTCGGTGCCCGGTCCCGAGTACTGGAGCGCGCGGAAACGCTGGCCGTTGAGCCAATTGGTGCGTTCCCGCAGCACCGCATTGTGGCTCGCCCAATTGGCCGGCGCGTCGTCGCGATCGACGCGGGACGCCGCGAAGATCGCGTCCGCGAGCTTGCCGATCGCGACCTCTTCAGGATCGTTCGGAAAGACTTGCTTCGCCCAGGACGGGCTCGGATAGGCAATGATGTTCCAGTTGGTGTCGAAATTGACGATCTTTTCCAGCGCCGGCTGATAGGCCATGGAATTGGCCTTGCTGGCGCGTGCGACCTTGGAAGCATCTTCGCCCGACAGCAGCATCGGATTGTCGCCGACGATGGCAAGACGCGCGGTGTTGTTCGAGAACGCCTTGGCCATGCCCTCATAGAGCCAGTTGGCGGCACGATCGAAGCTGTCGTCGTGGCCGTGGCGATAGCGCGCCAGCGTCATCTCTTCGTCGGAGAGAATGGGCGTCACGATGCCGGCGCCGGCCTTGTAGGCATGCACGGCGATCCGCCGCACCAGCGGCAACGCGATCGCAGGTGCCGTCAAGAGCAGATCCTGGCCCGGCCGCAAGCCCAGGCCCACCTTCACCGCCACCTCGGCCAGCCGGTCGAGCTTCACGGGATCGATGGGAGTGGAGGTGATGCGTTGATCAGTCATGCCGGATCCTCTGCCGAACGTCTTTCGCTCAATTTAAGTCTAGCATCGCGAGACACAAGTGCGCGAGTGCCTTGCGACACCCCAAAGATACGCAGTTTCGCGCATTTTGGTTTTCAACGTGTTGCCGATTTCAGCACCCGGTCGACCATGGCGGGAGCAAGGCCGAGGTAATTTTTCGGTGATGTCAGCGCCTCGATCGTGGCACGGTCGATTCTGGCAGAGACGCGGGCGTCGGACGACAGCGCGTCCGCCAGTGTAAGACCATTCTCATTGGCGAGCCGGCAGGCGTCATAGACCACGTCATGGGCCTCCTGCCGCCCAATCTGCGGCGCGAGCCCCATCATGACGGCTTCAGCCACGATCAGACCGCGGCTGACGGCGAGATTCTCGTTCATCTTGCTTTCGTCGACGATGAGACCGGCGAGCGCGAACTTCGCCTGGTGCAACGCGCCGGCGGTCAGCACGAAGCTCTCGGGGATCGCCATCCATTCGGCGTGCCAGGGCCCGGTGGCGCGCTCGAAATCCTGCACCATGGCATCCAACATGAGGCCGGCGTGCTGGCGCACCGCCTTGGACGCCGCGAGCATCAGTTCCGAGGAGATCGGGTTGCGCTTCTGAGGCATGGTCGAGGAAGCGCCGCGTCCCTTGACGAAGGGCTCGTAGACCTCGGCGAATTCGGTCGAGGCCATGATCATGATGTCGAGCGCGATCTTGCCGAGCGAGCCGGTGACGAGCGCCAGGAAATTCACGGCCTCGGCAAAACCATCGCGTGCGACGTGCCAGGTCGAGGCGGGGACGCCGAGCCTCAGTTCGACGCAGAGCGCCTCCTGCACCTCGAACCCCTTGTCGCCGAGCGAGGCCAGCGTCCCGGCTGCGCCGGCGAACTGGCCGACCAGGACGCGCGGCTTCAACTCACTGATCCGCTCGGCGTGGCGGTCGAACATCGCGAGCCAGATCGCGGTCTTGTAGCCGAAGGTGACCGGCAGCGCCTGCTGGAGATGGGTGCGGCCCGCCATCGGGGTGTCGCGATAGCGCCTGGAGAGGTCGGCGAGAATCTTGCGCAGTGCGGCGATGTCCTGCTCGACGATCTCGAGCCCGGCGCGCAGTTGCAGCACCACGGCGGTGTCCATGATGTCCTGCGTGGTCGCACCCCAATGCACATAGCGGCCGGCATCGCCGCATTGCTTCACCATCTGATGCACCAGGGGCAGGATCGGATAGCCGACCACATCGGTCTCCTGCCGCAACAGGTCGAAATCCAGCGCGGCAAGATCAGTCCGCGCCGCGATCTGGTCGGCGGCATCCTGCGGGATCACCCCGCACTTCGCTTCCGCCTTCGCCAGTGCCACCTCGACCTCGGCATAGCGCGCGACCGTCGCGATATCAGAAAACACCTCCCGCATCTGCGGCGTGCCGAAGGCATCGCGGAACAGCATGGAATCGAGCACGGTGGTCGAGGCATGAAAAGCGGGCATGGGCGTTTCTTCGTGGTTGGTGTGTTGTGTGAAGGCAGCTTACGCACACGGAGCTGTTCGGCAAATGGACATTCACCGCTCGTCACACATTCGATGCCGTCGCGAAGGCCAGGACAACGTGGGAAGCTGCCGCACGCCATTGCCTCAACACCGTCATTGCGACGAGCCCTCGCGACGAAGCAATCCACGCTGCCTCCGCGGCGACAAGCTGGATTGCTTCGCTGCGCTCGCAATGACGTGCGACAATCCGGCCGAAACCGCCACATTCTAACCCAGGCTGCATTCCTCCCCGTAAATCGCATGGCTGCCATCACGCGATCGTGGTGAACCGGACAGGCCCCTTGGCGGACTTACAGACATCAGCCGAAATCCATTTTGATTTCATCATTGCCCGATGTCGTCTTGAGGCCTGAGTTTTCGACGTGCAGTTTCTGTTCCGGGATCACCTGCTCGATACCGACTTGCGCGAGCTGAGCCGCGAGCAGGTTCCCGTTGCCGTGGAGCCGCAGGTTTTCGATCTCGTCGTCCACCTCATGGAGAACCGCGACCGGGTGGTCAGCAAGGACGAGCTGATCGACAAGATCTGGCACGGGCGCAGCGTCTCCGAATCCACCCTGACCAGCCGGATCAATGCGGCACGCAAGGCGGTCGGAGATAGCGGCGCGAGCCAGGCGCTGATCCGCACCATCTCGCGCAAGGGTTTTCGTTTCGTCGGCGACGTCGAGACCAAGCGTGGGGCGACCGCGCCGGAATCCGGTTTTGGAGCGAAGCTTCTGCAGGCCCCGCTGCCGCTACCGGACCGGCCGGCCATCGCGGTGCTGCCCTTCACCAACATGAGCGGCGACCGCGAGCAGGATTATTTCTCCGACGGGATCAGCGAGGACATCATCACCGCGCTGTCGAAGCTGCGCTGGTTCTTCGTCGTCGCGCGCAACTCCTCCTTCGTCTACAAGGGCCGCGCTGTGCACATGAACGAGGTCGCGCGCGAGCTCGGCGTGCGCTACGTGCTCGAAGGCAGCGTGCGGCGGAGCGGCGATCGCGTGCGCATCTCCGCACAGCTCAACGACGTTTCGACCGGCAGCCATCTCTGGGCCGAACGCTACGACCGCGAGCTTGCCGACATCTTCGCCGTGCAGGATGAGATCACCGAGGCGATCGTCGCCGCGATCGAGCCGCAGCTCTATACCGCCGAGAGTTTTCGCGCCCAGCAGAAACCGCCGGGAAGCCTGGATGCCTGGGACCTCGTGATGCGCGCATTGTCGCATTACTGGCGCATCACTCGCGAGGACAATGCCGCCGCGCAGGGACTGCTCGAAAAGGCCGTCGCGCTCGATCCCGCCTATGGCAAGGCGCTCGGCCTGCTCGCGACCAGCCACATCTTCGGCGCGCATATGGGCTGGTCCGACATGGCCCCGACCGTGCCGGTCGCCGAACGCGCCGCGCTCGCGGCGGTGGAGGCGGATCGCGAGGATGCCTGGGCCCATCACGGCCTGGCTTATACCTATCTATTCCGCCGCCGCTTCGACGACGCGCTGGCGGAATTCGAGCTGGCGCTGAACCTCAATCCGAACTTCGCGATGGCGCATGCCTTCTACGGCGTGACGCTGTGCTACGCGGGACGATGGCAGAACGGCGATGTCGCCGCGCGCCGCGCGCTGCGGCTGAGCCCCCGCGACCCGCTCGCGGCGATCTATTGCGGCGTCGCGGCCTATGCCCGGTTCATCGGCCGCGATTACGAAGGAGCCGCACAGATGGCGCGCGAGTCGATGCGGCAGCGCGCCGATTTCGTCGGCGCGCATCGCGTGCTGACCGCCGCCGCCGGCATGTCGGGGGATCCCGCGCGCGCGGCTTCCGCCCTGGAAGGCTTGCGCCGCGCCCAACCGGGCATCTCGCTGGCCTGGATCACCCGCGAGCTGCCGATGCTGCGGGACGAGGATCGCGAGCATTACCTCGAGGGATTGCGGCGCGCGGGGATGAGATAGCGAATTTCTCCTCTCCCGCTTGCGGGAGAGGAGAAGAGGGTCGCTACTCCTGCATCATCTCGCCGCTGCCGCCGAACTCGGCCGGGAAATCCTTGAGCTTGGGCAGGCCGTCGCGCATCGGCAGCACCGTCTCGGCGTAATTGACGTGGACGCCGGGCGCGAAGGCGAGCGTGGGAATGGTGGCGGTGAAGACGTCGACCAGGCCAAGCGGCGGATGGTTCGTCATGAGGTGGCCGCCGCATTTCTTGCAGTATTTGCGCTGGCTGAGCGGCGTCTTGGTAAAGGTCTCGACATTCTCTGCACCTTCGGTGATGCGCACAGCCTCGGGCTTCCACAGGCTGAACGCGTTCACCGGACCGCCCGACCACGAGCGGCACGAGCGGCAATGGCAATAGCCCATCGCCTCCGGCGCGCCTGTGGCCTCGATCGTGACCGCGCCACAGAAGCAGTTTCCGACATGTTTCATTGGGTCGTCTCCGTTGATGAAGGTTTGAATTTCTCTCCCCGCGCCCGTTTGCCGATAGCTCGGCAAAAACGGATGCGGGGTCGCGACGAGCTTCGCTCGCGCAGGTAGCGTCGGGGTGAGGGGATTCACCCCGAGAAACGTTGAAGGCCGGGTCGGCAAGATCCGATACGCGCCTCGGCGCCGCCGCGCGTCCTCCTTTCGGCGGACGCGACGGAAAGACGCGCAAGCTATACCGACTTGCGCCAGGGAATAAGCATCGAGACCCGTTGTTTGTACTGCCGGTACTCGTCGCCGAAGAGATCGATGAGGTCGTGCTCCTCCAGCGCGATGCCGACGAAGATGTAGAGCGTGGTCACGGCGGCGAACAGCAGATGGCCCACGGTCATGACCGGCGCCGCCCAGAACGCAATGATGAAGCCGAGATAGATCGGATGACGGACGAACTTGTAGAGCAGCGGCGTCTTGAAGCGCGGCGGCGACGCCTCCTTGCCGACGAGATGATTGGTGACCTGATGCAATCCGAACAACTCGAAATGATTGATGATGAAGGTCGAGGTGAACACCAGGACCCAGCCCACCAACGACAGCGTGACGATCGTCACAGCAAGATCCGGGTTCGCGACCTCCCATATGACCGTGGGCAGCGGACGCCACTGCCAGAACAGGAGGAGCAATGACAGGCTCGCAAACAGCACATAAGTGCTGCGCTCGACCGGCTTGGGGACGTACTGCGTCCACCATGCCTTGAACTGCCGGCGCGCCATCACGCTGTGCTGGACCGCAAACAGGGCCATCAGGAGCAGATTGATGATGACGGCCTCGGCGACGGGTGTGTCGGTCCCGGTGTCGATGGTCTTCGGCACCACCAGCCCCATGACGAAGCCGATGGCGTAGAGAATGGTGACGAAAAACACGAGATACGCCGCAATTCCGTACAGAAATGCGATGAACTTGAAAATGCGTGAGCCCGCAACCGGGCCGATAGGATGAACCTGATGATCAATTTGGGTCATAAACAGCTCCGTTGTGCCAAAACGCCGGCACTTCATTGGTCGCTGCACCATGCCGCACCGGAGGTCCCAAGACTTTCGCGGACGGTTGATTTTCGCCTGAGACGACTTTGATTTTTGCTTGAGACGACAGAAACGTGCGATTTCGCTTTGAGAACAACGTGCTCGACGGCGACCTGCGGGAACTCACCTGCAGCGGGGCAGCCGTGCCGTTGCAGCCGCAGGTGTTCGATCTCCTGCTCTATCTGGTGGCGCAGCGCACGCGTGTGGTCAGCAAGGATGACCTGATCAGCCAAATTTGGAGCGATCGGATCATCTCGGATTCCGCCCTGAACAGCCGGATCAACGCCGCGCGCAAGGCGCTCGGCGACGACGGTGCCAGCCAGCGGCTTATCAAGACCATTCCGCGCAAGGGCTTTCGTTTCGTCGGCGAAGTCCGGGAAGAACTGGCAGCCGCGACGGCGCCCGCTGAACCCATCGCTGCCCTGCCGCGCGTCCTGGCGGACCGTCCCGGGGTCGCGGTGCTCGCTTTCGAGAACATGAGCGGCGATCCCGCGCAGGACTATTTCGGCGACGGCATCAGCGAGGACATCCTCACCGCGCTATCGAAGCAGCGCTGGTTCATGGTGATCGCCCGCAACTCGTCATTCACTTACAAGGGACGCGCGGTCCACATCCGGCAGATCGCCGAGGAACTCGGCGTCCGCTACATCGTCGAAGGCAGCGTGCGCAAGTCGGACAACAGGGTGCGCATCACCGCACAGCTCAACGACGCCACAACCGGCAGCCATCTCTGGGCCGAGCGCTACGACCGCGAGCTGGTCGACGTGTTCGCCGTGCAGGACGAAATCACCAACGCGATCGCCGCGGCGATCGAGCCGCAGATTCATGCGGCGGAAAGTTTTCGCGCCCATCGCAAGCCCCCTGCGAGCCTGGATGCCTGGGATCTCCTGATGCGGGCGCTGTCACATTACTGGCGCGTGACGCGGCGCGATCACGAGACCGCGCGGGCGCTGCTGGAACGCGCGGTCGGCATCGACCCGAATTACGGCCAGGCGCTGTCGGTGCTCGCGGCGAACCACATGTTCGGCGTGCATCTCGGCTGGGCCGAGCTGGCCGTGGTGGCGCCGGTGGCGGAAGCCGCCGCGCTCGCCGCGGTGCGCTGCGACCATGAGGACGCCTGGGCGCACGCCGCGCTCGGAAGCGTCTACTTCTCGACGCGAAGGCTTGCGGACGCACTGTCCGAGTTCGAACAGGCGCTCGCGCTCAATCCGAACTTCTCGCTGGCGCAGGGCTATTACGCACTGGCACTGTCCTACGCCGGACGGCCGAAGGATTCATTCGAGGCAGCGCAGAGGGCAATGCGGCTCTCGCCGCGCGATCCATCCCTGGCGATCTATCACGGCGTCGCCGGCTATGCCCGCTTCACCGAACGGCGCTATGGCGAGGCCATCGCACTCGCGCGCGAGGCGATCCGCCACCGCGGCGACCTCACCGGCGCCTACCGCGTGCTCGCGGTTTCTGCCGGCATGACCGGCGACGGCGTGCTTGCGGAGATGGCGCTGGGCGAGCTCCGCCGCACCCAGCCCAACATCTCGCTGCACTGGATCGGGACGCAATTGCCATGGGCCAATGAGGCCGACCGCGAGCACTATCTGGAAGGATTCCGGCGAGCGGGCTTGCGCTAGATGATCGTCAGGCAGGGTCTGCGTTGCGCTTGCGGCGCAGATGGACGACGACGTCGAGCCGCGCGATCTCATGGCCCGGAAGCGCCTCGGGCATCATGGTGAAGGTCAGGCCGTCGGTGACGTCGACCAGCACATCCTCGCCTTCGAGGTAGAAATGCGGATGCACGGACGTGTCGGTGTCGAAGAACGACTTGATGCCGTCGGCTGCGATCCGGCGCAACAGGCCGGCTTCGGTGAACTGGTTCAGCGTGTTGTAGACGGTCGCAAGCGACAGCCGCAGATTGGCAGCCGTCGCTTCTTCATAAAGTCCCTCCGCTGTCACATGACGATGGGGGCAGAGGAACAGCATTTGGCCGAGCGCCAGGCGGTGGCGCGTCAGCCTGAGGCCGGCATCGCCGAGCAATTGCGCGCAACGTGCCGACGCCTCGTCCGCGAAGGAGATGGCGATATCATCTGAATCCGCTTCGGGTGGGGTGGAATGGACGTTCATCGCCGATGCACTCGCAGTTGACCGGTCACGCGGAGCCTCACCGCGTCCTGCCATCAGATCGCAGAAGCGGCAGCCCGGCTTTGATCCCGATCAAATCCGGAACGAGCCCGCCCCTGACCTATCTCAAGTCGGCCGAGTTTATTCCCGGCCAGAATAGCCCCACACAAATGAGGCTCACATGTCCAAGCCGGTTCCCGACAAGGCAGAGATCGCGCTCGAATATCCCGACAAGTTCTATGTCGGCACCTTCGGGCATTCATCGCGGTTCGAGGCGCGACTCGACGGGAGCGGCGTTGCGCTGGTGCTGCAGCAACCGGGCACGGCGGACGAACGCAAATCGGTGCACCTGCACCTCAATTTCGGCCTGCTCGCCGGGATCCTGCGCGAGCTCGCGGGCAGTGTCGCGGCCATCCCCAAGGACGACATCGCGCACCGGGAGCAACTCGCGGATGCGCTTGCCGAGTTGCAACGGGTGCTGCGGCCCTCCTGAAGCCGGGCGGCGCAGTGGCGCCGGCTAGGCCGCCAAACGCCGTCACGGGACGCGCTGTACATTTTTTGGGCGAACACTGTCGAGACTTTCATCTTGCGGCGCCGAACGAGACTGTGTGAGCCTCGATCCCGGATGGGGACTGGGATGGGCTGGTCATAGCTTTGCGCGCCACGACGTGCGAAGCGTCTGCGGCTGGTCTCGCTTGAGAAAGATACGACATGTCAAAACGAGTGTTGCTTGGCGTCCTCCTGGCTTGCGGCCTCACGGCCCCGGCGCTGGCGCAAGAGCCGAAAGCGGGTGGAGCGATCAATGCCGTGATTCAGCCCGAGCCGCCCGGCCTGATGCTGGCGATGGTCCAGAACGGCCCGGTGCAGATGGTGTCGGGCAACATTTTCGAAGGCCTGCTTCGCTACAGCCCCAAGCTCGAACCACAGCCGGAGCTCGCCGAGAGCTGGAGCGTCAGCGAGGACGCAAAAACCTACACATTCAAGCTCAGGAAGGGCGTGACCTGGCACGACGGCAAGCCCTTCACCGCCGCCGACGTGCTGTTCTCGCTCGAGATGCTGAAGCAGACGCATGCGCGCGCTCGCAACAACCTCGCGCAGGTCGACAAGGTCGAGGCGCCCGACGATTACACGGTGGTCTTCACGCTGAAGCAGCCGTTCGGTCCGTTCCTCGGCATCTTCGAGGTCGGCTCGATGCCGATGGTGCCCAAGCATCTCTATGAAGGCACCGACTGGAAGACCAATCCCTACAACAACGCCCCTGTCGGCACCGGCCCCTTTATGTTCAAGGAATGGCAGAAGGGCTCTTTCATCCGCCTGGTCAAGAACCCGAACTATTACGAGAAGGGCAAGCCCTATCTCGACGAGATCTACTGGCAGATCATTCCCGATGCCGCGGCCCGCTCGGTGGCATATGAGACCGGCAAGGTCGATGTGCTGCCCGGCGGCTCGGTCGAGAATTTCGACGTGCCGCGGCTCTCCAAGCTGAAGGACACCTGCGTCACCGGCGCCGGCTGGGAGTTCTTCTCGCCGCTGGCCTGGCTGTGGCTCAACAACCGCCAGGGTCCGCTCGCCGACAAGCGGGTGCGGCAGGCGGTCATGTTTGCGATCGACCGCGACTTCGCCAAGGACGTGATCTGGAACGGGCTCGGCAAGGTCGCGACCGGCCCGTCCGCATCGACCATCAAGTACTACACCGCCGACGTGCCGAAATACCCTTACGATCCCGCCAAGGCCAAGGCGCTGTTGAAGGAAGCCGGCTACAAGGGCGAGAAGATCCGCCTTCTGCCGCTCGCCTATGGCGAGACCTGGCAGCGCTGGGGTGAAGCCGTGAAGCAGAACCTCCAGGACGTCGGCATGAACATCGAGACCATCGCCACCGACGTCGCCGGCGGCAACCAGAAGATCGGCGACTGGGACTACGACATCGCTTTCACCTATCTCTACCAGTACGGCGATCCCGCACTCGGCGTCGGCCGCAACTACGTCTCCAGCGCCATCGCCAAGGGCCAGGTGTTCAATAATGTCGAGGGTTACTCCAACCCGGAAATCGACAAGCTGTTCGCCGAGGGTGCGGTGGCGACGCCCGATTCCAAGCGCAAGGAGATCTACGAGAAGGCGCAGAAAATCCTGGTCGAGGACGTGCCGGTGGCCTGGATGCTCGAGCTGCAATTCCCGACCATCATGCGCTGCAAGGTCAAGAACCTGATCACCACCGGGATCGGGGTGAATGACGGCTTCAAGGACGCATGGCTCGACAAGTGAGGGCGCGCCTTCCTTCACCTCTCCCCGCTTGCAGGGAGAGGTCGACGCGCTCGCAGAGCGCGGCGGGTGAGGGGGTACAGATCCATCGGCATTCTCGCGCGTGGAAAGAGGCCCCTCACCCCAACCCTCTCCCCGCAAGAGCGGGGCGAGGGAGCACACTGCCTCGGTGGATTCAGGTCACGCTACAAGATATGACCCTCTAGATGCTCTCTTTCGTCGCTCAGCGTATCATGAAGGGCGTGATCGTCCTGCTTGCGATCGTCGTCCTCAATTTCTTCCTGATCCGGCTCGCGCCCGGCGATCCCGCGGTCGTCATGGCGGGCGAGGCCGGCGCCAGCGACCAGATCTTCGTCCAGCAGCTCCGGGAGAAGTTCGGCCTGGACAAGCCGCTGCCCGAGCAGCTCTTCGTCTACGTCAAGGGCGTCGTGACGCTCGACCTCGGCTTCTCTTTCCGCCAGCAGGCGCCGGTGTCGAAGCTGATCCTGGAACGGCTGCCGGCGACGCTTCTACTCACGCTGACGGCGTTCGCGATCTCACTGGTGCTCGGCATCCTGTTCGGCACCTTCGCGGCGCGCTTCGCGGGGACCTGGCTCGACACCGCCATCACGATCTTCGCGCTGATCTTCTACGCCATGCCGATCTTCTGGGTGGCGCTGATGGGCATCCTGTTGTTCTCGGTCACTGTCGATTGGCTGCCGAGCTTCGGCTATGAGACGGTCGGCGCCAACCTCTCCGGCCCTGCCCATGTGGTCGACGTCGCAAGGCACCTGATCATGCCGGCGATGACGCTCGGCCTGTTCTTCATGGCGACCTACACCCGCATGACGCGCGCCTCGATGCTGGAGGTGAAGCGTCTCGACTTCGTCAAGACCGCGCGCGCCAAAGGCCTGTCCGATGCCGTAATCCAGCGTCGCCACGTCCTGCGCAACGCGCTGCTGCCCGTCGTGACGCTCGCCGGCGTCCACTCCGGCACCCTGATCGGCGGCGCCGTCATCACCGAGACCGTGTTCGCCTGGCCCGGCATCGGACGCCTGATGTACGACGCCCTGCTCCAGCGCGACTACAATCTGCTGCTCGGCGTCTTCGTGATCTGTTCCGCCATGGTCCTGACCTTCAACCTTATCACCGACCTGGTCTATCGCCTGGTCGACCCGCGCATCGAATTCACCACATGAAACAGTTCTGGAAATCGATGCTGAGGAGCCCGAGCGGCGTCATCGGGCTCATCATCCTGCTACTTGCGATCTCGGTCGCCCTGTTCGGTCCGATGCTGTTCCCGAACTCGCCCTGGCGCATGGTGCAGCGGCCGTTCCTGCCGCCGTTCACGCTCGCAACCGTACCCCTCGGCACCGACGCGCTCGGCCGCGACGTGTTCGCCGGCATGATCTTTGGCGCACGCGTCTCGCTGCTCGTCGGCATGGTCTCCACCCTGGTGGCGCTGGTCGTGGGCGTGCCGATCGGCGCCATGGCCGGCTATTTCGGCGGCAGGGTCGACGACGCGCTGATGCGCTTCACCGAGTTCTTCCAGACCATTCCGAGCTTTGCGCTCGCGATCGTGCTGGTCGCGATCCTGCAGCCCTCGATCTATTCGATCGTCGCCTCGATCGCGTTGGTGAGCTGGCCGCCGGTCGCGCGCCTCGTCCGTGGCGAGGTCCTGTCGCTGCGCACGCGGGAGTACGTTCAGGCCGCGGTGGTCACGGGCCAGAGCAACACCTGGATCATCCTGCGCGAAATCCTGCCGAATACGCTGTCGCCGGTGATCGTGCTGGCCTCGCTGATGGTCGCGACCGCGATCCTGCTGGAGTCCTCGCTGGCGTTCCTCGGCCTCGGCGATCCCAATCTGATCTCCTGGGGCTACATGGTCGGCGCCGGCCGCACCGTGATCCGCCAGGCCTGGTGGATCACCGTGTTTCCCGGGGTCGCGATCCTGATTTTGGTGCTCGGGCTCAATTTGATCGGCGAAGGCCTCAACGACGCGCTCAATCCGCGACTGTCGCGGGAGGGCCGCTGATCATGACCGCACCGCCCGCCGTCTCCATCAAGAATCTGCGGATCGCATTGCCCAAGGGCGCGGAACGGCCGTACGCGGTCGACGGCGTCTCGCTCGATTTGCGGCCCGGCAAGATCGTCTGCGTCGTCGGCGAATCCGGCTCCGGCAAGTCGATGTGCGCGCATGCGCTGATGGGACTGTTGCCCGACACGGTCACCGTCACCTCCGGCGAGATCCAGTTCGAAGGCCGCGACCTGCTGAAACTCGACGACGACGGCTGGCGCGATCTGCGCGGCCGCCGGTTCGCGATGATCTTTCAGGAGCCGATGACCGCGCTCAATCCGTTGATGCGGATCGGCGATCAGATGGCGGAGATGTTCGAGGCGCACGGCCTGCTCACGCCGAAGGAGCGGCGCGCCAAGGCGCTGTCGCTGGCGCGCGAGGTCGGCCTCCCCGACCCCGAGCGCATCGTGCGCGCCTATCCGCACCAGCTCTCCGGCGGCCAGCGCCAGCGCGCCATGATCGCGATGGCGCTTGCGCTCGAACCGGCGGTGCTGGTCGCGGACGAGCCGACCACCGCGCTCGACGTCACCACGCAAGCGCAGATCCTGAAACTGATCCGCAACCTCCAGCGCAATCGAAACATGGCGGTGATGTTCATCACCCATGATTTCGGCGTGGTCGCCGACATCGCTGACCAGGTCGTGGTGTTGCGCCATGGCAAGGTGGTCGAGGAAGGCGCCGCCTCGGCCGTCTTCAACGCGCCGCAGCACGACTACACCAAGGCGCTGCTCGCCGCCGTGCCCTCGATGGATCCGCCCGCCCGCAGCCCCCTCGACGACCAGGCCAAGGCGGTCGAGGTGATCGGACTGGACAAGACCTACGTCACCTCGGGCGGCTGGTTTCGCGAGGACCGCCGCGTCGATGCCGCGCGCGAAGTCAACTTCACGATTCTCAAGGGCGAGACGCTCGGCCTGGTCGGCGAATCCGGTTCCGGCAAATCGTCGGTGGCCCGGCTGGTGATGCGGCTGATCGAGGCCGACCGCGGCACCGTGCGGATCGGCGAGACCGATCTCACAAAGCTCTCGGGCAAGGCGCTACGCGCCGAGCGCCATCGCATCCAGATGATTTTCCAGGATCCGTTCGCTTCGCTCAATCCGCGCCGCAAGGTCGGTCATATCATCGCCGACGGCCCGATCGCGGCCGGCACCGATCCGAAAGTCGCGTTGGACCGTGCTCGCGATCTCCTCAAGATGGTCGGGCTCGATGCCGGCGCGCTCGAGCGCTATCCGCATGAATTCTCCGGCGGCCAGCGCCAGCGCATCGGCATCGCGCGCGCGCTCGCGCTCGAGCCCGAGATCATCGTCGCGGACGAGGCCGTCTCCGCACTCGACGTCTCAGTGCAGGCGCAGGTGCTGAGGTTGCTCGAAGACCTCAAGGCTCGTCTCGGCCTCTCGATGCTGTTCATCACCCACGATCTGCGGGTTGCGGCGCAAATCTGCGACCGCATCGCCGTGATGCAGCGCGGCGCCATCGTCGAGCTGAAGCCCACCGCGCAGCTGTTCTCCGCGCCCGAGCATGCCTATACGCGCGAGCTACTCGCGGCGGTGCCGGGGCAGAGAGAGCGCGCACCGGCGGCGTAGGTCACCCGATCGCGGCTACTTCGTTCGAGGATTTGTGTTGTTCCAGGTGGGGACTGAGTTTGTTACGCCGACGGAGGGCTGGTTGGAGGTTCCGACTGACGGCGCTGTCACGGTCCCGACAGTCTGCCCGGAACTTCCAATAGTCCCTTGCTGTACCGGTGCTCCGGAGCGTCCGCTCGTGCCGCTTGGTGTCTTTGTCCCCGACGTTTGAGCGTTTACAGCGAGTGGCGCTGCGGCCAGTCCGAGAGCGATAAGTGCGGCAGTGGAGCGTTTCGTTGTTGTCATGGCTGATCCTTTCGGGCGCGGTCCTTCAATCGCAATGCCGCTTGTCAGGCGCCCGTGCACTGAGTGACCTTACAACTCGATGCGCGAGAAAATGTGCCGCAATGCCATCACGCCGCCGGGCTCAACACTTCATCACGATGCTGCGAAGCGGATCTGGCCGACCACCGGATGCGCCGTAAGCCGGCGTATCGCTGAAGGTATCGCGCTCCACCTCAGGAACGGAATACTCACGGGCTTTTTATCCCTCGTGACCGCCCGCGGGGCTGCAAAGCCGAAGCCGGCACCCCACATCCGCATGGAATGATTCCCATCATGTGATGATGGACCGAGGATCTATTGGAGCCGACATGGGCCAGATTATTCAGTTTGTCTCGAAATCCGAGCGCGAGCGCATTCGCCTCATCCAGGAAGCGCGCGCGATCTACGACAGCATCTTCCCGCCGGCTGATCCGGTGAGCGAACGATCGGGCGGAGCCTCTGCGCATCGCAGCGACGGAGGCAACCTCGCGTGATCAAGATCATCGCCGTGCTCTGCAACCTCGCCTCTCCAGCGAACTGTCATGAGCAAACCGTCACCACATCCGACTTCGCCGACGTCTCGATGCAATCGTGCCTGATGGGTGCGCCGCAGCTCGCCGAATGGATGAACCAGCATCCAGCCGAGCGCCTCGCCGGATGGCGCTGCGTGATCGGCCAACAGGCCGACCGGGGAATTTAGGATCGCGCGCGCACTGTCCCTGAACGATCCGAAATGCCTGGTCACCACCATGACCATTGCCGGTCGCGCTCTATCTTCTCTCCGGTCTTGCGACCGGCACAGCATTGGCACGCAGTACAGGCGCGCCTACCTGACGGGCGGGTTGGTGTTGCTCCAGGTCGGGACTGCGTTGGTCACGCCGACCGACGGCCAATTATACGCGCCTATCGATGGCGCCGTGACCGTCCCGACCGACTGTCCAGACGACCCGTAGGCTCTGGGCTGCGCTGCCAATGATCCTGCGCTTCCATAGCTCGGAGCCACCACGCCGGTGCTGTAAGATCGGTTTGACCGGTGCTTTTTGGCTTCAGCCGCGAACGGCGCGGCAAGCAGCCCGATGGTGACCAGGGCGGCAACGGCGGATTTGATGCTCATGACAGATCCCTTCATTCTGCGGCCCCCTTGGCATCTGTTCATTCAACGGCGGATTTCCATAGGCACCCGTTCATAACTCCGTGCGCGGGCGAAGGTGCCGCGGAGCGGTCGCACGGCATGATCAGCGCCGCCGCGGACGACAGGCTTTGCGGTTGTGGCGCTCCTTGACGGTCGCGACCGAGTGCATCAGCTCCTTGAAAGCCGCGATGGCCTTGTCGTCGCCGAGTGCGCTGTCACCGAGCGCTTCCAGATGCTCAATGACCACGAGCAGCGCATCCGCGACCTGGCCGATCTGCTTGCCGTAACTGCCGACATCCGACAGCAGGTCCTTCTCGACGTCGGGCGCCGAGGATTGGCCCACCGTGATGTTCACGAGACCGAACTGGCCGCTGGCCGGACTGAAGAACGACGTGATCGGGTTGATGGATTGCACGACGTCCCCCGACAGAGGCAGCTTGAACACCGGCATGCGGTTATCCTTTCCTGGCTGAGCCCGGCGGGCGCGAGACTAGCACGCCCGCCCGCTACGCGTGCCTCGCCTTCGGATGGACCCGAATCAGCTCTAATGCATTCACCTCATCGACTTCGCGTATTGAGGCGACATGACCGGTCCCGAACTGAAGCAACTCCGCAACGATCTCTCGGATGTCCTCGACCGCAAGCTCACCGCGGCCGACATGGCCCGGCTTTGCGGATTGCCGGAGAAGGGCGGCGCCGACACCATCCGGCGCTGGGAAGTGAGCGGCCCGACACCGTCCGCGACCAAGGTGCTGCGCGTGCTCGCGATGGCGAGCGAGCGCTATCCGATCCTGGAGAAGTTCGACGTCTTCGATCGTCATGACGTTCGCGAGGAAGATCGGCCCGCAAAGCGCGCTGCATTCCGCGAACAGATGCGCGATGAGGCGCGGCGCCGTCTTGGTTAATGGGATGCGCGCGCAAGTTACCCTGATAGCGCCGAGTTAAGCCTTCCTTCACCACTTCTTAAGCCGACATTAAGCACGAAAATCATTTACAGCCCAATAAGTTAGGTTGGCTGCCGCTGTGCCACGGATGTGACAGCATTTTCGTCAAAAGCGAGCTATCTGCAAAACCAACGACGGCGCGGAAAGCGCGCCTGCCGGGGACCTAAGTGCTGGAGTTTGGACGATGAAGAAGATTCTGTTTGCGACCGTCGCGCTGCTCGTGGTGGGCGCTGCCGCGCCGGCGGTCGGTGCCGATCTCGGTAACCGCAACTACTACAAGACGCCCGCGCCCGCCTATGCCGCGCCGATCTACAACTGGACCGGCTTCTATATCGGCGGCCATGTCGGCGGCGCGTTCTCCAGCGACAACAATTTCAGCGGCCTCTCCACCGGCAATAACGGCAACGGCCGTTTCCTCGGCGGCCTGCAGGCCGGTGCGGACTGGCAGTTCAACCCGAACTTCGTGGTCGGCGTCGAAGGCCAGTATTCCTGGCTCTCCGGCAGCGTCGGCGCGGTGTTCCCGGGCGGCGTCGCCTACACCAACGACCAGCGCGGTCTCGGCTCGATCACCGGCCGCGTCGGCTACACCTGGGGTCCGGGCCTGCTCTACGTGAAGGGCGGCTACGCCTATTCGGACAACAACGAGAAGGTGACCGTCGGCGGCGTGCCGACCGGCTTCATCATCAGCGGTGACCACCGCAACGGCTACACCGTCGGCGCCGGCCTCGAATACATGTTCGCGCCGAACTGGTCGGCCAAGGCCGAGTACCAGTACTACAATTTCGGCGACGCGCACTTCACCGCGGGCCCGCTGGCGGGAACCGGCAACTTCACCACCGACGACCACACCATCAAGGCGGGCGTCAACTACCGCTTCAACTGGGCCAACTCGGCGGTTGCGCGCTACTGAACGGTTACCAAGACCTTATCGTGATGGAAGGGCCGGCATCGTTGCCGGCCCTTCTTTTTTCGCTGTGCGGAACGTCCCCAACCGATTGAGCAACTTGCGATTTTTTAACCTGCCCCGAGGATACTCCGCGGCGAAAACATAAAGATCACGCGTGGGGGAATTTCGATGGCGATCCGTCTGGGCCTTGGCCGTCTGCTTGGTCGTATCCGGCCTCGTTTCAAAATGCCGACATGGGGCGTGCGCGGCAGCCTGTTCACGGCTTTCGCAGTCATCGCGGGCATGGGCCTCGTGATTGCAGCCGGCGCCGGCTTCGTCTTCAACCATCTCGGCAGCACCATGATGGACCTGAGCGGCCGCGACATCCCGCGCCTTTCCGCCAGCCTTCAACTCGCATCGCAAAGCGCAACGCTCGCGGCGCAGGGGCCGGGCCTCCTGGCGTCGCCGTCCGATGAGGCGCTGAACGAACGTACCAAGAAGGTGCAGGAGATCCAGCAACTCGCCATGGCCAAGCTCGGCGAAATCATCGAGCTCGGCGCCGACAAGCAGATCGCAACCGCGTTGCGCGACACCGCCAAGAGCATCGACGAGGCGACCCAGAGCCTGGTGTCGGCCGCGCGCGAGCGGCTCGATACCGGCGCGCTGCATGACAAGCAATATGAAGCACTCCGCAAGGCGCAGCTCACATTCGTCGGTGCGGCCGGTCCTGCCATGCTGGATGCGCAAACGCGCCTGAACGCGATCCTCGGCGCGGCGGAAGTTTCCGCCGACGATGCCACCGAAGCCGCCCGCACAGTCTCCCAGGTCGCGACCATCTCCGCCAACGGCAATCTGATGGCCGCCGACATGATGGCTGCGCTGTCGGCCAACAACAGCGATACGCTGGAGGCGATCGAGAAGGAGTTCAAGGCGACGCGCGACCGCGTCAAGTCTAACCTCGAGGACCTGCCGAACATGGCCTCGATGCAAGCGGTGCGCGACACCGTGCAAAAGCTGTTCGCCTTCGGTGAGGGCAAGACGGGCGTGTTCAAGATCCGCCAGAAGGAGCTCGACGCCATCGACTACGGCCAGACCATCCTGGACGAGACCCGCAAGCTCAATGTCGGCCTCGGCATCAGCGTGCAGCAGCTGGTCGAGGGTGTGCAGAAGGAGACCAACGCGTCGACCTTCCAGGCGCGGCATGAGATCTCGCTCGCGACCACCGCGATGCTGGCGCTCGGCGCACTGATGCTGGTCGGCTCGGCGCTGTTCGTCTGGCTCTATGTCGGCCGCAACATCCTGCGTCGCATTCGCGAGCTTCAACGCGCCATGCAGTTGCTCTCGGCAGGCGACCTCGACACCGAGATCGTCCGCTCCCGGCAGAACGACGAGATCGGCGCGATGAAGGAAACGCTGACGGTGTTCCGCGACAGCATGATCGAAGCCCGGGCGCTTGCGAGCGAGCAGGACAGGGATCGCGTTGCCAAGGCCGAGCGTGCGGCGCAGATGGAGGCGAAGATTGCAGACTTCGAGGGCGCGGTCCGCTCCGCACTCGACAATCTCGCGCAGTCAGCCAATTCGATGCAATCGACCGCGCAGAGCATGTCGAACACGGCAGACCAGTCCAATGCGCTGGTGAACGCAGTTGCATCCGCAGCCGAAGAGACCTCGGTCAACGTGCAGACCGTGTCGTCAGGCACCGAGCAGCTCTCGTCCTCGATCGAGGAGATCAGCAAGCAGGTCGTCACCTCGGCCGCGATCGCCAGGAAGGCGGTCGACGAAGCCGGCGCGACTGACGCCACGGTGCAGAGCCTCGCCGACAGCGCGAGCCGCATCAGCGTGGTGGTCGACCTGATCCAGACCATCGCCTCGCAGACCAATCTGCTCGCGCTCAACGCCACCATCGAGGCCGCGCGCGCGGGCGAAGCCGGTCGCGGCTTCGCGGTGGTCGCCTCCGAGGTGAAGAGCCTCGCGAGCCAGACCGCCAAGGCGACGGAGGAGATCCGCAGCCAGATCGCCAGCATGCAATCAGTGACGACTTCGGCGGTCGGCGCCATCCAGGGCATCGGCCGTATCATCGGCGAGATCAACGACGTCACCACGACGATCGCCGCCGCGGTCGAGGAACAGGGCGCGGCGACACGCGAGATCGCCCGCAACATCCAGCACGCAGCCGGCGGCACCAGCGAGGTCTCCAGCAACATCGTCGGCGTCTCCACGGCTTCGGCGGAAGCCGGCGCGGCGGCGAACGAAGTGCTCGGCGCCTCCGACGCGCTCCGCCGCGAAGCCGACATGCTGCGCGGAGAGATCGACGCGTTCCTCAACAACATGCGGGCAGCGTAAGCCGCCGTTCCGTAACCCGGAATGACCGCTATGCGGGCCCCGCCAGCGTTCTTTTTCGGCTGGCGTGGCGGGAGAGGTGGGTTTAAGCCGGTAGCATGAACGCAAAGACCGACACCGTGCAGTCCTCCGCCGACGCCCTGCGCTATCCCTGGGAACAGCATCCCGGCCCCGAAGAGGTCGTCGAGGTGAAGCCCGGCGTGTTGTGGGCGCGGCTGAAGCTGCCGTTCCGCCTCAACCATGTGAACATCTATCTGCTCGCCGACGGCGATGGCTATGCCATGATCGATGCCGGCTTCGGCAATGAGGAGACGATCGAAGCCTGGACGAAGCTGTTCGACGGGCCGCTGAAGGGTGTCAACATCACGCGCCTGATCGTGACCCATTCCCATCCCGATCATGTCGGTCTGGCCGGGTGGATCGTCGAGCGGTTCAACTGCCCGCTGGTGATGTCGCAGGTCGAATATCTGCAATCGGTCTATCACCAGAACCGCGGCACCGAGGAGCGGCAGGAGGCGCAGCGGCTGTTCTTCCGCCGCCACGGCATGGACGAGTCGCTCACCGAAAAACTGCTCGGCCGCGGCCAGGACTATCTCAAGCGCGTCTCGGTGCTGCCGCCGTCCTACCGCCGCATCTCGCATGGCGAGGACGTCGTGATTGGCACGCGCCGCTTCAAGGTGATCACCGGCGGCGGTCACGCGCTCGACCAGGTGATGCTGTATTGCGCCGACGACAAGCTGTTCCTCTCGGCCGACCAGGTACTGAGCAAGATCTCGCCGAACGTCAGCGTGTGGGCGGTCGAACCCGACCAGAACTCGCTCGGCGAATATCTGGCCTCGCTCGCCAGCCTCACCACGACTCTCCCCTATGACGTGCTGGTACTGCCGGGCCACGGCGTGCCGTTCTACGGGCTGAAGACCCGCATCAAGCAGCTCGCCGATCACCACGAGGAGCGCTGCCGCCTGATCGCGGAAGCCTGCCGCAAGGTACCGCAGACCTCGCGCGCATTGGTGCCCGTGGTGTTCAACAAGCACGTGCTGGACGAACACCAGATGGGTTTCGCCGCCGGCGAACTGGTCGCCCATATCAACTACATGATCGTCGAGGGCCGGCTGACGGCGGAGATGAAAGACGGCGTGCTTCAGTTCAGGACGACCTGAGCGCCGACTTCACTTCAGCGGATGGTGCAGAGCAACATCGCATCTCGCGCGAACTTGATCCGGATCAAGTTTCAAATCGCACGATAGGGCATTTTGCCCAAATGCCCCGCAGGTCCAAATGTGGGATAGCGCATAGACATTGGAACTGGAATAGCTCTAAGGATATGCGGGTCTTTGGTCGGTTCCGCTGCAGGTTTGACGATGGATTACGCCCAGTTCTTCAATTCCGCCCTTGATCGTCTCCACACCGAGCGGCGCTACCGCGTGTTCGCCGATCTCGAGCGCATTGCCGGCCGGTTCCCGCATGCGCTCTGGCACTCGCCCAAGGGCAAGCGCGACGTCGTGATCTGGTGCTCCAACGATTATCTCGGCATGGGCCAGCACCCGAAGGTGGTGGGCGCGATGGTCGAGACCGCGACCCGCGTCGGCACCGGCGCAGGCGGCACCCGCAACATCGCCGGCACGCATCATCCGCTCGTGCAGCTCGAGGCCGAGCTCGCCGATCTCCACGGCAAGGAAGCCTCGCTGCTCTTCACGTCCGGCTACGTCTCGAACCAGACCGGCATCGCGACCATCGCGAAACTCATTCCGAACTGCCTGATCCTGTCCGACGAGCTCAACCACAATTCGATGATCGAGGGCATCCGCCAGTCCGGCTGCGAGCGGGTCGTGTTCCGCCACAACGACCTCGCCGATCTCGAAGCGCTGTTGAAGGCTGCGGGCCCGAGCCGGCCCAAGCTGATCGCCTGCGAGAGCCTTTATTCGATGGACGGCGACATCGCCCCGCTCGCCAAGATCTGCGACCTCGCCGAGAAGTACGGCGCGATGACCTATGTCGACGAGGTCCACGCCGTCGGCATGTACGGCCCGCGCGGCGGCGGCATCGCCGAGCGCGATGGCGTGATGCATCGCATCGACATTCTCGAAGGCACGCTCGCCAAGGCGTTCGGCTGCCTCGGCGGCTACATCGCCGCCAACGGCCAGATCATCGACGCCGTGCGCTCCTACGCGCCGGGCTTCATCTTCACCACCGCGCTGCCGCCGGCGATCTGCTCGGCCGCGACCGCCGCCATCAAGCATCTCAAGACCTCGAGCTGGGAGCGCGAGCGTCACCAGGACCGCGCCGCCCGGGTCAAGGCGATCCTCAACGCCGCCGGCCTGCCGGTGATGTCGAGCGACACCCACATCGTCCCGTTGTTCATCGGCGATGCCGAGAAGTGCAAGCAGGCCTCCGACCTCCTGCTCGAACAGCACGGCATCTACATCCAGCCGATCAACTATCCGACGGTCGCCAAGGGCTCCGAACGCCTGCGCATCACGCCGTCGCCCTATCACGACGACGGCCTGATCGATCAGCTCGCCGAAGCCCTGCTGCAAGTGTGGGACCGCCTCGGTCTGCCGCTCCGCGAGAAGTCGTTGGCGGCGGAGTAGCTCCGGGTCCTCCTCGACTAGCGCGCAATTGCGCACGGGAGCCAGGACCATTACCCCGAATATGAATTGTTGCGGCTCCCTGGAGCCACTTGGGTGCCCATCACCATGTTCTGTGGTTGTGGGTCCTGGCTTTCGCCAGGACGACGTTGGTCGCACCGCTTAACGACAACCCCAGTTCCCGCACCCGCACGACATTTCGCTGTCGCCTGCGACGGTCCAACGCGCTAGATTTACAGGGAAAATGAGATCGGGCGCGGCCAGCGCGCGCCCCGGGAGAAGCACGCTCGCCATGCTGCACGATTGGGGCGTGATCGCCGCCGCCTTCGGCTATATCGGCTTTCTGTTCCTGGTGGCGAGCCATGGCGACCGCCGCTCGCCGGCTGGGCGCGGCCGCGCCTCGGGGCTGATCTATCCGCTGTCGCTGGCGATCTACTGCACTTCCTGGACCTTCTTCGGCTCGGTCGGCTTCGCCACTCGCACCTCCACCGACTTCCTCGCGATCTATGTCGGCCCGATCCTGATGATCGGGTTAGGGGCCGGCGTTCTCCGCCGCGTGATCCAGCTCGCCAAGGCCCACAACATCACCTCGATCGCCGACTTCATCGGCGCGCGCTACGGCAAGAGCCAGGCGGTGGCGGCAACCGTCGCGCTGATCGCGATCATCGGCTCGGTGCCCTACATCGCGCTGCAGCTCAAGGCGGTCGCCTCCTCGCTCGAAACCATTCTGAGCGAAGACCAGGCCTTCTCCCACATCCCGATCGTGGGCGACGTGGCGCTGATGGTGACGCTGGCGATGGCGGCCTTCGCGGTGCTGTTCGGCACGCGACAGACGGACGCCACCGAGCACCAGCACGGCCTGATGCTGGCGGTCGCGACCGAATCCATCATCAAGCTGGTCGCCTTCCTCGCCGCGGGCATCTTCGTCACGTTCTGGATGTTCTCGCCGCACGAGCTGATCGAGCGCGCGATGAAGACACCGGAGGCGGTCCGCGCCATCAACTATTCGCCCTCGATCGGTAACTTCCTGACAATGACGCTGCTGTCGCTATGCGCGATCATGCTGCTGCCGCGCCAGTTCCACGTCAGCGTGGTGGAGAATTCCTCGGACGCCGAGGTCGGCCGCGCGCGCTGGCTGTTCCCGCTCTATCTCGTCGCCATCAATCTGTTCGTGATCCCGATCGCGCTCGCCGGCCTCGTCAGCTTCCCGTTCGGCGCCGCCGATCCGGATATGTACGTGCTAGCGCTGCCGATGGAGGGCGGCGCGGATCTGCTCAGCGTCGCCGTCTTCGTCGGCGGCCTGTCGGCGGCGACCGCGATGGTAATCGTCGAATGCGTCGCGCTCTCCATCATGGTCTCGAACGATCTCGTGGTGCCCCTGGTGCTGCAACGACGGCCCGAAGGGCGAACCGGCGGCGCCGATTTCAGCGACTTCCTGTTGCGCTCGCGCCGGCTCGCGATCTTCGCCATCATGGTGATGGCCTATTTCTACTACCGCGCGCTCGGCAACACCCAGCTCGCGGCGATCGGCCTGCTCTCTTTTGCCGCCATCGCCCAGCTTGCACCAAGCTTCTTCGGTGGACTGCTGTGGCGGCGCGCGACCGCGCGCGGCGCGATCGGCGGCATGCTGGTCGGGTTCGCGGTGTGGCTCTACACGCTGTTCATCCCGAGCTTCATGGACACTTCGACGGCGGGCATCCTGCTGCTCCAGCACGGCCCGTTCGGAATCGAGGCGCTGCGGCCGCAGGCGCTGTTCGGCGCCGATTTGCCGCCGCTGATGCACGGGGTCGTCTGGTCGCTGTCGCTCAACATTCTCACCTACGTGCTGCTGTCGCTGGCGCGCCGGCCGTCGTCGATCGAGCTGGTGCAGGCCGATCTGTTCGTCCCCAACACGCTGGCGCCGATCTCCCCGAACTTCCGCCGCTGGCGCACCACCGTCACGGTGCAGGACATCCAGACCACGGTGGCGCAATATCTCGGCCCTGACCGCGCGCGGCATTCGTTCGAGGCATTCTCCGCGCGACGCAATGTGCGGCTGGAGTCCGGGGCGCCCGCCGATTTCGAGCTGCTGCAGCATGCCGAGCACCTGATCGCCTCCTCGATCGGTGCGGCTTCCTCGCGTCTCGTGATGTCGCTGCTGCTGCGCAAACGGACGGTGTCCGCGAAGGCTGCGCTCAAGCTGCTCGACGATTCCCATGCGGCGCTGCATTTCAACCGCGAGATCCTCCAGACCGCGCTCAACCATGTGCGCCAGGGCATCGCGGTGTTCGATGCCGATCTGCAACTGATCTGCTCCAACCGGCAGTTCGGCGATCTCCTCAACGTTCCCCCGCATTTCATCCAGTTCGGCACGCCCTTGCGCGAAATCCTGGAATTCATGGGCGTGAGCGAGCCGGCCGATCCGACCGAGCGCGAGGCCATGCTGGAGCGCCGGCTGGTGGCTTACACCACCGACGGCGAGCCTTATCTCGAGCGCCTGCCCGACCGCCACATGGTGATCGAGATCTTGACTAACCGCATGCCCGGCGGCGGATTCGTCATCACCTTCACCGACGTCACGCCCAGTTTCGAGGCGGCCGAAGCGCTGGAGCGCGCCAATGCGACGCTGGAAAAACGGGTGCGCGACCGCACCGAGGAGCTGACCCGGCTGAATTCCGAGCTGGCACTGGCCAAGAGCGCGGCCGAAGACGCCAGCATCTCCAAGACGCGCTTTCTCGCCGCCGCCAGCCACGACATTCTCCAGCCGCTGAACGCGGCGCGGCTCTATGTCACGAGCCTGGTCGAGCGCCAGCACAGCGGCGAGGAGACGCGACTGGTCGAGAACATCGACGAATCGCTTCAGGCGATCGAGGAGATCCTCGGCGCGCTGCTCGACATCTCCAGGCTCGACGCCGGCGCGATGACGACCTCGATCTCGAGCTTCAAGATGGCCGATCTGATGCGCTCGCTGGAGATCGAGTTCGCGCCGATCGCACGCGCCAAGAATCTGGCGCTCGTCTTCGTGCCGTGCTCGCTGCCCGTCGAATCGGATCGTCTCCTGCTGCGGCGGCTGCTGCAGAACCTGATCTCCAACGCGATCAAGTATACCCCGCGCGGACGCGTGCTGGTCGGTTGCCGCCGCCGCGGCGCCTCGCTCAAGATCTGCGTCTACGACACCGGCGTCGGCATCCCGACGGTCAAGCGCGGCGAGATCTTCAAGGAATTCCACCGCCTTGAGCAGGGCGCGCGGATCGCCCGCGGCCTCGGCCTTGGCCTGTCGATCGTCGAGCGGCTGGCGCGCGTGCTCAAGCACGGCATCGCCATCGATTCCAATGTCGGCGGCGGCTCGGTGTTTTCCGTGACGGTGCCGACGGCCAAGGCGATCACCCACACCGCGGCCGTGACCAGTGCGACGCCGCTCGCACGCACCTCGATCTCGGGGACCCTGATCGTCTGCATCGAGAACGATGCCGCGATCCTCGACGGCATGCGCACGCTGCTGAAGGCGTGGGACGCCGAAGTGATCGCGGTAGCCGATCCCGAGGGCGCGATCGCCGCGATCGAAACTGCCGGCCGCCGCGTGACCGGCCTGCTGGTCGACTACCATCTCGACCGCGGCAACGGCATCGCCGCGATCCGCGACATCCGCCGCCGCTTCGGTGACGGCATCCCCGCGATCCTGATCACTGCCGACCGCAGCCCCGCCGTGCAAATGGCTGCGCGCGACGAAAAGGTCGCGGTGCTCAACAAGCCGGTCAAGCCGGCTTCGCTCCGCGCCCTGCTCGGCCAGTGGCGCACGCAGCAGATGGTGGCGGCGGAGTAGCGGGTCAGGCGCCGCCGTCGGCGTCGATGACGGCCTTGGCAAAGGCTTGTGGTGCTTCCTGCGGCAGATTGTGGCCGATGCCACCGGTAATCAGGCGAAACTCGTAGCGGCCCGAGAACTTTTTGGCATAGGCGCTCGGGTCGGGATGCGGGGCGCCGTTGGCGTCGCCTTCCATCGTGATGGTCGGCACGTCGATGACCGGACCCGCGGCGAGCTTCTTTTCGAGATGTTCGTACTTCACTTCGCCCTGGGCAAGCCCGAGCCGCCAGCGGTAATTGTGAATGGTGATCACGACGTGATCCTTGTTGTCCAGCGCCGCCGCGCTGCGGTCGAAGGTGGCGTCGTCGAACTTCCACTGCGGCGAGGCCAGCTTCCAGATCAGTTTTGCGAAATCATGCGTGTACTTCTCGTATCCGGCGCGGCCGCGCTCGGTCGAGAAATAGAACTGGTACCACCAGAGCAGCTCGGCCGACGGCGGCAGCGGTGCATTGCCCGCGGCCTGACTGGATATCAGATAGCCGCTGACCGACACCAGCGCGCGGCAGCGCTCCGGCCACAGCGCAGCGATGATGTCGGCGGTGCGCGCGCCCCAATCGAAACCGGCGACGACCGCCTTCTTGATGTCGAGCTTGTCCATCAGCGCGATGATGTCGGCGGCCATTGCTGCCGGCTCGCCGTTGCGCGGCGTTTCGTCGGAGAGGAAGTGCGTCGAGCCGTAGCCACGCAGGTAAGGGATGATGACGCGATAGCCGGCCTTCGCCAGGATCGGCGCGACGTCGGCGAAGGCGTGAATGTCGTAGGGCCAGCCGTGCAGCAGGATCGCTACGGGACCGTTCGCAGGACCGGCTTCCGCGTAGCCGACGTTGAGGACGCCGGCATCGATCTGCTTGATCGCGCCGAATGAGGCGTTCGTTGCGGAATAGCGCGGCGCTTCCGATTCGGCGCGGGCGAGGCCGATCACGCCGAGGCCGGCGGCGACAGTTCCTGCGGCGACGCCAAAGAACTGGCGGCGGTGCTGGTCAATGCTCTGTGTCATGGTGCTGCTCCCTTGTTGATCGGCCATGCACTGACTAGCAGCGGCGACCGCGAGACACCCGTTTGGAGTTGTGAGAAGTTGTGAGGTTCCGGTTCCAGCATCTGCGGCCCGATCGCCGGGACACGAGAACGGAGTGTGGCGCACGTTCTCTCCACATCGTCATTGCGAGCGTAGCGAAGCAATCCAGAATCCCTCCGCGGCGACAGACTGGATTGCTTCGCTGCGCTCGCAATGACGGAGTATGAGGCGGCAGCGCCACTCTTCCAGCTCGCATTTTTGAATCCGGACACGCCTTCGCGTCTCGCGGCGCAATTCGCCCGAGCTTTGCTTCGTCACTCCACCCTCTTGTCCAAGAGGGCGCAGGGAAGGCCGGGTGCCGGCTGGCACCCACGGTCCGCTGCGCGAAAAGCACACGCAGGAAAACCGCACAGCAGCATACAGGTGTAGCCAATCACTCGGCCTTCCCTGCGCGATGGTTGGACGGCTTATGCCGTGCTCTCCCGGGAGCCGAGTTCCTTTTGGCCTCCCTCGCCCTCGCGAAAGTCACCGACACCGCGCCGGTCGACGCAGATGCCGCATCCGCAAGAGCTTGACCGTAGCAACGACGGCCAGGACCACACGGTTTTGCCGTACGCACGGCCCGCCATTTCGCCGCAGTTTTCCCAGCCCTGTCGACGGAGCCGGAAACTTACAGACGAGACGAAGCCTAGCAGCGCCGCTCGTCGGAACGAAGCCTTGGGCTCACGGAGAGCAATCCGCCCTGCCCACGCCTCTCGCACCCGAACGCTGCCGCGTCCACCGCAAGCCCGGCTCGCGAACGTGACGACCACAAGATCGCCCCTCAAGGATGAGCCGGGATAGGCGACACATACGCCATTTCCGAATTTCGGTAAAGTGGAATATTTTTGCGCGCGCGGATTGACAGAGGGGCGACACAGGCGCGGTCGCGTAGCTCGCCCGCTAGGGACTCACCCCGTCGGGGTGCCCTGCTTCCACTGGCCGCCGGCGATCTTTGCGGCGGCGATCACGGCTTGGGTCCGGCTTTCGACGCCGAGCTTTTGCAGGATCGCCGAGACATGCGCCTTGATGGTGGCCTCGGAGACGCCGAGCTCATAGGCGATCTGCTTGTTGAGCAATCCCTCCGACAGCATCATCAGAACCCGGACCTGCTGCGGCGTCAGCGTCACCAGCCGATCGCGCAGGCGCGTCATGTCGGGGTCGGCGACCGCCGACAGATCAGTGTCGGCGGGAACCCAGACCTCGCCCTCCATCACCTTGAGGATGGCGTCGCGCAGGGTCTCGACGCCGAAGCGCTTCGGAATGAAACCGGAAGCGCCGAAATCCAGCGAACGGCGGATCGTGGCGCTGTCGTCGGAGGCGGAGACGATCACCACCGGGATCGCCGGATATTGCGCGCGCAGATAGATCAGGCCTGAAAAGCCGGAGATCCCGGGCATCGAGAGGTCGAGCAGGATCAGGTCGACGTCGGAGGTCTGTTCCAAAAGCTTGGTCAGATCCTCAAACGATCCAGCCTCGTCGATCCTGGCCGAGCTCAGGACGCCCGCCACCGCCTGCCGCAGCGCGTCGCGGAACAGCGGGTGGTCATCGGCAATGACGAGATGGGTCGAGGGAGCGTTCATCGTTCTCTTGCTGGCAATCGCACCGGGCCAGTAAGCCGGCGCAGGCCCTTGGGTCAATTCTTTCCCGACCAGCCGTGGCATGCAAGTGGACATTATCCCTTTGCGGCAACGGGGTTAATCCACAGGCCGGCACTATGTTGCCGAATGGAACGCCCGCGGCGTCAGGCGAGCGTCAGTGCGAAAGGCCGAAAGTCGTATTGGGGCGGGTTTCACGCCAATGTTACCTTGGGGGTAAGGCTTGGGTTGATCCGGCATGGCCGGGCATCCAGGGCGCGAGGAAACGATTTTTCGGGGAGCGACTCAACATGTCGACAATGGCTGTGTCTCAAGCAGGCGCGGGAGGGATGACGAAGGACGAACGGTTCGTCATTCTCGCCTCCTCGCTCGGTACCGTTTTCGAGTGGTACGATTTCTATCTCTACGGTTCGCTGGCCGGCATCATCGGCGCGCAGTTCTTCTCGGCCTATCCGCCGGCAACCCGCGACATCTTCGCGCTGCTGGCCTTCGCCGCGGGCTTCCTGGTGCGCCCCTTCGGCGCGATCGTGTTCGGCCGTGTCGGCGACATCGTCGGTCGCAAATACACCTTCCTCGTCACCATCCTGATCATGGGTCTGTCGACCTTCATCGTCGGCCTGCTGCCCAACGCGGCGACCATCGGCATCGCGGCCCCGATCATCCTGATCGCGCTGCGTCTCGCCCAGGGCCTGGCGCTCGGCGGTGAGTATGGCGGTGCGGCGACCTACGTCGCGGAGCATGCCCCGAACGGCAAGCGCGGCTACTACACCTCCTTCATCCAGACCACGGCGACGCTCGGACTGTTCCTGTCGCTGCTGGTGATCCTGTTCACGCGCTCCGCGCTCGGCGAACCCGACTTCGCGGCCTGGGGCTGGCGCATTCCGTTCCTGGTCTCGGTGCTGCTGCTCGGCGTCTCGGTCTGGATCCGGCTTCGCCTCAACGAATCCCCGATCTTCCAGAAGATGAAGGACGAGGGGAAGAGCTCGAAGGCCCCGCTGACGGAAGCCTTCGGCAACTGGCAGAACGGCAAGCTCGTGCTGCTGGCGCTGCTTGGCGGCGTGATGGGCCAGGGCGTGGTCTGGTACACCGGCCAGTTCTACGCGCTGTTCTTCCTGCAATCGATCCTCAAGGTCGACGGCTACACCGCCAACCTGCTGATCGCCTGGTCGCTCCTGCTCGGGACCGGCTTCTTCATCGTGTTCGGCATGCTCTCCGACAAGATCGGCCGCAAGCCGATCATCCTCGGCGGCTGTCTGATCGCGGCGCTGACCTTCTTCCCGATCTTCAAGATGATCACCACCAACGCCAACCCGGCGCTGGAAAAGGCGATCGAGTCGGTCAAGGTCGACGTGGTGGCGGATCCCGCAGGTTGCGGCGACCTGTTCAACCCGGTCGGCACCCGCGTCTTCACGTCGCCTTGCGACACCGCGCGTGCCTACCTGTCGCAGTCGTCGGTCAAGTACTCGACCACGCCGGGTGCGGCGGGCTCCGGCGTGAAGGTGGTGGTCAACGGCAAGGAAGTTCCCTACGCCAACGCCAAGGACGGCAATCCGGCGCTCCTCGCTGCCGCGCAGGCGGCCGGCTATCCGAAGCCCGGCGATGCAGGCATCGTGAAGATGGCGCATCCGTTCGACATCTTCCGTCCGCAGGTCGCTGCGGTTGTCGGGCTGCTATTCGTCCTGGTGCTCTTCGTCACCATGGTCTACGGCCCGATCGCCGCGATGCTGGTCGAACTGTTCCCGACCCGCATCCGCTACACCTCGATGTCGCTGCCCTACCACATCGGTAACGGCTGGTTCGGCGGCTTGCTGCCGGCGACCGCCTTCGCCATCGTGGCCTCGACCGGCGATATCTATGCGGGCCTCTGGTATCCGGTCATCTTCGCATCGATTACCGTCGTGATCGGCTTGTTCTTCCTGCCGGAGACCAAGGACGTCGATATCAAGTCGAACTGATCGACGGCAGATCCGGATCAACACCAACCGGCCGCGGTCTCCGCGGCCGGTTTTGTTTTATCCACCCCGCTCGAAAACGCCCTACTGATTGCCGCCGACGAATTGCAGCACGATTTCGCGCCGGTGCGGGCGCTTGCGGTGCTCGATCAGGTAGATCGCCTGCCAGGTGCCGAGCGCGAGCTTGCCGCTCAGGACCGGCACATGAAGCGAAGTCTGGGTCAGCATGGTCTTGACGTGCGCCGGCATGTCGTCGGGTCCCTCGGCATCATGCGTCCAGCCGGCGCTCTCCGGCGCGAGCCGGGACAGCGCCGTGGTGAGATCCACGAGCACGGAAGGGTCGGCGTTCTCCTGGATCGTCAGCGATGCCGAGGTGTGGCGAATGAAAAGCGTCAACGCGCCGTCTCGCGCGCCTGCCTCGGCGACGAACTTCGCAGCTTCGACGGTGAGATCGGTGAAGCCGCGGCCCGGCGTCTGCACGGTCAGCAGCGACGATGCGATGGTGGTGGCCTGCACCGACGATGGCGCCGAGCGTGAAATGGATTTGGCTGATGTCATGAAAGTCTCGCCTGATCGAAAGCTGCCGTAGGGTGGGCAAAGCGAAGCGTGCCCAGCATTCGCCCTGCATAGTTGGAAGATTGGTGGGCACGGCGCGTCGCGCCTTTGCCCACCCTACGGCAGCTCGCCATGCGCTAAATCTTCCCCGACACGTCCTTCTGCACGCGGTTGGCCATGTCGATCAGCCGACGCCAGGCCTTTTCCAGGAACGACATCACGCGATCGACGTCCTGGTCGCTCGGCAGCGGGATCTCGATCCTGCGGTCGCTCTCGGCGGCCTTTGGTTCTCGTGCTTGCGGCTCCGCCTTCTTGAACGGGTCGGATTTCGGCAGCGCCTCGTCGATCTTGCCCGACACGGTCGGCCCCGCCGCAAGTCGTCCCTTCAGCGTCTCGACTTCGGCCTGGAGCCTGCCGATCTCGGCGTCGAGCGCAGCACGTTCATCGGGCACCGCGTAGCAGGCCCAGCCGGCGCCGCTCCGGGTGCAGGTCGACACCGTGCCGGTGCGGCTGTCGAGCCGCAGCACGCCCTCGGGGATGGGGGTCATGCTGTAGCGGCCGTTTTCGCTGTCGGGCGCGGATTGCGCGGCGAGGCCGCCAGCGCTGACCGCCATCGCCGCGGCGAACACCGCCGCGGCAAGCCATGATGCTGTGCATGATGCTGTAGATGAATTCGCTGGTCTCATCGCGTTCTCCGCCACGACGCGCCGGTAGCACTTCCAAAGATGGCGCTCATAAAGGTGGCACTTCTCGCAAATTCTACACCCCGGCGAGGCGATCCGCCGCCCAAAACGCGCCTTTGACATGAACGATCGCGGCACCCCCTTTGATCCCGGCAGCCGGGTGAAATGGCGACTGCATCCGCCGATCAAGCGGAGACCTGCTGCGGTGCGGCGTCACGCTGTGTGCAGCGCTGCCGCTCGCGCCGATATTTTCAAATAAATCAGATACATAAGAGGAATGGACGCAATCGTGACTTGGCTTGACTTGATTATGGGCCATCAGTATGGTCCGCGCGGCTTTTGAGGGTGGCGGGCGCAATTTCCATTCAGCCGCGGCGTTTCGGGTCTTCGTTGCATGACACAGGGCACGGGACACGGCGAGAATGGAGATCGCGATAGATCGCCCGAGGAAGCTGCGCTTTCCGAACGGCTCGGAAATCTTGATCAGCGGTTGTCCGAATTTCGCGGCCGCCACATCAAGACCGAGCAACCCGCAGGTGACGGTGAAGACAGAGCGGCCAGAGCCTCGGCGATGGCGCTTGGTTTCCGGTTATCCTCCGAGTTGGTCGCCGGGGTCGTTGTCGGAGCGGGGATTGGCTGGGGTTTCGACCGCTTGCTGTCGACGTCGCCTTTCGGATTTATCGTGTTCCTGCTGCTGGGCTTCGTCGCCGGCGTGGTGAATGTGGTGAGAACGGCAGGCGCGGGTCAAAACAGGCGCGGTGGTTCTTAAGCGATCCACTCCAGGAGAGGAATGATCGTGCCGGCTCGCGCCGGTACGGGCCGGGCCCGACCGGCAGACCGAGACCCGCCGGCATCGCCCGGCAGACCAAGAGATGCCGCGCTGATGAAAATCGATCCGATCCACCAGTTCAACATCGAGCCTCTCTTCACCCTGGGCCATATCGGCAACCACACGATCGCCTTCACCAATTCGTCGCTCTACATGCTGGTGGCGGTCGCGATCATCTCGATCCTGATGCTCGCCAGCGGCACGCAGCTGGTTCCCGGGCGCCTGCAGTCGGTCGCCGAGATCTCCTACGAGTTCGTGGCCTCGACCATCCGCTCGACGGCCGGCGCGGAAGGCATGAAGTTCTTCCCGCTGATCTTCTCGCTGTTCATGTTCATCTGCGTTTCGAACCTGGTCGGCATCATCCCCTACACCTTCACGATCTCGAGCCATCTGATCGTCACCGCGGCGCTCGCGCTGCTGGTCTTCTTCACGGTCCTGATCTACGGCATTGCCAAGAACGGGCTGAAATTCTTCTCGATCTTCGTGCCCCACGGCGTCCCCGGCTATATCCTGCCGCTGGTGATGTTCATCGAGATCCTGTCGTTCTTCCTGCGGCCGGTCTCCCACAGCGTCCGTCTGTTCGCCAACATGCTGGCCGGCCACATCGCGCTCAAGGTGTTCGCGGGCTTCGTCGCCATGCTCGGCTTCTCGCTCGGCGCCCTTGGCTGGGTCGGCGGCGTGCTGCCGCTGGCGCTCACGGTCGCGCTGTACGCTCTCGAGATTCTGGTCGCGTTCCTGCAAGCCTATGTGTTTGCGATCCTGACCTGCATCTACCTCAACGACGCCATTCATCCGGGACACTGAGCGGTCCGGGGAATTTCCACCCAAAACCCAATCTTTCTTCCAAGGAGTCTAAAATGGATCCGGCAGCAGCAAAACTTATCGGCGCGGGCATCGCATGCATCGGCATGGGCGGCGCGGGCGTCGGCGTCGGCGTGATCTTCGGCAACTACCTCGCCGCAGCCGTTCGCAACCCCTCGGCCGCTCAGGGCCAGTTCGGCAATCTGATCTTCGGCTTCGCCGTGACCGAAGCGCTCGGCATTTTCTCGCTGCTGATCGCGCTGCTGCTGCTGTTCGTTCCGCTCTGAGAACGATTTTTCGCGCCGCTTCGACCGAAGCGACGCGCATGGCTGCAACAGGAGTAATCCATGGCTGAAAGTCATGGCGGGGCGAAAAGTCCGGCGGCGGGCGCCCACACCGGGTCCGAAGGCGGACACGGTGGCGGTTTTCCGCCGTTCGAGAGCGGCACCTATGCTTCGCAGCTGGTGTCGCTCGCGATCTTCTTCGTCGCGCTTTACGTGATCGTGTCCAAGCTCGCTTTGCCGCGCGTCGGCGGGGCGATCGAGGCGCGCCAGAACAAGATCGAGGGCGACCTCGCCGAAGCGCAGAAGCTGAAGGACCAGTCCGAAGCGGCGCTGAAGGCCTATGAAAGCGAGCTTGCTTCGGCACGCTCGCGCGCGCAGGCCATCGGCAACGAATCCCGCGACAAGGCGAACGCGCAGGCGGACGCCGAGCGTAAGGCGCTGGAAGAGCAACTGGCGGCCAAGCTCGCCGAGGCGGAGAAGACCATCGCCTCGACCCGCGCGACCGCCATGAGCAACGTCCGCGGCATCGCGGCCGATGCGGCGGGCACCATCGTGCAGCAGCTCACCGGCGTGGTTCCGGACGCGGCGTTGGTCAATGCCGCCGTTGATGCGTCCTTGAAGGGTTAATCGATATGTTCTTCGATCCTGAAACCTGGGTCGCCATCGCCTTCGTGATCCTGATGGTCGTGTTCGGCTATCTCGGGGTCTTCAAGAAGGCCATGACTGCGCTCGACCATCGCGCCGATCGCATCAAGGCCGAGCTCGACGATGCGACGCGCCTCAAGCAGGAAGCCGCCAAGGTGCTCGCCGACTACAAGGCGCGCACCGCCTCTGCCGAACGCGAGGCCGCCGACATCATCGCCAACGCGAAGAGCGAAGCCGAACGCATCGCAATCGAGGCCAAGGCCAAGGTGGAAGATTTCGTCGCTCGCCGCACCAAGACCGCGGAGGGTAAGATCGCGCTCGCCGAGGCCCAGGCGGTCGCCGATGTTCGCGCCGCAGCCGCGGAAGCCGCCGTCCAGGCCGCCTCCACGATCCTGTCGCAGTCGGTCAGGGGCCAGGTCGCCGACGATCTGCTCGCCAAGGGCATCACCGAGGTTCGGCAGAAGCTGAACTGAGGGGTCTCGCCTTCACCCATCAAAAAGCCGGCGCGATGAGCGCCGGCTTTTTTGTTTGATAGTTTGCTTTCTCGTCGTCATGGCCGGGCTTGTCCCGGCCATCCACGTTCTATTCAGGCGGAGCGAAGGACGTGGATGCCCAGGACAAGCCCGGGCATGACGATCACTTGCAAATCATTCGCTACTTCTTCTTCGCCCGCGACTTCGGCTCGGGTGACAGCGCCTGCGGATCGAAGCCGACATAGAAGATGTAGCTATCGGCGTCCTTGGCCGACGGCATCGGATAGACCAGATCCTCGGCCACGAAGGTGAACGGCACGCTGCCGCCCTCCGACATTCCGACCGTGGTCCGGTAGGCCTTGGAAGCGATCACCTTCTCGCCGACGCCGCCTTGCACCACGGCGACGCGTAGCGGCACCTCGACGGTCGCAGGCGCGCCGGCGGGACCGGCAATAACGCGGCCCTGGATGCCGATCCGGGCCGTAATATCGCCGCCATTGCGGGCGCATTCGCGCGCCATCTTGGTGATGGTGGCCTGGAAGCGGATCTCATTGCCGACGGCCGGCTTGCCGGTGGCACCGACCGCATAGGTGGAGGCTCCGGCACGCACCGTGACCTGCGGGCAATCAAGATCGTCATCAGCCGCCGGCTGGCCTGGTGCAGGCGCCGGCTTGGGTTGGGCCGGCTCGTCCGACTTGCCGCCGAACAGGCCCTTGAATCGATCGGTCAGCGACTGCGCCGCGACCGGCGAGATAGAGACGAGCGCAACTGACAACGCCAGCGCGGCCGCTGCCCCCCGCCGCAACGCATTCCGCGATGACCGAAGCTCCTGCACCATCAACACCCATACTCCATGACGACATCACGGCCGATCACCGGCCGGGTTGCGCCGTTATATCGTCAAAACCGGCGAACCCAAGGCAGGCACACAGGAGACTTTGGTCACATGAATGAACGGGCTCAGCCGCGGAAATCCTCGTGCAGCAGGCCGAACAGCAAATGGTCCTGCCAGACCCCGTTGATGCAGAGATAGCGGCGCGCCAGGCCCTCGCGGGAGAAACCGCACTTCTCCAGCACCCGGATCGACGGCGCATTGGTCGGGATGCAGGCGGCCTCGACCCGGTGCAGATTGAGCTCGCCGAACAGCGTCGGCAGCAGCACCCGCAGCGCGGCCGTCATGTAGCCGCGCTGGGCATGAGGCTTCCCGACCCAATAGCCGATGGTGCCCGCCTGGACGATGCCGCGACGGACATTGGCGAGCGTGATGCCGCCGACCATGGCGCCGTCGAGCTCCCGGAAGATCAGAAAGGGATAGGACCGGTCCGCGGCGATGTCCTCGGAATAGCGCCGCAGGCGACGGCGGAAGCCGGAGCGGGTGAGATCGTCCGACGGCCAGATCGGCTCCCAGGGCGTCAGGTAATCGCGGCTGGACTCGCGTAAGTGGGCCCACTGCAGGAAGTCCGACATCTGCGGCGCGCGTAGCAACAGGCCGTTGCCGCGCGGCGCGAGAGCGGCGGGTCCACTGGATGGCAGGCGAAAGAGGGCCATGGTGATGCTTCCCGGGGCGGTTCAACCCGTGCGCGGCTCCTAATGCAGCCGCGCCTTGGCGCGTGCCCGGGTCAATCCTTCCGCAAAAGACACCGCCGTGTCCAGACCCCTGCCACTGCCCAATGCGACAACCGCAGGGCGGCTGCGCGAAAGCAGCGCACGCGCCGCATCACGGGTCGATTCGACGCTGACGGCGTCGATCCGGGCCACCAGCTCCTCGGCCGTCTGGGGCCGGCCATAGGCCAGCACGTGGCGGGCGAGTTGCTCGGCGCGGGACGAGCAGCTCTCCAGCGCCATCAGCAGCCCCGCCTTCATCTGCGCCTTGGCCCGCGCGATCTCGACCTCGGTCAGGGTCTCGACCGAATCATTCATGATGTCGACCACGACCTCCATCATCTCGGGCGCATCGGCCGGATCGGTGCCGGTGTAGAGGCCGAAGAAGCCGGTGTCGGTATAGGGGGCGTGGAACGAGTAGATCGAGTAACAGAGGCCGCGCTTCTCGCGCACCTCCTGGAACAGCCGCGACGACATCCCGCCTCCGAGGATGTTGGTGAAGACCTGGAGCGAGAACAACGACAGATCGGTCTGCGGCACGCCCTCCAGCGCCAGCGTCAGATGGGCCTGCTCGAGCTCGCGATGCACCACCTTGGTGCCGCCCTTGCCGAACTGCGCGGGTTGCGGCTTGGGACCCGCTGTCCCGTTAAAACTGGCAAAGCGCTGCTCGACCTCGGCGACCACCTGCTTGTGATCGACCGCCCCGGCTGCCGCCACCACCATGTCGGGCCCGCGGTAATGCGTCGACAGATAGTCGCGCAGCGAGTCGCGGCTGAAGGCACGCAAGGTCTTCGCGGTGCCGAGCAGCGAGCGGCCCATCGGCTGGTCGGGATAGCAGAGCTCGTTGAGATGCTCGAACACGACGTCGTCAGGCGTGTCCTGCGCCGCGCCGATCTCCTGCACGATGACGTTCTTCTCACGCTCGAGCTCGTCGGGCTCGAAGGCCGGGTTGGCCAGGATGTCGGCGAGCACGTCGAGCGCGAGCGGCACGTCGCCCTTCAGCACCCGCGCATAATAGGACGTGGTCTCGGTCGAGGTGCCGGCATTGAGGTCGCCGCCGACCGCCTCGATCTCCTCGACGATCTCGCGCGAGGAGCGCTTCGTCGTGCCCTTGAACGCCATATGTTCCAGGAGATGCGAGATGCCGTGCTCGTTGGGCTTCTCGTCGCGCCCGCCGACGCCGGCCCAGACGCCGAGCGCCGCGGTCTCGAGATGGGGCATCTTGTCGGTGACGACAGTCAGGCCGGACGCAAGCTTGGAAATCTCGACGCTCATCCGGCAACTCCCTGTTTCGCGGCGCGGCTGACCGACAGCACGAACCGCTCGACCTCGGCCTGGTCGTTCTTCATCACCTTCATGTGTTCGGATTTGGTCATCAGACCATCGAGCCAGGCCGGCAGTTGCGGCCGCTGGCCGCAGGCCGCTTCGACCGCATCGGGGAATTTGGCCGGATGGGCAGTGGACAGCACGATGCTGGGAACCGTCCTGTCCGTGGTGTCGCGGTCGGCGACCGCGAGCGCGACCGCGGTGTGGGGATCGACCAGCTCGCCCGCCTCGCGCCAGGCGGCGCGGATCGCGGCCGCGGTCTCGGTCTCGTCGGCCCGGCCTGCATCGAATCCCTCGCGGATCGCGGCCAGCGTCGCATCGGGCAGCACGAAGCGCCCCGACTGCTTCAGCGAATCCATCAGACGGCGCACGCCGGCGGCATCGCGCCCGCCAGCCTCGAACAGCAGCCGCTCGAAATTCGAGGAGATCTGGATGTCCATCGACGGCGACGCCGTCGCGTGGACCTCGCGCACCTCATAGATCCCGGTCTTCAGCGTGCGCGCCAGGATGTCGTTGACGTTGGCGGCGATGCCCAGGGTCCGCACCGGAAGACCCATGCGCTTGGCGACATAGCCGGCAAAGATGTCGCCGAAATTGCCGGTCGGCACGACGAAGTCCACCGCGCGCGCGGGTGCGCCGGCGGCAACGGCGGAGGTGAAATAGTAGACCACTTGGGCGACGATGCGCGCCCAATTGATGGAATTGACGCCGGACAGCGACGTCGCATCGCGGAAGCGGTGGTTGTTGAACATCGCCTTCACGAGGGCCTGGCAATCGTCGAAATTGCCCTCGACGGCGAGCGCATGGACGTTGGCCGCGCCCGTCGTCGTCATCATCCGCCGCTGCACCTCGGAGATGCGGCCATGCGGGAACAGCACGATGAGATCGACATTTTCGAGCCCTGCGAACGCGTCGACCGCAGCACCGCCGGTGTCGCCCGAGGTCGCGACCACGATCGTGGTGCGCTGGCCGCGCTTGGCGAGAACGTGGTCCATCAGCCGCGAGATCAGCTGCATCGCCACGTCCTTGAAGGCGAGCGTCGGACCGTGGAACAGCTCCAGCACGAACTGATGCGGCGCCATCTGGCGCAGCGGCACCACCGCCGGATGGCGGAAGGTGGCGTAGGCCTCGTTCGCCATGCGGCCGAGCTCGGCGTCCGAGATCTCGCCGGCGACGAAGGGGCGGATCACCTCGACCGCGACCTCCCAATAGGGGCGACCGAAGAAGCCGGCGATGGCGTCAGTCGAGAGTTGCGGCCAGATGGCCGGCACATACAGGCCGCCGTCGCGGGCGAGCCCGGTCAGCATCACGTCGCAGAAGCCGAGTTCGGGGGCCTCGCCCCGGGTCGAGATATAACGAGTCAAACTGCCCTCCAAAGGCCGGCCGAGCCTAAGCTCGATCCGCAAGCCTTTGATTTTACGAAATTACTTGTTAACAGCCAGAGGCTTTGAGCCACCATAAAGTGTTTTGCGGCATCGGGAAACCGCTTCGCAACTGGGGCCATTGAACGAAAAGCACTGCCAACGAAATGCGCTGCCAACGAAAAGGGCTGCGGCAATGCCGCAGCCCTCTCTTGGAAGGTCTGTCGTTGTGTGCAGACCGGTTTTGCCTGTTTGGGGTCACCGACCCGCAAAAACTGTTCGCGCAAGCTTTCATCGCCTGTCACGCGATCGTCAAGGTCAAAACTGGATGCGCGAGAAAATGTTCCTATTTTTCCCGACACGTTTCGGCGCTAGCAAACGTTCTTGAGCGGTCTCGCATCACGCATTGCCATTAATTCCCGGACGGCCGGACAGTTCGGGAACGAACGACGGCTCGGCCCATTGTGTCGGCGGATGGTGTCGGCACTTTCCATGCATTGCCCGGCTGCGCCGAGACCGGTCCGCCCGCCGGACCGGCAGCATCCTGGAGCAGCCGGTTCGGCGCCCCGGGGCGTCAGTTCATCCCGATTTCCACCGCGATCCGGATCAGGTCGGAATGGTTCTTGGCACCGAGCTTCTGCTTGAGCAGGGAAGTGGTGTTGGCGACGGTCTTGTAGGAGATACCGAGCGCCTCGGCGACCTCGACGATCTTGTCGCCTCGCCCCAGCAGGCGGAGAATCTCGAGCTCCCGCGGCGTCATCTGCGAGGCGGGATTGGCCTTGATCGCCGCGCCGGAAAACGTCACGGCTTCGGCGAGCTGCGGTGAGATGAAATTGTCGCCCGCAACGACCTTGCGCACCGCCTTGAGCAGGATGCGGGGATCGTCGCCCTTGGAGACGTAGCCTTGCGCCCCGAGCTCGACCGCCCGCACCACGAAGGCCGGATCGTCGTTCATGCTGAACATGATGATCTTGGCGTCGGGATCGTCCTTGCGAATGCGTCGCATTAGTTCAAAGCCAGAGACGTCGGGCAGGCTGATGTCGATCACTGTGACGTCGGGCCGCTTGCTGACATAGGCGCGATGCCCGGATTTGGCGTCGGTCGCCTCGTCGATCCGAATCGAATGGTCGGAGGCGAACAGGGTGCGGCAACCCGACAGCACCACGGGGTGGTCGTCGACAATCAGGACGCGGGTCGCCGGCTTGGCAGTATCTTGCATCGCAGTTCTCTAGTTTTTCGACTCATAAACCGACGGGAACAAATGGAAAGAGCAAATCGGACCGATGCGCGTTAGAATTGACCTAATGTGGCAACGCTTCTCGTTCAGGACCCAACTGTTTCTGCCGCTCGGCATCAGCTTCCTCGCCGCGCTGATCATGGGCGGCGTGCTGCTCCAAACCTTCGCGACCGACCAATTGGCGGACGAGAACGAGCCGGGGCGGCGTTTGATCCAGACCGTTGCCGCCGCGCTCAACAACACCCTGCGCGCCTCGAACAATCCGCGGCAGACGCTCGACGCCTTTGTCCATTCTCTGGACACTTCCTCCGATATCCAATTCCGTGCCGTGGAGACGGGTCCCGCGTCCTCAGCGAGGGGCAGCCTGCGCAAGCCGCATGGCGTACCGCAATGGTTTGTCGACCTGCTCACCGTTCCGGTCATGGACGCGACAGCGCCGGTGACGATCGACGGCCAGCGTGTCGGCGATCTCGTCTTCCTGCCGGACCTGTCGGCCGATCTGTTCGAGAAGTGGATCGGCTTTCTCGCGCTGACCATCCTCGTTGCCGCGCTGATGGTGCTCACCGGTACCATTGCCTATGTTTTCGCGGGATCGGCCCTGCGCCCGCTGCAAGATCTCGGCGAAGGGCTCACGCGGATGCGGCGCGGCGACTACGCAACGCCGATCCCGGTCGGAGGACCGCCGGAAATCCGGCAAAGCTGCGAGGAGGCCAACGCGCTGGCCGAAACGCTGGCGCAGTTGAGCCAGGACAATCGCGACCTGCTGCACCGCCTGGTGTCGCTCCAGGACGACGAGCGGCGCGATCTCGCGCGCGAACTGCACGACGAACTCGGTCCGCTGCTGTTCAGCATCCGCGCCGGCACGATCGCATTGGCCGACGCCTCGCCCCCGGCGGGAAATCCCGGCAGTTCGGCGCAGGATGTGTTGCAATCGGTCGAGGCGCTCCAGCAGACCAACCGCCGCATCCTCGACCGGTTGCGACCGCTCTACATCGAGGAATTGGGCCTGGAGACCAGTGTGCAGACGCTGCTCCGGAATTTTCGCAAGCAGGCGCCGTCCATCAACCTGACGGACACCGTTGATCCGGATCTCAACGGGATCAACGGGCCGCTGGCTCAGACCGTCTATCGCGTGATTCAGGAGGCGCTGACCAACGTGTTGCGCCACGCCAGCGCCAGCAATGCCCATGTGCAGGCGACCTTCGCCAGCGAGACGGTCGTCATCGAGGTTTCCGACGACGGCGGCGGCTTTCCCGAAGGCAATGTGTTCGGCCGCGGCCTGACCGGCATGCATGAGCGCGTGCGCGCACTCAGCGGATCGCTGTCACTGCTGCGCGTGGACGACAGGACCTATGTGCGCTGCCGCCTTCCCGCCGCACCGGCACGCGAGGCGCCGGTCATCGATTAGGGCGTTTTCGAGCGAAGTGGATACAACCGAAACTCTAGCACGCACAGCCAAGCTGCGCGTTCTGTCGCGCCGGCTCGCACAGCGTGGTGCGGATCTTGCCGTCCAGGCTGAAGCAAAACGAGGCGCGGATGCGTAGCGCGCCGCCGACGGAATATTCGAGATCGACGCCGTGGGGCGCAGGATGGATTTCCTCCAGCCCGAAACCTGCCGACGAGAAAGCGCTGAGCCGCGGCTGCCAATATTCTTCGAGCTCACTCCGGCCGTGATAGCGCTGCGCGCCGTTGCACGTGCATTCGACCTGGGCGTCGTCCGCATAGAGATCGAGGAGCGTCGCAAGGTCGCCCTTCCTGCAGGCATCGACCCAGTCGACGACAATTCCCATCTGGTCGAAATCGCTCACGCTGCAATCCTGTCTGCCGCGGAAAAACGATGGCGGCTTAGGACCACACTCGTGAATGTGCGCTGAATGGTAAACCCCGGGCGATACCGGGTTCCCTGGAGGGATCTAAGTAGCTCAGCCCCGCCGCCGCCCTCTTGCCCACACGGCGAAGGCGATGAGCACGGCGCCTGCAAGCGTGAACCAGGTGATGGCGTATTGCAGGTGATCGTCCTTGAGATGCACGTCGAGCGGCCCCGGCCGCGGAATGCCGTTCTCGGGCGCCGGCTGCTCGAGGTCGACATAGAACGGCGCAACCGCGCCCCAGCCCAGCGCGCTCGCGATCGCCACGTGATCGCGCACGAACCACAGCCGCTTGTCGCGGTTCTCCGCCGGGGTCAGCCAGCCAGAGGCTTCGGGGAAGCGCAGATAGCCGGTGAACGAGACCTCCTGCCCCGTGACGAGCTTCTTGACCGCGCGATCCTCGACGCTGCGATCCTGCATGGTGTTTTCGACGAAGCCCGCATCGATCACCACCGTCTCGCCGCTCGGCAGCCGTGCCGGCAGGAACGCCCAGGTGCCGGGCCCTGACGCGTCCTTGCGCACGGCGGATCCGGGGGAATAGACCATCGCGTCGGGCAATGGCGCATAGGTCGCGGTAAAGCTGACACGGCGGAATTCATCGCGCGCGGGGCTTAGCGCGGCCCATCGTGCCGGCGGCGGCAGAGCGACCGGTGCCTCCGCGAGACGCTCGGTGAGTGCGGCGATCAGCTCGTGCTTGGCGAGGCGGCGCTGCAATTGCCAGACACCGAGCACGACACAGACCGCGGTCAGGAATAGCGTGAACAGCGCGAAGCCGGCCACGCGGGGCTTGCGCGCGGTCTCGTTCATTTCGCGCGGTCGACCAGCCGGCCCGGCGCCGCCTTGTGGTGGAATTGCAGCGCGATCAGCAGCGACTTCATGGCGCGCAACGGCAGCAGGGTGGTTGCGAGAATCAACGGCAGCCACAACACCGCGTGCAGCCAGTACGGCGGCTGGTACTTGACCTCGACGACGAGCGCGCAGCCGACCACGATCGCGCCGGCCAGCATGATGATGAAGATCGCCGGGCCGTCACCGGAATCGATGAAGGCGTAGTCGAGGCCGCAACGGTCGCAGGACGGCGCAAGCGTCAGGAAGCCCGCATAGAGCTTGCCCTGGCCGCAGCGCGGGCATTTGCAGGCAAGCCCGCGCAGCGCGCTCTGCAGGACGGTGGCTTGCGACTCGGACGTGTCGTCGGCTTTGTTCATGATGACAGGGTCTATCACAGTTTCTGCCGAAACCCCTGCGCGCAAAAAAGCAAAAGGGCGGCCCCGGGGCCGCCCTTTCTCGATCCGAAGTCAGCCCGCTCAGTGCGCGCCGTGGGCCATGGTCTCGGCGCCGTGTCCCCAGACATAGATGCAGAGGAACAGGAACAGCCAGACCACGTCGACGAAGTGCCAGTACCAGGCGGCGAACTCGAAGCCGAGATGCTGGGTCGGCGTGAAGTGGCCGGCATAGGCGCGGAACAGGCATACCAGCAGGAAGATGGTGCCGACCAGCACATGGAAGCCGTGGAAGCCGGTCGCCATGAAGAAGGTCGCGCCGTAGACGTTGCCGCCGAAGGAGAATGCCGCGTGGCTGTACTCATAGGCCTGCACGCAGGTGAAGAGCGCGCCGAGCACGACGGTCAGGATCAGGCCATACTTCAGGCCCTGGCGATCGTTCTCGAGCAGCGCATGGTGGGCCCAGGTCACCGTGGTGCCGGAGGTGAGCAGGATCAGCGTGTTCAGGAGCGGCAGATGCCAGGGATCGAAGGTCTCGATGCCGTGCGGCGGCCAGGTGCCCGGCACGGCGCAGGCGCCGGCCGCGGTCCCGAGACCACAGCCGAACACCGCATCGCGGGTGGCGTGGACGGCGTCGGCGGGGAATAGCGCTGCGTTGAAATAGGCCCAGAACCAGGCGACGAAGAACATCACCTCGGAGGCGATAAACAGGATCATGCCGTAGCGGTGATGCAGCTGCACGACGCGGGTGTGGTCGCCCTTGTACTGGGCTTCCCTGATCACGTCGGCCCACCAGCTCGCCATGGTGTAGAGCACACCGACGGTGCCGACACCGAAGATGATCGGCGCGGCCGAGAACATGTGGTGCATCCAGGTGATCGCGCCGACCGCCATGATGAAGGCCGAGATGGAGCCGACGACGGGCCATGGCGAGGGATCGACCAGGTGGTAGTCGTGATGTTTGGTGTGCGCCGTTGCCATATGCGGTCTCGCTCCTCAATCCCGTGCCTGTCCGGCACTTATCCCCTTGTTTCCAACCCCCCGGACGTGAGCCCGGCGGTCAGAGATTTCCCTTGCGTTTGTCGTTCTCACCAGATGCCAGCGGCTTCACCACCGGATCCTTCACCGGATAGAACGTGTAGGACAGCGTGATGGTGTTCAGCCCGTCGTTCTCGTGGTCGTCGGCGATCGACGGATCGACGTAGAACACGACCGGCATCTCGCGCTTCTCGCCGGGCGCCATGGTCTGCTCGGTGAAGCAGAAGCAGTTGATCTTCTGGAAATAGGATCCGACCGTCAGCGGCGCGACATTGTAGGCGGCCTGGCCGGCGGTGGTCCGCGCGGCCTGGTTGGTCACCGTATAAAAGACGGTCACGACCTGGCCGATATTGACCTCGATCTCGCTCTGCTCGGGCTCGAACTTCCAGGGCAGGCCGGGCGCGACGTTGGAATCGAAGCGCACCGCGATCTTCCGTGCGATCGGGCCGCTGGCCGGCGCCGAGGTCGCGACCTGGGTCGTGCCGTTGAAGCCGGTGGCGCGGCAGAACCAGTTGTAGAACGGCACCGCCGCGTAGGAGGCGCCGACCATCAGCGCGACCACGCCGCCGCAGATCGAGGCGACCACCACGTCGCGGCCAAGCCCCTTGGAAGGCCTATGCGCCTTGGTGGCCGTCCGGCTCTGATCCTGCGATATGGTCGGCTTCTGATCCATGTTTCCTACATCGGCCGGACGAGCACGGCCGGCCCCTTGACCATGGTCACGGCGAAGAACAGCACCACGAGCACGCCGAGCGCGAGTGCGATCGCGACCGAGCGCTGACGACGGCTCTTCTTCTGCGCCTCGGTGAGGACGATTCCATCTATCTCGGGTTTGTCGGCCATCCCTGTGATCATGCGCCCCCTACCATCGGCGCAAGCGCCCGGAACACCACCTCGGCCAGCAAGGTCGCAAACAGCGCGAACAGATAAAGGATGGAGAACGCAAACAGCTTGCGGGTCGCCCGCAGCGATTGGCTGCGCTCGCGGCGGACATAGACGTTGACGGCGAACGCCAGCATGCCAGCGCCGAGGATCAGCGAGACGATGCCGTAGATGGCGTCGAAATAGCCGAGCGCCCAGGGCGCAGCTGCGACCGCGATCAGCACGATGGTGTAGAGCAGGATCTGAAGCCGCGTCGCGTCGGGACCGGCGACGTTGGGCAGCATCGGAATGCCGGCGCGGGCGTAATCGTCGGAGCGGAACAGCGCCAGCGCCCAGAAGTGCGGCGGCGTCCAGAAGAAGATGATGGCGAACAGCAGCAGCGGCTCAACGTCGACCGTGCCTGTGACCGCGGCCCAGGCCACCACCGGCGGCAGCGCGCCGGCGGCACCGCCGATCACGATATTCTGCGCGGTCCAGCGCTTCAGGCCGATCGTGTAGATCACGACGTAGAAGAAGATGGTGAAGGCGAGCAGCGCGCCCGCGATCCAGTTGACGAGGATGCCGAGCGTCATCACCGAGAAGAAGGCGAGCGTCATGCCGAAGGTCATCGCCTCGGGGCGGGTGATGCGCCCGCGCGGAATCGGCCGGTTCGCCGTGCGCGACATCTTGGCGTCGATGTCGCCTTCCAGCGCCATGTTGAGCGCGCCGGACGCGCCGGCGCCGACGGCGATGCAGAGCAGCGAGGTGATGGCCAGCACCGGGTGGAAATGCCCGGGCGCCAACGCCATTCCGACCAGCGCGGTGAAGATCACCAGCGACATCACCCGCGGCTTCAGGAGCGCGATGTAATCGCCAACCTCCGCTTCGGAGATACGGGGATTGATGTCGATGGCGTTGTGGTCGAGGACGGACACTAGACTGACTCGCTTCGTTGTCGAGCCGCGGCGCCCGTCACGGGCGCCGCGAGCATTGGCTTACTGCACGCGGGGCAGCACTTCGAACTGGTGGAACGGCGGGGGCGAGGGCAACGTCCATTCCAGCGTGGTCGCACCTGCACCCCACGGATTGTCGCCGGCCGGCACCTTCTTCGCGAAGGCGTCGATCACGCAGTAGAGGAAGATCAGCACGCCGAAGCCGGAGATGTAGGAGCCGACCGACGAGACCAAATTCCAGCCCGCGAACGCGTCGGGATAATCGACATAGCGGCGCGGCATGCCCGACAAGCCGAGGAAGTGCTGCGGGAAGAACACCAGGTTCACGCCGATGAAGGTGACCCAGAAGTGCGCCTTGGCAAGCCCTTCATTGTACATGTAGCCCGACATCTTGGGGAACCAGTAGTACCAGCCGGCGAAGATTCCGAACACCGCACCGAGCGACAGCACGTAGTGGAAGTGCGCGACGACGTAGTAGGTCTCCTGGAGCACGCGGTCGACGCCGGCATTCGCCAGCACCACACCGGTGACGCCGCCGACGGTGAACAGGAAGATGAATCCCACCGCCCAGATCATCGGCGCGCGGAACTCGATCGAGCCGCCCCACATCGTGGCGATCCATGAGAATATCTTCACGCCGGTCGGGACCGCGATGACCATCGTGGCGGCGACGAAATAGGCCTGGGTCGCCGACGACATGCCGACCGTGTACATATGGTGCGCCCAGACCACGAAGCCGATGCCGCCGATCGCGACCATGGCGTAGGCCATGCCGAGATAGCCGAACACGGGCTTGCGCGAGAAGGTCGAGACGATCTGGCTGACCATGCCGAAGGCGGGCAGGATCAGGATGTACACTTCAGGGTGACCGAAGAACCAGAACAGATGCTGGAACAGCACGGGATCGCCGCCGCCTTCCGGATTGAAGAACGTCGTGCCGAAATTGCGGTCGGTGAGCAGCATCGTGATCGCACCGGCGAGCACCGGCAGCGACAACAGCAGCAGGAACACCGTCACCAGGATCGACCACACGAACAGCGGCATCTTGTGCAGGGTCATGCCCGGCGCGCGCATGTTGAAGATGGTGGTGATGAAGTTGATGGCGCCGAGGATCGACGAGGCGCCCGCCAGATGCAGCGACAGGATCGCGAAGTCGACGGCCGGGCCCGGGTGGCCCGAGCTCGACAGCGGCACGTACATGGTCCAGCCGGCACCGACACCGTTGGCGCCCGGCTCGCCCTCGACGAAGGTCGACATCAGCAGCAGCGCGAAGGAGGCCGGCAGCAGCCAGAACGAGATGTTATTCATGCGCGGGAACGCCATGTCGGGCGCGCCGATCATCAGCGGCACGAACCAGTTGCCGAAGCCGCCGATCATCGCGGGCATGACCATGAAGAAGATCATGATCAGGCCGTGGGAGGTCACGAACACATTGTAGGTGTGCGTCTCGTGGAAGATCTGCACGCCCGGATACATCAGCTCGGCACGGATCGCGATCGACATCGCGGCGCCGATGACGCCGGCGATGACCGCGAAGATCAGGTACATCGTGCCGATGTCCTTGTGGTTGGTCGAATAGACGTAGCGCCGCCATCCGGTCGGATGGGCATGCTCGTCATGTCCGTGGTCTTGCGCGTGATCGCCGTGTGTCGCTGCGCTCGTTGCCATTTTCTAATCCTGCCTTGCGTCCCGATCGGACCTCTGGAGGTCCCGCCTTATGTCGCTTTCAGTTTCCTCGAACCCTTCGCCCGGCGCTCACTGCGTCGGGCCGGCCGTGGAGGCGTAGGTGCTGGTGCCGCCGCTCGCGTATTTCTTCTTCGCCGTCTCGACCCAGGAGGCGAACTCCTGATCGTTCACCACGCGGATGGCGATCGGCATGAAGGCGTGGTCCTTGCCGCACAATTCCGAGCACTGGCCGTAGAACATGCCGGTCGTGGTGGCCTTGAACCAGGTCTCGTTCAGGCGGCCCGGAATGGCGTCGATCTTGACGCCAAAGGCCGGCAGCGCAAAGGCATGAATCACGTCGGCGCCGGTCACCTGAACCCGGACCACCTTGTTGACGGGCACCACCATCTCGTTGTCGACGCCGAGCAGGCGGGGCTGCTTGTCCTGGGCCATCAGCGAGTCGAACTCGAACTTGCCGTTATCCGGGTAGGCGTAGGACCAGTACCACTGCTTGCCGGTGGCCTTGATGGTCAGATCCGCCTTCGGCACGTCGAGCTCGAGGAACAGGAGGCGGAACGACGGCACCGAGATTCCGACCAGAATCAGCACCGGAACCAGCGTCCACGCCACCTCGATCAGCGTGTTGTGCGTGGTCCGCGACGGCACCGGGTTGGCCCTCGCGTTGAACTTGACGACCACGATCACGAGCAGCGCCAGAACGAACAGCGTGATCAGCGTGATCAGCACGAACAGGAAATTGTGGAACCAGACGATGTTGTCCATCACCGGGGAAGCGGACTGCTGAAGCGTCCACTCCCACGCAGCCGGTTGCCCGAGCTCGGCAAATGCCGCACCGCCCGTCGCCAGCGTCAGACCCGCCACGGCCAATCCCAGCAAGTGCCGGCCCACCGGGCCCATCGACATCTTCATGCCGTTCGCGCTCCCCTAACGAAATCACCCCAAGTGCATTCCCCTATTTTCGGGAAACGCTTTATTCGATCCCCCCGTCTGACAAACCGCCGCGCAAGAATACCTCTAAGAGGAATTGGGGCCAGATCGCTAGAACGCCGAAATCAAGCCTCTCAAACCATAATTCTTGATCTATCGCAATGCAGTCTTGAGCCTCGCCTGTCAGCCATCACCCGCAAGATATTTCCTAGTAACATCAAACAAAAATACCGTTTCCCGGGATGCTGCGCCTTGACAGCGGAATTGCCCGCGGTAGGCACTGGCGGACAGCCGCACCGGAACCTGATTCGTGCGGGCGACGGCGACCGTGGCGGCGTGGAATTTGCTTGCGAATCGCCTTCAAGACGCCGTCATTCCCGTATCAGTCCGCCGGGTGCGAGCGACCCAGGCGAGCAGAGGGACCGACCCGATGGGGTTTTCGAGATCCATGGCAAGGCGGGCTGGAAGCCAGGCTGGCGGCCTCACGATGCTGGCTGCCCTGCTGGCGGCCCTCGTCGTCCTAGCGCTTCCGGGCCTCGCCCATGCGCAGGGCGCGGTGCGCTCCGTCCATGGCGACTGGCAGATCCGCTGCGACACCCCGCCGGGCGCCCAGTCCGAGCAATGTGCCCTGATCCAGAGCGTGGTGGCCGAAGACCGCTCCAACGCCGGCCTGACCGTGATCGTTCTCAAGACTGCCGACCAGAAGAGCCGCCTGATGCGGGTCGTCGCCCCCCTCGGCGTTCTCCTGCCCTCTGGGCTCGGCCTCAAGCTCGACAACCAGGATGTCGGCCGTGCCGGCTTTGTCCGCTGCCTGCCCAATGGCTGCGTCGCCGAGGTCGTCATGGATGACAAGCTGCTCGGCCAGCTCCGCACCGCCAAGACCGCGACCTTCATCATCTTCGAGACCCCGGAAGAAGGCATCGGCTTCCCGCTCAGCCTGAACGGGCTCGGCGAGGGATATGACAAGCTGCCGTAGGCTATTCCCGGTTTAATAAATCTCAAGGCACGCAGTGCTGTCATCGCTCTCGAAAGATTCAATCGTCCGCGCGTGCTGGCGAAGCAGAGCCGCAATCGTCGCGGTCGTTTGATTGCCAGCCCGAAGCCAAATCACTTTGGGTGGAGAGCCCAACAGGGCCGCCAGCTCGGCAAAATCGACGTCCTGGGTCACAATCGCGAAGCCATTTGCCTTCGCAAATTCCCAAAGCGCACGGTCCGCAGCTTCGGATAGTCCGTGAGACCTGACGTGACTGGATTCTGGAAAAAGGTCGGCGATCATCGGGCAAAGCATGAAACTGAGGTTCTGATCGAACAGCAGCCTCATATCGGTGCGGTTACCAATCGCCTCTCGCGGTCGGCGGCATAGGCCAGGCAAGCGCGGATATCGTCCTCGGTCAGTTCGGGGAAGTCGTCGAGGATTTGGGCGTGGGTCTGGCCAGCGGCCAGCCAGCCGAGCACATCTGCCACAGCGATCCGCATGTGGCGGATGCAGGGCCGCCCGCCACGCTTGCCAGGTTCAATCGAGATGATGTCTCGGTAATTCATGGAGCTAGCATAGCATCGATCGGCTTCCGCGTCAGGGCTCCTTGCTCCCAGCCCTTCCCTATCGTTTCCGTAATGTGACGGCCAAGCCCCTCGCGGAACCGCCGGGAAACCATTATCTTGCCTCACATCCCCCGATAATGGACGGACGCATGACCAACCCTGCCACAACCTCCCTGCTCGACCGCGCCAATCTCGATCGCGACCGGGTTCGCAACGAACTCGCGCGCGGGCTTGCCGGTGCCGACGACGGCGAATTGTTCCTGGAATACAGCCAGACCGAAGCGCTGATGTTCGACAATGGGCGGCTGAAGCAGGCGACCTACGACACCTCACAGGGCTTTGGCCTGCGCGCCGTCAAGGACGACGCGGTCGGCTACGCGCATTCCTCCGACGTGTCGCTGCCGGCGCTGATTCGCGCCGCGGACGCGGTCGCGGCCGTGCGCGGCGGTTATTCCGGCAGCTTCGCGGCGCCTCCGCCGCATACCAATGTACGGCTCTACGCCGACGACAATCCGCTCGATGCCCCCGGCTTCGAGACCAAGGTCAAACTGCTCGCCGAGATCGACGCCTATCTGCGCGACAAGGATCCGCGGGTGCGGCAGGTCAGCGTCAGTCTGGGCGCGACCTGGCAGGTGGTCGAGATCCTGCGGCCCGACGGCGAAAGCTATCGCGACATCCGCCCGCTCGTGCGCGTCAACGTCTCCGTCGTCGCCGGTCAGGGCGACCGCCAGGAGAGCGGCAGCAAGGGCTATGGCGGCCGCGCCGGCTACGCCGAATTCATCGAAAGCAAGAATTGGCGCGACGCCGCCGACGGCGCGCTGCGCGAGGCCCTCGTCAATCTGGAATCGATTCCCGCCCCCGCCGGCGAGATGGACGTGGTGCTCGGGGCCGGCTGGCCTGGCGTAATGCTGCATGAGGCGGTCGGCCATGGGCTCGAAGGTGACTTCAACCGCAAGAAGACGTCGGCATTTGCCGGTCTGATGGGCCAGCAGGTCGCGGCAAAGGGCGTGACCGTAGTCGACGACGGCACCATTGCCTCGCGCCGCGGTTCGCTGTCGATCGACGACGAGGGCACGCCGACCAACCGCACCGTGCTGATCGAGGACGGCGTCCTGGTCGGCTACATGCAGGACCGTCAGAATGCGCGCCTGATGAACATGAAGCCGACCGGCAACGGCCGCCGCCAGGGCTATGCCCATGTGCCGATGCCGCGCATGACCAACACCTACATGCTTGCGGGCGACCGAGATCCGGCCGAGATCCTCGCCTCGGTGAAGAACGGCGTCTTCGCCGCGAATTTCGGCGGCGGCCAGGTCGACATCACCTCGGGCAAATACGTGTTTCAGTGCACCGAGGCCTACAAGATCGAGAACGGCAAAATCGGTGCGCCCCTGAAGGGCGCCATGCTGATCGGCAACGGGCCGACCGACCTGCATCGCATCCGCATGATCGGCAACGACCTCGCGCTCGATACCGGCATCGGCACCTGCGGCAAGAACGGGCAGGGCGTGCCGGTCGGCGTCGGCCAGCCGTCGCTGTTGATGGAACGCATTACGGTGGGTGGAACAGGCGGATGAGCGTCGAGAAGATAACTGTCACCACCAAGCGGAAGAGCAGCGGCTGGGCTGGTCAGCTGATGCAGCTCGCCGGCATCGTCGCGGCGGTGTTCATCGCCAAGGGCGCGCTGGCCGAGCCGTTCTACGTGCCGTCGGGCTCGATGGAGCCGACGCTGTTGATCGGCGACGCATTGATCGCCTCGAAATTCCCCTACGGCTACGGCACCTCGTCGCTGCCGATCCAGATCAACCTGCCCGAGAGCGGCCGCGTGTTCGCGGAGACGCCGAAGCAGGGCGACGTCGTGGTCTTCCGCTGGCCCGGCGACCGCTCGCAGGCCTGGGTCAAGCGCGTCGTGGGTCTGCCCGGCGACCGCATCCAGCTGCGCCAGGGCCAGCTCTTCGTCAACGACCGCCCCGCCGAGCTGAAGCCGGACGGCGTTGGCGCCGCCGAGGACGACAATGGCGGCAGCGAACCCGCCTATCGCTATGTCGAGACGCTGCCGAACGGCGTCTCGCATCTGATCTTCAAGATGCGCGACAACGGTCCGCTCGACAACACGCAGGAAGTAACGGTGCCTGCAGGCCATCTCTTCGTGCTCGGCGATAACCGCGACAACTCCGCCGACAGCCGCGTCCCCTTGCGCTCCGGCGGCGTCGGCATGTTGCCGATCGACAACCTGGTCGGCCGCGCGGATGCCGTGCTCGGATCCTGGGATCTCGGCATCCGGGGCCAGCCAGTGTGGACCTGGCTGTCCGGATTTCGCATGGCGCGGTTTTTCACCGCCGTGCATTGAACCGATCTCATGACCTTCGACGACGTCAGAAAATTCGCACTGACGTGGCCGGAGGTCGAGGACGGCACCTCCTACGGCACGCCTGCACTGAAGGTGCGGAAGAAGATGCTGGCGCGTCTGAGGGAAGATGGCGACAGCCTGGTGATGCCGGACGTCCCGATCGACGAGCGCGCGATGCTGGTCGAGAGCCAGCCGAAAACCTTCTACTTCACCGATCACTACGCCGATTATCCGATAGTGCTGATCCGCCTGTCCAAGGCAAAGCGCGCGATCGTGGAGCCGCTGCTGCGGCGGCGTTGGCGCACGCTGGCTTCGAAGGCGGCGCGCGCTCGACACGACGCGCGCGAGGGCGAGTGAGTCGGGCGGATTAGCGAAGTTAATCGAGCTCTCTCGCTTCTGAGGCGGGCAAACTCTGGTTGGTTACGCCTTCAACAAATGCACCCGACCAAGCTAGACCGCTATCTCACGACGCCCGACGTGAACCCTGCCTTCCGCCGCGGCGGCTTGATTTCCTTTTTCAGGAAGCAGCGCGCTTCGCGTCCGGTGTAGCCGGGGCGCGCATAGGTGAAGGCGCGGCATTTGTTGTCGGCGGTGCAGGCGGCCTTGCAGGCTTCTTCGCCTTCGCCGTCCTTCATCTCGAAATTGCGCAAATCGCCGCCGGGGCGGTCGATCGAGGTCTCCACGCCTTCCACACGCGGCTCGATCACGCCAGCGCCGCGCACACCGGAGATGCAGCAGCTTCCCGGCACGCGCGCAGGCACCGTGTTCTTCAGCCAGCACACCGCCGAGCCGCCTTCGACGTCCGGATAGCTGAAGCTCCACGAGCGGCAACGGCGGTCGCGCTCGCACAGCAGCGCGCAATCCTCGGGATCGCCCGACGTGACCGGGGTGCTGAAATAGTCTCCGCCAGGCCGGTCGAACGCCGTCTGGGCGCGCGCAGGCCAGCTCGCAAACGCGAGCGAAAGCAGCGCGGCGCAGGCCACGATGCTTGCCAGGACGCGTGCCATGACGGCCAGGCCGCCCTTCCCCATCGGAACAGCTTTCGAGTTATTGACGACGCTCGGGTTTTTCAGCCGGCCATTTGATCGCCGCAAACCTGTACGGGCGATGAACGGCTCGGATCCCGATCGTTAGGCCTTGGGTCTAGAACGCGTATTCCGCGTAGGCTGGTTCCACCGAGCCGTTCCAGGGACCGTTGAACTTGTCGAGCATCTCCTCGGCCGGCGTGCGGCCGGAATCGATGATGCGATCGAGCGGCTCAAGATGCCTGGTCTCGTCGCGGCCGAGCTGGTCGATCCGGCCGCGCCGGCGCAAGCCGGCATGTGCCAGAACGAGGCACTCCTTTGCGATCTCGAACAGATAGCGGTCCTTGATCCGCGACTTGAAGCCGAAGCGCGGCACGTCGTCGCGCAGGGCCTGACGCTCATGCGCGCTCCAGTGCTTCACAAGGTCCCAGGCGGCATCCAGCGACACATCGTCGTAGAGCAGCCCGGCCCAGAACGCCGATAGCGCCGGCAATCGACCCCACGGTCCACCATCGGAGCCGCGCATCTCGAGATAGCGCTTGAGCCGCACCTCCGGGAAAATCGTCGAAAGATGGTTGGCCCAGTCCGACAGCGTCGGACGTTCGCCGGGCAAATTGTTGTTGCGGGCATCGAAGAAGGCGCGGAACGAGGAGCCGGAGACGTCGATGTAATCCTCGTCGCGTTTGACGAAATACATGGGCACGTCGAGCGCATAGTCGACATAGCGCTCGAAGCCCATGCCGTCCTCGAATGCCCACGGCATCATGCCGGCGCGCGCGTTGTCGGTGTCGCGCCAGATCTCGGACCGGAAGGAGAGGAAGCCGTTCGGCTTGCCCTCGGTAAACGGCGAATTGGCGAACAAGGCGGTTGCGACCGGCTGGAGCGCGAGCGAGACACGCAGCTTCTTGACCATGTCGGCTTCGGAGGAGAAGTCGAGATTGGTCTGTACCGTGCAGGTCCGGTACATCATGTCGAGGCCGTACTGGCCGACCTTCGGCATGTAATTGGTCATGATCTTGTAGCGGCCCTTGGGCATCACCGGGATGTCGGCGCGCGACCAGGACGGGGTCATGCCGAGCCCGAGGAAGCCGATGCCGAGCGGCGTTGCGATCTCGCGCACCTGCGCCAGATGCGCCATCAGCTCGCTCTGGGTCTGGTGCACGTTCTCGACGGGGGCGCCCGAAAGCTCGAACTGCCCGCCGGGCTCGAGCGAGATCGCGCCGCCGCCGGTGACGTCGTAGAGGCCGATGATGTTGCCCTTCTCCATGATCGGCTCCCAGCCGAGCAGGAGCTTCATGCCTTCGAGCAGCGCGCCGATACCGCGCGGGCCTTCGTAGGGCACCGGGCGGTGGCCTTCGAGCGTGAACGGCGTCTTCTCATGCTCGGTGCCCATGCGGAATTCGGACGGGTCCTTGCAGCCTTCCTCGAACCACTTGACGAGCTCGTCGCGCGATTGCAACGGCGTCATATCGATCTGGTCTCGCGCCATATCAAACTCTAATCAAAAGGCGCTTCGACCGAACGCGCGCGGGTGACGGGATGGTCCGCGAACCCATCGGGTGCACGGACGAGCTGGTGTGCCGCGCGCTCATCGCGACGGCGTGGTTTCGTTGGCGTGGACGATGGGCGGCAGTTTCATCTCGCCGCACGAGCAGCCCAGACGGTCGAGCAGACCGCTGAGCTTCACGGCATCTGCATCGGACAGCTTTGAGCCGACATATTTCTCGATCGCGGCCGAATAGGCGCCCCACATCCGCTTCTGCAATTCGCGGCCAGCTTCCGTGATCTCCACGAACTGGCCGCGCTTGTCGATCTTGCATTCACGCCGCGAGGCAAGGCCTTCGTCGACCAGGCGGTCGATCAGCCGCGATGTCGAATATTGCGGGATCAGCATCTGCCGTTCGAGTTCGACCGGCCGGAGTTCGCCCGAAGGCGCCCGTGACAGTTCGAGCAGCGCGTCATACCATGCAAGCGGCGGGAAGCCGGCCTTCTTCAGGTCCTGCTCGACACAATTGAGCACGCGGCTCTGCACCCGCATCAAGCGGATCCAGGCGGAAGTCGCCTCGGTCGATGGTTTGCGTTTCATGGTCCCGCTCAAGCTCGTCGCCCGTCTCTTACCCTATTCGATGCACCTGCATCAATCTTGACTATTTCAAGCAGATGCATGTAGTCGTTCTTTCGCCTGAACCAAGCAACAAGAGGAGGAAATTCCATGAAATTGTACTATTCGCCCGGTGCCTGCTCGCTATCCCCCCATATCGCGCTCCTGGAAGCCGGCCTGCCCTATGAACTCGTCAAGGTGGATATCCGGGCCAAGAAGCTCGAAAACGGTGAGGATTATCTGAAGCTGAACCCCAAGGGCCAGGTCCCTGCGCTGGGCCTCGATAGCGGAGAGATCGTGACCGAAGGCCCGGTGATTGTCCAGATGATCGCCGATCAGGCCTCAGCCAAGGCGCTGGCGCCGGCCCATGGCAGCTCCGAGCGCTACAAGCTGCTCGAATGGCTGAACTTCCTCACCTCGGAGGTCCACAAGAGCTTCGGCCCGATGTTCGCGCCGGCGCTGAACGACGAGGCCAAGGCCTTCTTCAAGGACCGAGTCATGGGCAAGCTGAAATACATCGACAGCCAGCTCGCCGGCCGCGACTACCTCATGGGCAAGCAGTTCACGGTGGCTGACGGCTATCTCTTCACGATGCTGACCTGGGGCGACCGGATGAAGTTCGACCTCTCGGCGATGCCGAATCTTGCCGCCTACAAAACCCGCGTCGCGGCGCGGCCGCAGGTGCAGGAAGCGATGAAGAAGGAAGGACTGATCCAGGCGGCCTGAGGCGCACATGCGAAAGGCCGGATCGAGAATCCGGCCTTTCGTATTTTTCATCCTGGCTACGGTTCAGAGAATCACGCCGCCGCCTTCTTCGGAGCGAAGCGGCCGTAGAAGGTTTCTCCCTTTGCGGCCATCTCCTCGAGGAGTTTCGGCGGGGTGAAGCGCGAGCCGTATTTCGCTTCCAGTCTGTGGCAAAGTTCGACGAACTTCTTGGGGCCCATGAAGTCGATGTAGGACAGCGTGCCACCGGTGAACGGCGCGAAGCCGAAGCCGAGGATCGAGCCGACGTCCGCCTCGCGCGGATCGGTGATGACGTGATCCTCCACCGTGCGCGCGGCTTCCACCGCCTGCACCACCAGGAAGCGCTGCTTCAACTCCTCGACGTCGAGCGTATCAGGATCGAGCTGCTTGGGCTGCAGCGCGGAGAGGCCCGGCCACAGGCTCTTCTGACCCTTGCCCATCTCGGGGTAGTCGTAAAAACCTTTGCTGTTCTTGCGGCCCAGGCGGCCCTGCTTCTCGACCATTTCCACCATCAGCTTCTTCTGATCGGGATTGATGGCGTTGGGGCCGAGGTCGGCTTCCGTCGCCTTCATGATCTTGAGTCCCAGGTCGAGCGCGACCTCGTCCGACAGCGAGAGCGGGCCGACCGGCATGCCGGCCATCTTGGCGCAATTCTCGATCATCGCGGGCGGCACGCCTTCGAGGAACATCTCGTTGCCTTCGGCGACGTAGCGGCCGACGCAGCGATTGGCGAAGAAGCCGCGGCTGTCGTTGACGACGATCGGCGTCTTGCCGATCTGCCTGACGTAGTCGAGGGCGGTCGCGATCGCGAGATCGCCGGTGTTCTTGCCCTGGATGATCTCGACCAGCATCATCTTCTCGACCGGCGAGAAGAAGTGGATGCCGACGAACCTGCCCTGGTCCTTGAAGGATTCCGCCAGCGAGGTGATCGGAAGCGTCGAGGTGTTGGACGCGAAGATCACGTCCGGCTTCATATGCTCCTGCGCCTTGGCAAAGGTATCAGCCTTGACCTTGCGGTCCTCGAACACGGCCTCGATGACGAGATCGACGTCCTTCAGCGCGGAATAGTCCGCGGTCGGCGTGATGCGCGCGAGCAGGGCTTCTGCGTCGCCGGGCTTGGCGCGGCCCTTCTTGATCTGCTCCTCGATCACCTTTTGCGCATGCGCCTTGCCCTTGTCGGCGCTCTCCTGGTCGCGATCGATCAGGACGACGTCGAGGCCGGCACGGGCCGAGACATAGCCGACGCTCGCGCCCATGAAGCCGGCGCCGATTACGGCGATCTTCTTGACCTTGGTCGGCGGCACATCCTTTGGACGGCGCGCGCCCTTGTTGAGCTCCTGCATCGACAGGAACAGGCTGCGGATCATCGCGGCCGCTTCCTTCGAGCGCAGTACCGAGGTGAAGTAGCGCGACTCGACGCGCAGCGCGGCGTCGATCGGCAGCTGCAGGCCCTCATAGACACAGCTCATGATCGCGCGTGCGGCCGGATAATTGTCGTAGGTCTCGCGGCGATAGATCGCGTTGCCGGCCGGGAACATCATCATGCCGGCCTTGGAGAACACCGGGCCGCCCGGCAGCTTGAAGCCCTTCTCGTCCCAGGGCGCGACAGCCTTGCCGCCGCCCTTGATCCAGTCCTTTGCCGCCTTGATGAGATCGGCGGCGGGAACGATGGCGTGGATCAGATTCAGCGCCTTGGCTTTCTCGACCGTGACCGGATCGCCCTTGAGCAGAATCGTCATCGCGTCCTGCGGCGGCACCAGGCGCGGCACACGCTGCGTGCCGCCGGCGCCGGGGAACAAGCCGACCTTGACCTCGGGCAGGCCGAGGCGGGTCTTGGGATTCTCCGCCGCCACGCGATAGTGGCAGCACAGCGTGATCTCGAAACCGCCGCCGAGCGCGAGGCCGTTGATCGCCGCCGCCCACGGCTTGCCGGAGGTCTCGATTGAGCGCAGCACCTGCGAGAAGCGCCGGCTCTGCTCGAACAGCATCTGGTTCGCCGCGGTCTCGCCCTGTTCCTTGAACACTTTTGCGTAGGCCTGGTTCATGCCCTCGAGCATGGACAGGTCCGCGCCGGCGCAGAACGCCTCCTTGGCAGAGGTGATAACGACACCCTTCACCGCAGCGTCGGCCGTGGTCGCCTTGACGATCGCATCGAGCTCGCTGGTCGAGGTCTCGTCGAGCACGTTCATCGAACGGCCCGGAATGTCCCAGGTCACGAGCGCGATGCCGTCGGAATCGGTCTCAACCTTGAAGTTCTTGTAAGCCATGCTGGTTGCTCCCTACCCTTAGACGCGTTCGATAATGGTCGCGGTGCCCATGCCGCCGCCGATGCACAGCGTCACCAGTGCGGTCGCCTTGTTGGTGCGCTCGAGCTCGTCGAGCACGGTCCCGAGGATCATCGCACCGGTCGCGCCAAGCGGATGGCCGAGCGCGATCGCACCGCCATTGACGTTGATCTTGGCATTGTCGATGTCGAAGGCCTGGATGTAGCGCAGCACGACGGAGGCGAAGGCCTCGTTGAGCTCGAACAGGTCGATGTCCGACTTCTTCATGCCTGAGCGCGCAAACAGCTTTTCGGTGACGTCGACCGGGCCGGTCAGCATCATCGCGGGCTCGGAGCCGACATTGGCGAAGGCGCGGATCTTTGCGCGCGGCTTCAGCCCGTACTTGCCGCCGGCTTCCTTGCTGCCGAGCAGGACGGCGCCGGCACCATCGACGATGCCCGACGAATTGCCGGCGTGGTGCACGTGATTGACGCGCTCGATTTCCGGATGCGACTGCACCGCGACGCCGTCGAAGCCGCCCATCTGCGCCATCATCGTGAACGCCGGCTGCAGCTGCGCCAGCGACTGCATCGTCGTCGACGGACGCATATGCTCGTCCTTGGCGAGGATGGTGAGGCCGTTGATGTCCTTCACCGGGACGACCGACTTGTCAAAGCGGCCTTCTTCCCAGGACTTCGCCGCTCGCTGCTGGCTCTGCACCGCATAGGCGTCGACGTCGTCGCGCGAGAAGCCGTATTTGGTCGCGATCAGATCGGCCGAAATACCCTGCGGCATGAAATAGGCCGGCACTGCCATCGACGGGTCCATCGGCCAGGCGCCGCCGGAGGCACCGATGCCGACGCGGCTCATCGATTCGGCACCGCCGCCGATCACGAGCTCGTGCTGGCCGCTCATCACCTGGGCTGCGGCAAAATTCACGGCATCGAGGCCGGAGGCGCAGAAGCGGCTGATCTGCACGCCCGGAACCGCTTCGCCGAGGCCCGCCTTCAGCGCGGCAAAGCGCGCGATGTCGGAGCCGGCTTCGCCGACGGGATCGACCACGCCGAGAATGACGTCATCGACGGAATCTTCCGGCAGGTTATTGCGGTCCTTGAGCGCCTTGAGCGGCACGGTCGCAAGCGCGAGCGCGGTGACTTCATGCAGCGCGCCGTCCGCCTTGCCGCGGCCGCGCGGGGTGCGGACGTGGTCGTAAATATAGGCATCTGCCATGGGAGCCTCCTGATTGCGGTTATTGGTCGCGACCGCCGCGCGGTCGCTATTATTGGTGGGGCGGAATCCTCAGAACGCTTCCGCCGGCAGTTCCATGATGGTGGCGCAGCCGGCCTGGATGCGCGCAAGATTGGCGGCGGTCTCCGGCAGCATCCGCTCCATGAAGAAGCGGCCGGTGACGAGCTTGGTCGAGAGATAGGGGGTTGCCCCGCTCTCGGCAATCTTCACCTGCGTCACTTTCGCCATCTTCGCCCACATGTAGCCGAGCGCGACGAAACCGAACAGATTCAGGTAATCGGTCGCGGCGGCACCGGCATTGTCGGGCTTCGCCATCGCGTTCTGCATCAGCCACGTCGTGGCCTGCTGGAGATGGCCGAGCGAAGCCGAGAGCGGGGTAATGTAGGGCTTCATCGCCTCGTCGCCGCCGTTGTCCTTGGCGAAGGCCATGACCTCGCCGAAGAATGCCATGATGGCACGTCCGCCGTCGCGCGGCAGCTTGCGGCCGACGAGGTCGAGCGCCTGGATGCCGTTGGCGCCTTCGTAGATCATGGCGATGCGGGCATCGCGCACGAACTGCTCCATGCCCTGCTCGGCGATGTAGCCGTGGCCGCCATACATCTGCTGCGCCTGCACCGCGTTGGCGAAGCCGTAATCGGTGAGAAAGCCTTTCAGCACGGGCGTCATCAGGCCCATGTGATCATCGGCGGCCTGGCGGTCCTTGGGATCCTCGGAGCGATGGGCGACATCGCTCTTCAGCGCGGTCCACATCACGAAGGCGCGCGCGGCCTCGTTGAAGGCGCGGATCGACAGCAGCGTGCGGCGCACGTCGGGATGGACGATGATCGGATCGGCCGGCTTGTCGGGTGCCTTGGCACCGGTGAGCGAGCGGCCCTGGATGCGATCCCGGGCATAGGCGACCGCGTTCTGATACGCCACTTCCGACTGCGCGAGACCCTGCACGGCGACGCCGAGGCGGGCCTCGTTCATCATCACGAACATGCCCTGCATGCCCTTGTTCTCTTCGCCGATCAGCCAGCCCACGGCGTTGTCGTAGTTCATCACGCAGGTGGAATTGCCGTGGATGCCCATCTTGTGCTCGATCGAGCCGCAGACCACGCCGTTGCGCTGCCCCACCGAACCATCGGCGTTGACGAGGAATTTCGGCACCACGAACAGCGACACGCCCTTGATGCCGGCGGGCGCGCCCTCGATGCGGGCAAGCACGAGGTGGATGATGTTGGGCGCGAGGTCATGCTCGCCGGCCGAGATGAAGATCTTGGTGCCCGTGATCTTGAAGCTGCCGTCGGCTTGCCGCACCGCCTTGGTGCGGAGCATGCCGAGGTCGGTGCCGCAATGCGGCTCGGTCAGGTTCATGGTGCCGGTCCACTCGCCCGCCACCATCTTCGGCACATAGGTCTGCTTCTGCTCGGGAGTGCCGTGGACGATCAGCGCCGCGGTCGCGCCCATGGTGAGGCCGCCATACATCGAGAACGCCATGTTGGCGGAGATCTGGAATTCGTTGACGGCCTGCGAGAGCGTCACCGGTAGGCCTTGGCCGCCATACTCGGTCGGTGCGGACAGGCCGAGCCAGCCGCCTTCGGCGACCTGCTTGAACGCGTCCTTGAAGCCCTTCGGCGTGGTGACGCTGCCGTCATCGGCGCGCTTGCAACCTTCGAGATCGCCCACGCGATTGAGCGGCTGGAGCACTTCTTCGGCAAGCTTGGCAGCTTCGCCGAGAATGGCTTCGCGCACGTCGCTCGACGCATCGGAGAAGCCGGCCAGATTGTCATAGCGATCGATCTGGAAGACGTCGTTGAGCAGGAAGTTCACGTCTTCGACGGGGGCTTTGTAGATCGGCATGGTGGTCTCCCGGCAGGCCTTGAAGTGATGATGCTGGCTTAGGATTGAGCGGCGGCGAGCTGCTCCGCCATCAGGCGATGCAGCATGTTGACGGCCTTGAGCGGCCGCACCATCACCTTGAAATGCGTGATGCGTCCGTCGCCGTCGAAACTGATGATGTCGACGCCGTTGATCTCGATGCCGTCGATGATGGTCTTGAATTCGAGCACGGCGCCGCTCTCACTCTTCCATTCGCCTACGTAGGTGAAGCCGGGACCGCCGAGCACCTTCTCGGCGCTGGCCAGATATTTGAAGGTGATGTCGCGTCCACGCTGCGGCGAGTGCACGACGGGGCTTTCGAAGATGGCGTCGGGATGGAGCAGGTCCCAGAGCGCTGCCCGGTCATGCGACTTCATGTAGCCGTACCAGGAATCGAGGCCGGTCATTCTCGGGTGCCTCCCTAAAGGCCAGGGCAACTAAAGGCTTCTACAAAAAGCGCGAAAACAACCCCATGCACAGTAGCGATAAGGTTGATTCTACTGGTGTTTTTGGGGCGGTGTTTGCCCTCGTTCTTGGGTCACCTCATATGCACATTGACGCATATGCGCCGATGCGCATAAAGTCAAGCCAATTGGTTAAGGTCGAGAACAGGAGGACCGGTCATGGCCTTGGGCGACGCAATCCTCGCATGCCTGACGGAACGTCCGATGACGGGCTACGAGCTCGCCAAGACATTCGATTCCTCGATCGGCTTCTTTTGGAAGGCCGACCACCAGCAGATCTACCGGGAGCTATCCAAGCTGCGCGACCGCGGCTACATCCAGGGCCGCGAGGTCGTGCAGTCAGGCAAACCCAATAAGCTGATCTATACGCTCACTCCGGAGGGCCGAACAGCGCTGCGGCACTGGGCCGCGCGGCCAAGCACGCCCCCCTCCATCAAGGACGACCTTTTGGTGCGGCTGCATGCGCTCGACAGCATCGGCCTCGAGCCGATGCGCACCGACCTGATGGCCCGGCTCGAGCACCACCGCGATCGGCACGAGAACTACGAGCGCATCCTGAAGAAGCGCTTCCCGGAAGGGGCGGCGTCCGGCGTGCTCGACCTCGGTAACCTCCTGCTGCTTCAGCTCGGCGCTCGGCACGAGCAGATGGTGGCCGATTTCTGCGAAGAGGCGCTCGAGGCCCTGTCGGCGATGAGCGCAAGCGGCACCGTGGTGCCGCTGGAGGAAGGCAAGCGCGAGGGCAAGGGCTAGACCGGCTTCGGCGGTGCTCGTCGCCTCTCCCGCTTGCGGGAGAGGTCGCGCCGAAGGCGCGGGTGAGGGCTCTCTCATCTCGGGGGTTCTCGATTGTGGAAGCACCCTCTCCCCAACCCTCCCCCGCAAGCGGGGGAGGGAGCGCACCTGCTCTCGTCCTGGAAGGCCGCCCAACTTTAAGACACCCTCAATGGGTTCCTTAACCCGTTATTTACCGTAACAGACAAAAGTCGGTTTTCGAGGCAGACGACCCGCGCCAAATCCGATTGTCTTTGCAACCGGCACGCGAGGGAAGACTGGAGGCGCCGGGTGGGGCGCCGGAGTCGGAACCGGACAGAGTCATGAATTCGCGCGTATCGTGGAGTGTTGACGGCATCGATCCATCCGTCCGGGAGCGGGCCGAAGCTGCTGCGCGTCGCGCCGGCATGTCACTCAACGATTGGCTCAACTCCACGCTCGGCGAGACCGCCCCGCCAAACTTTCGCGGACTTTACGACCAGCGTCCGCAACCCCAGCACGTTCCGAACCAAATCCCGAGTCACTTGCCGAGCCAGGAAAGCCGCGAAGTCGCCGACATCCACCAGCGGCTCGACGCCATCACCCAGCAGATCGAACGAATTTCAAAGCCCGCGCCACGGCAAGATTCTTCGCGGCAAGATGCTCCGCGGCAAGACGTCTCGCGCGAGCAGGGCGTTGCGCGCCAGCTCAACGACGCGATCTCGCGGCTCGATGCAAGGCTGTCGCAAATCTCAAAGCCGCAGCAGGCTCCGGCACCGCGACAGGCACCCGTTGAAACGCGCCAGCGCCAGGCCGATGCGGTCGAGCGCGCGGCAGCACAGGTCTATCGCAGCTCACCACCCCTGAGCCCGGCTTCGTTCGACGTCGCGGTCGCCGAGATCACGGCACGGCAGAGCGAGCTCGACGGCTTTACGCCCAGGCAGATGCCGCCGCGCGCCGCGCCGCCGATCGCGCCTGCCGCAGCTCCTTACGCGCCCCCGATGGCGCCGCCCGCGCCTGCCTACGCTCCGCCGCCACCGCAGCCGGGGCCGGATTTCTCTGCGCTCGAGCGCCATCTGCTCAAGATCACGAGTCAGATTGAATCGCTCCAGCGCCCCGACAATACCGAGCAGGCGATCAACAGTTTCCGCAGCGAGCTTGCGGAGATCCGCAACGCCATCACCGAGGCGATGCCGCGCCGCGCGATCGAATCGATCGAGAACGAGATCCGCTCGCTGCATCGGCGCATCGACGAGACCCGCTCCAACGGCACCGACGGTCAGGTCCTGTCCGGCATCGAGCACGCGCTGTCCGAGATCAAGCAGGTGCTCCGCACGCTGACGCCGGCCGAGCAGCTCACCGGCTATGACGAGGCGATCCGCAATCTCGGCGCCAAGCTCGATCTGATCCTGCGCGCCAATGACGATCCCTCGACGGTCCGCCAGCTCGAAGGCGCGATCTCGGCGCTGCGCGGCATCGTCTCCAACGTCGCCTCCAACGAAGCGCTGGCACGGCTCTCCGACGACGTGCAGCTGCTGTCGTCCAAGGTCGACCAGGTCACCCGTTCGTCCGGCCAAGGCGACAGTTTTGCGGTGCTGGAGCAGCGCATCGCGGCGCTCACCGCCGCTCTGGAAACGCGCGAGCGCCCTCAGCCATCCGAGAGCAGCGAGCAACTCGAAAGCGCGATCCGCGCCCTGTCCGACCGTTTCGATCGCATGCAGGTCGGCAACGATTCGGCGTCGACCTTTGCTCATCTTGAACAGCGCGTCTCGTATCTGCTGGAGCGGCTCGAGGCCGCCTCCGATCCGCGCAACGGCAATTTCAGCCGCGTCGAGGACGGGTTGCACGACATTCTGCGGCACCTGGAGCGGCAGCAGGCGACCTATTCCGCGCTGGCCGAGAGCCGCAACTCCACGCCGCCCGCCGATTCCGGCATGGTCGATCTCGTCAAGCGCGAGCTCTCCGACATCCGCTTCAGCCAGGCCGAGACCAACCGGACCACCCAGGATTCGCTGGAGGCCGTCCACAACGCACTTGGCCACGTCGTCGATCGTCTCTCGATGATCGAGGGCGATCTTCGCAATGTGCGCACCGCGCCGCCCGCCCCCGCGCCGCAGCCGATGCCGATGCCGATGGCCGCTCCCATGGCGCCCGCGCCGATGGCGCGCGAGCCGCGGCCACAGCAACAGCAGCATCCGACATACGATCCGAAGCCCGAGCTGCCCAATCCGGCCGCCGCGCAGGCGGCGCAAGCCGCCTTCGCCGCCGCGCCGCGCGAATTCCATGCCGCCGCGCCAGCAGCGCCGCCGCCGATGCCGATGCCGATGCCGATGGCACCGCCGGTTCCGCCACGCGCGATCAGCGAAATCCTGGAGCCGCATACGGCCCCCACGCGCGCCGCGCTTGCGCCCGAACTGCCGCCGGATCATCCGCTCGAGCCGGGCACAAGGCCGGGTGCACGCATCGCCACGCCGTCCGAGCGCATTGCTGCGTCCGAAAGTGCAATCAGCGAAATCCCGGCCGCGCCCAAGGAGCCGGTGTCGTCGTCGAGCTTCATCGCTGCCGCGCGCCGCGCCGCCCAGGCCGCCGCCGCGCAGCCGCCCGAGAAGCCGGCCCGTGGTGCCAAGGCTGCAATCGCTCGCGCCAAGGACAAGGGCCAGGAAGGTGGCTCGACCATCACCTCGAAGATCCGCTCGCTGCTGGTTGGCGCGAGCGTGGTCGTGATCGTGCTCGGCACCTTCAAGATGGCGATGAACCTGCTTGATGGCGGCAGTGCGCCGCCGGCGCCGCAGGCGATGGAGAATACGTCGAGCGAGCCCGCGCCGCGAGCCCCGCCGCCGGTTGAGAACAAGCCCGCCGCGCCAGAGCAGGTCACGCCCTCGATGACCTCGCCGACGCCGATCGGAAAGCAGTCGCAGAACAATGCCGCGCCGGGGTCCGTGACAAGCCCGAGCGGCACCGCTTCGGTCGAAATCCCGCAAACCGCGGCGCCAACCCCGCCTGCGGCCTCCAGCGACGTCACCGGCGCGCTGTCGGGCACTAGCCGCGCGAAACTCGCGACGATCCAGGTGCCGCCGAGCGAAAAGCTGCCTGACGGCATCGGTGGCCCCGGCTTGCGCTCCGCCGCGATGAAGGGCGATGCGACCGCGGCCTACGAGATCGGTGTGCGCTTTGCCGAGGGCAAGGGCGTGGCCGCGAATTACGACGAAGCCGCCAAATGGTACGACCGCGCGGCGCAGGCCGGTGTGGTGCCCGCGACCTTCCGCCTCGGGACACTCTACGAGAAGGGTCTCGGCGTGAAGAAGGACGCCGATATCGCCCGCCGCTACTACACGCAAGCAGCCGAGCGCGGCAACGCCAAGGCGATGCACAATCTCGCGGTGCTCGACGCCGACGGCGGCGGACGCGGCGCCAACTACAAGAGCGCGGCACTGTGGTTCCGGAAGGCCGCCGATCGCGGCGTCGCCGACAGCCAGTTCAACCTCGGAATCCTCTATGCCCGCGGCATCGGCGTGGAGCAGAACCTCGCCGAGTCCTACAAATGGTTCACTCTCGCAGCCGCCCAGGGCGATGCGGACGCTGCAACCAAGCGCGACGACGTCGCCAAGCGGCTCGACCCGCAATCGCTCGCGGCCGCCAAGCTCGCGATTCAGACCTTCAGCGCCGAGCCGCAGCCCGACGACGCCGTCAATGTTGCGGCCCCGAACGGCGGCTGGGACAGCGCGCCGCAGGCCAACGCGAAGCCCGCGCCGAAGCCGGTTGCCGCCAAGCGCGCGGCGTCGGCGGTGCGCTGAGCGGTTCAGTACGCCGCAGCTTCTCCGTATCCAACCGGCGTCTCTGGAATACTGGGTCGGGGGGGGGGGGGGGGGGGGGGGGCCCCCAGAGGGGGGGGGTTTATTAAAAAAAAAGCCCCC
>NZ_JBVVPR010000030.1:0-4540 GCF_055811835.1 Bradyrhizobium sp. WSM4874
GGGGGCCCCCCCAAAACCCCGGCGGCGGGGGTCCCAATTTTAAAATTTACTTTTTATTTTTTTTTTGTTTTCCTTTTTTTCCCCCCGCGGGGGGGGGCCCCCCCCCCCCCCCCCGGCTTTTTGCTTTTGTTGTCGTGCGTTAACGTCCCCGCTATGGGTTTAGAGTAGCTTTGCGTATATGAGTGATTCGCTTGAGCGGCTATATCTGGCTGTGCTCGCGGCCAAAGATCTCGATCCGGCAACATCGCGTACGGCCCGGCTGTTTCAGCGTGGGCCGTCCAAAATGGCGAAAAAACTGGCCGAAGAGGCCATCGAGGTCGTCATCGATGCGGTCAATGGCGACACCGAGGCCGTGGTCCGGGAAAGCGCCGATCTGCTCTACAATCTCACCGTGCTGTGGGCCTCGGCCGGCGTGCGCCCCGAGGACGTCTGGCGCGAGATGACGCGGCGTGAAGACATGCTCGGCATCGCGGAGAAACTGCCGAAATCGGCGATGAAGCTGCCCAAAGTTGCGTCACCGCGCGTCGCCGCCAGGCGGCCTATCGTCGCGCTCGAAGGCCGCACCGCCCGCAAGCGCCACTAGTATTGGCACAAATCGGTCCCATCTCGGCATGGACAAATCCGTCCCATGGTGCTTCATCGCGGCGCCATGCTGAAACGTATCTACGACTGGTGCATCGACGCCGCTCACAAGCCTTACGCGCTCTGGATCATGGGCGCCGTGGCTTTCGCTGAAAGCTCCTTCTTTCCCGTCCCCCCGGACGTGATGCTGATCCCGATGTCACTGGCGCGCCCGCAGCGCGCCTGGGTCTATGCGGCGATCTGCACTGCCACGTCGGTGCTGGGGGGCCTGTTGGGCTACGCCATCGGTGCGCTGCTCTTCGACTCGGTCGGCCATTGGCTGATCGAGGTCTATGGCCTCGGCGGCAAGGTCGACGCCTTCCGCGCCTCCTATGCCGAATGGGGCGCCGTGATCATCCTGCTCAAGGGCCTGACACCGATCCCCTACAAGCTCGTGACCATCACGTCCGGCTTTGCCGGCTACAATATCGGGCTCTTCATCCTGTGCTCGATCGTGGCGCGTGGCGGGCGTTTCTTTATCGTGGCGATCCTGCTCAACCGCTACGGCGACTGGATCCGGGTCAGGATCGAGAAGCATCTCGGATTGGTGGTGGCAATCGGCGCGGCGGTGCTCGTGCTCGGCTTTGTCGTCGCCGTCAAATTGATCTAACCCCAAGGCGCTTTGCCACCGCGCCAGGTTCGGCTACGGTTGGCGTCATGATGCTTTCATCCGGCATTCCGGTCCTGCGACTGGGGACGCTGACATTTGCGGTGCTTTCGCTCCTGCTGGGTACCGGTGGTACCGGATGGCCGCAATCCGCGCCGCCGGCGCTCGGCTTGCAGGAGCAAGGACCCCAGGCCGCACCGGCGCCCTCGACAGCTCCTTCGTCGCCGCCGGCGCATGAGGAAAATCCCGGGCTGATCAACGAAATGGGCAAGCTGTTCGAGAAGCTGCCCTCGATCCTGCCGCCGATCAAAAGCCCGAGCGAGACCATGAACGATTTGTCGCGCCTGGCGAAGCCGTCGACCATGGTGTCGGGGCGCGTGGCCTGTCCGGCCTCGTCGAACGGCGCGCCCGACTGCAAGCTCGCCGCCGATAAACTCTGCCAGAGCAAGGGCTACACGGAAGGCAAGAGCCTGAATGCCGATTCCGCGGAAAAGTGCTCGGCCAAGGTTCTGATCCCGGGCAGGCAACGCAAACCGGATGACTGCCGCACCGATACCTTCGTCACCAGCGCGCTGTGTCAGAACTGAGGACGTCGCGCGAGCAAGCAAGGAGCGCCCATGAGCCGCACGGAGCAGGACTTCCTCGGACAGCGTGAGATCGCCGACGACATCTATTACGGCGTCCAGACCATCCGCGGGAAGGAGAACTTCCATATCACCGGCATTCCGATGAACCAGGAGCCTTACTTCGTGAAGGCGCTTGGTTACGTGAAGAAGGCCGCGGCGATGGCCAACCGCGATCTCGGCGCGGTGGACGCCAAAGTCGCGGAAGCCATCATCGTGGGCTGCGATCGCGTCATCGCCGGCGATATGATGGACCAGTTCGTCACCGACTTCATCCAGGGCGGGGCCGGCACCTCCACCAACATGAACGCCAACGAGGTGATCGCCAATCTCGCGCTGGAATCGCTCGGCTTCGGGAAGGGCGACTACCAGCACGTCAGCCCCAACGATCACGTCAATTACGGCCAGTCGACCAACGACACCTATCCGACCGCCTTTCGGCTGGCGCTGATCCTGCGGCTCGAGAGCTACATGACGGCGCTGCGTCAGCTCCAGGAGGCGTTCTTCGCCAAGGGCAGGGAGTTCGATCGCGTGCTGAAGATGGGGCGCACCCATTTGCAGGACGCGGTGCCGATGTCACTCGGCGCCGAATTCCGCGGTTGGGGCACCACCATGGGCGAGGAGGTCGATCGAATCTCCGAGGCCCGCGCGCTGCTGCGCGAGATCAATCTCGGCGCTACCGCGATCGGCACCTCTGTCACCGCGGCGCACGGCTATCCCAAGCTCGCGGTCCGGCATCTGAGCGCGCTTACCGGCGTCGACTTCATCCTTGCAGGCGACCTCGTCGAGGCGACGTCGGATACCGGCGCCTATGTACAGCTCTCCGGCGTCCTCAAGCGCACCGCGAGCAAGCTGACGAAGATCTGCAACGACATCCGCCTGCTCGCCTCGGGCCCGCGTGCCGGATTCAACGAGATCAACCTGCCGCAGCTTCAGCCGGGCTCCTCGATCATGCCCGGCAAGGTCAATCCTGTGATCCCCGAGGTCGTCAACCAGACCAGCTTCCTCGTGATCGGGCTCGACACCACCGTGACGCTCGCGGCATCCGCGGGTCAGCTCCAGCTCAACGTGATGGAGCCGGTGATCTCGTTCGCGCTGTTCTTCTCGATCCGCACCATGGAGCGCGCGGTCAACAGCCTGCGCGAGAACTGTGTCATCGGCATCACTGCCAATGCTGAGCATACCCGCAACATGGTGCTGAACTCGTTGGGTATCGTTACGGTGCTGAAGCCGCTGCTCGGCTACAAGCAATGCGCCGAGATCGCGCGCGAGGGCTACAAGAGCGGCAAGTCGCTGCACCAGATCGTCGTGGTCGAGCGCAAGCTGCTGACTCAAGAGAAATGGGACGAGATGTTCTCGTTCGAGCGGCTGATCAATCCGGATTTGATTGCGTGATGGCGTCGTCCCGCGCTGAATTCCGCGCGTTGGAATTGCGGTAACGGCGTCCCTCCACGGCGCCAAAACGCAATACTTGACAGTGGAAAGATTGCCTTGTTGGTATGGCCCCCAATTTCGATGTGACCGCCAAAAGAGGATCGTCTCGCAATGTCCATGCCTGCCTTGTTCAAGGGACGCCTGTCGATCCCCGTGATCGGTTCGCCGCTCTTCATCATCTCGGTGCCCGATCTCGTGATCGCGCAGTGCAAGGCTGGCGTGGTCGGCTCGTTCCCCTCGCTGAACGCGCGGCCGCCGGAGCTGCTTGACGAGTGGCTGGCGCGCATCACCGAAGAGCTCGCGGCCTATGACCGCGCGCATCCCGACAAGCCGTCGGCACCGTTTGCGGTCAACCAGATCGTGCACAAGTCGAACAACCGGCTCGACCACGACATGCAGCTCTGCGCCAAGTACAAGGTGCCGATGATCATCTCGTCGCTCGGCGCGCGCGAGGAGCTCAATCAGGCGGTGCACGGCTGGGGCGGCATCGTCTTCCACGATGTGATCAACCAGAAGTTTGCGCACAAGGCGATCGAGAAGGGCGCCGACGGCCTGATCCTGGTCGCGGCGGGCGCCGGCGGCCATGCCGGCACGATCTCGCCCTTGGCGTTCGTCGCCGAGACACGAAAATGGTTCGACGGCCCGATCGCGCTGTCGGGCGCGATCGGCAACGGCAAGGCGATCCGCGCCGCGCGCATTCTCGGCGCCGACTTTGCCTATATCGGCTCGGCCTTCATCGCCACCAAGGAAGCTAATGCGGTTGAGAAATACAAGGAGATGATCGCGGGCGCGACGGCCGACGACATCGTCTATTCCAACCTCTTCACCGGCGTGCACGGCAACTATCTGAAGCCGTCGATCCTCGCCGCCGGTATGGATCCGGAGAACCTGCCGACCTCCGATCCCTCCAAGATGAACTTCGGCACCGACGCCTCCGGCGAGCGCGCCAAGCCAAAAGCCTGGAAGGAGATCTGGGGTTCGGGCCAAGGCGTCGGCAGCATCGACGGCATCGTGCCCGCCGCCGAAATGATCGCGCGCTTCAAGAAGGAATACGACGAGGCGATCGATCCGCCGTTGTGAACGTAGTCGTGCCCGCCCAGTGGGGAAATTGGCCCCGGGGGGCGGGGGCCCATAGCCACTGGGAAAAGTCGTCGCGCGCGCCGCAAACTCCGAGTCTTCGTAGAACTGCTCGCACGGCGTAGGGGCCCCGGCCCCCGCGGGGACGACAGCTATTGTGTGGCTCTACGACTTGAAC
>NZ_JBVVPR010000030.1:4550-96066 GCF_055811835.1 Bradyrhizobium sp. WSM4874
GGCCTAGTGCGCAATTGCGCACGGGGGGCCGGGACGACAACTCTTGCTGAGCGCCGGATGTGCATCACGGAGAAACGATGACCCCCATCTACCGCGTCGACGGCGACAGCGTCGTCACCAGCCCGGATGCTGCGGGCCCGTGGGACCGGCGTATGCAGCACGGTTCGGCGCCGGCCTCGCTGGTGACGTGGGCGGCTGAGCGCATTCCGACGCCTGTCACGATGGACATCGCGCGCGTCACCATCGACCTGATGCGCCCGGTGCCGGTGGCGCCGCTCACGATCGCGACCGAAATCTTGCGCGAGGGCCGCAAGATCCAGCTCTGCGGGGTCAAGCTGCTCGCCGATGGCGTACAGGTGGTCGGCGCCACCGTGCTCAAGATCAAGCGCCAGGCGCTGACGCTGCCCGAGGATGTCAAGGCGCTGCCGGTTACGCTGCCGTCACCGGAGGACTCGCTGCTCGAGGACGGTCATGCCGCCACCAGCCCGTTCGTGCGCTCCGTCTCGATGCGCGCCGCGCGCGGCCGCTTCGGCCAAGCCGGCGCCGGCGCGATCTGGTTTCGCGTCGACCATCCCCTGATCGCAGGCGAAACGCTCTCGCAGGCGATGCGCGCCGTGGTCGCGGCCGATTTTTCCAACGGCACCGCCTCGACGCTCGATTTCCGCGCCTGGACCTACATCAACGCCGACCTCACCGTGAGCTTTGCGCGCCAGCCGGTCGGCGAATGGATCCTGCTCGACGGTGATTCCTGGATCGGCCCCGATGGTGTCGGGCTTGCGATGTCACGGCTGGCGGACCGGACGGGGTATTTTGGCCGCGCGGTGCAGAGCCTGGTGATCGAGAAGCGGTGAGGGGCGGCCTGAGACTGCGTGGCGTCCCGGGCAGGAGCTATCCCACCATCCGGTCCCGCCCGCTCCAGAATTCCCCGCGCAGCACTTTCTTGTCGACCTTGCCGACGCCGGTCATCGGCAAGTGCCTGACGAACTTGATCTGCTTGGGCGCGTGAGCCGAGCCCTTTCGCGTCCTCACCATGCTGATCAGCTCATCGGCATCGGGCGTAGCGCCCTCACGCGGCACGACGACGGCCGTAACGGCCTCACCCCATTTCTCGTCGGGGATGCCGACGACCGCAACCATGGCCACATCGGCGTGCTGTGACAGCACGTCCTCGATTTCCCGCGGAAAGATGTTGAAGCCGCCGGAGACGATCATGTCCTTCTTGCGGTCAAGGATGAACATGTAACCGCGTTCGTCCTTGCGCGCGATGTCGCCGGTATGAACCCATCCGTTCTTGAGCGTCTCGGCGGTGGTGTCGGGCCGCTTCCAGTAGTCCGCCATCGCATGCGGGGCGCGCACGCAGATCTCGCCGGCTTCGCCCGTCTTTACCTCCTGATCGTTGTCGTCGAGGATCCGGACCTCGCAGGCCGCGATCGGGAAGCCGCAGGACAGGAACAGTTCGGGCGCCTTGGGATCGTGATCCGCCTTGCGCAGCACCGAGATTGGATAGCATTCGGTCTGGCCGTAAAGCTGTGAGAACACCGGCCCGATTCGTTCGATGCCCTCGATCAGCCGGCTCGGCGACATCGCGGAGGCGCCGTAGAGCACCAGCTCGAGCGAGGAGAGGTCGGTCCTGCTGAATGCGGGATGTTCGAGCAGCACATAGATCATGGTCGGCACGAACAGAGTGAAGTTGATGCGCTCGCGCGCGATCGTCGCCAATACCGCCTCGGGATCGAAACCCTTCAGCATGTGCACGGTGCCGCCCCGCATCAAGATCGGCAGAACCTTGGTGCCGGCGACATGGCTGATCGGTGCCACCGCGAGGTAGCGTGCGCCATCGGGGATCTCGAAATCGGCGAGGATCGCGGCCGCGGCCCCGGCATTTTCGCTGGTAGCGCAACGCGCCCTTGGATTTGCCGGTCGTGCCACCGGTGTAATTCAGCGTGGAGAGATCGTCGGGGCCGGCGAGGCATTGCGCGCTGGCATGGCCTTCGATCTCGATCGCCTGCAAGAGATCGACGCCATAGTCGGCCGGTCCCACGGTGAAGACCGCCTTGAGCCAGCCCGCCTGCGCGGCGAGCTCGCCGCCGCGATCGCGGAAGGCGGCCGCATCGACCACCAGCACCTCGGCCTCGGAATCCTCGAGCTGGAACAATTGGTCTCCCTGCGACCCCAAAGGATGCAGCCAGGTGACGCAGAGCCGCGACAATTGCGCGGCGACGCCGGCGCACCAGGTGTCGGCGCGGTTCGCGGTGAGGAAGGCGACCCGCGCGCCGGGCTGCAATCCAAGCCGCATGAACACGCCTTGGATGCGCCCGATCAGGTCGATGGTGCCCTGATAGCTCAGCGATCCGCCGGGCCACGCGAACGCGGTTCGGCCCGGATAGCGCGACAGCGCCCGCAGCGCCTGCGCGCAAGTCGGGGACGATGCGTGGAGCGGATCGGACATATGTTTCCTCGCTGCTTTGTTATCGGCTTCTGGCGTGCCAATGTTTACCGCGACGCTAGCACAGGGAATGCGGGATGGAACGACAAAGCCCGCGCGAGGGAGGCATGCGTGACGTCAGATCGGCTGCAACGTTTCCACGGTCGTCTCGCCCCGCCGCTGATTGCCGCGCCGATGTTTCTGGTATCGGGCGTCGAGCTCATGGTCGCGGCCTGCCGCAACGGCGTGATCGGCAGCTTCCCCAGCGTGAATTGCCGTAGCACCGAACAACTCGATGAATGGCTCACTGACATCGAAGCGCGGCTGCGGCGGCATGAAGATCAAACCGGCCGAAAGGCCGCGCCGCTTTGTCCAAACCTGATCGTGCACCGCTCCAATGCACGGCTGGAGCAGGATCTCGCCGTGTTGCTGCAACACAGGCCGGAGATCGTCATCACTTCGGTCGGCTCGCCCACGCCGGTGCTCAAGCCACTGCACGATGCCGGCGCATTGGTGTTTGCGGATGTTGCCTCGATCCGCCACGCCGAACGCGCGGCGGAAGCAGGTGCCGATGGACTCGTGCTGCTCACTGCGGGCGCTGGCGGGCAGACCGGCTGGCTCAACCCGTTCGCGTTCGTCCGAGCGGTGCGCGCGTTCTACGATGGCATCATCGTGCTCGCGGGTGGCATCAGCGACGGCCACGCATTGCGCGCGGCCGAAGTGCTCGGCTGCGATCTCGGCTACATGGGCACGAAGTTCATCGCGACCCACGAGAGCATGGCGGACGAGCGTCACAAGCGAATGCTGGTCGACGGCAGCGCGGACGATATCCTGCTGACCACCGCGTTCACGGGACTTCAAACCAGCATGCTGAAGCCGTCGATCGTCGCCGCGGGGCTCGATCCCGACGACCTGCCGGCGCGCGGGTCCATCGACATCGCCAAGGACATCGACGTTACCGCACGGGAGAACCGGCCAAAGCGCTGGCGCGATATCTGGAGCGGTGGGCACTCGACATCCGGGGTGACCGATGTGCTCGCCATTGACGATCTCGTCGCACGGACCGTCGCCGAGTATCGAGGGGCGGGTGGCCGCGTCTCCCCGTGAAAATGCGGAGGCCGACAGGGCCCGTCGTCCCATCACCAGTTAATCGAGCGCTCCTCCGAAACCCCCACTTAACGGCAGATTAACCAACGCCCGGCAAGAATCCCTCTCACGGCGCCAATCAGGACCGAGAGGGACAGGCGATGGACTTCGACTTTCTCAACGCCAAGACGGCGGCTTCGCTGGACGAAATTCGCATTCGCGTAGCCCACGCTCTGGCCCGCCATCCGCTGTGCCGCAATGTGCGCTTCGACATCGTCAGCGTCCCCCGCACCCGCCGGGGCGGCAATTGGACAGTGGCGCTGCAGTCGGTCGAGCCGCGTGGAGTCTGGGAGGCGTCGGAGATCGTGGCCGACATCCAAGACGCTTACGATCTGGCGCTAGCTGCCTGATTTTGTTGAACTTTCTAGGCGATGTCGCCGTAGTCCGCGCGATTGCCGCCGCGATGGCACGGTTAAGCCTTAATTTTCGCCCAGTTTCCGGGCAGTGATCACGTGGACTTGAAGCCGGTTGCGGAGAGACGTTTGTCGAAAGCCATCACCATCGTCGTGTTGACCTGCTTCCTCGTCCTCGGCGCCGCCACCACCGCCATTCTCGGCCGCGACAGCGTGCCTAGCGTCAGCGCCGAAATGATCACGCAGGCGCCGGCAGCCAAGCCGCTTGCAACCAATCGGGCCGCCAAGGCCGATCGTCTGGTTCCGACGCTGGCGCTGGCCTCGGCCGCGTTCGACCCGGTCCAGGTTCCGGCCGACAAGCTCTCGCAAATGCCCGTGCTGACCGAGCCGCTGCGCCAGGCGTTTGCCGCCGCCACGCCATCCGATTTCCCGATGCCCAAGGGGAGCGTGAACGAGGCTCCGGCCGCTGCAGAGATTCCTGCCGTCGAAGTCCCGGCCAAGCCGAAGGTTGTCGCCAAGCCGCAGCCGCAGAAATCCTATTCGCTGCTGTCCGACGTGCAGATCGCGGGCATCAGGGACCGTCTGAAGTTGTCGTCGTCGCAGGAATATTACTGGCCGTCGGTCGAGACCGCGCTGCGCAACGTTGTCCGCAAGATCTCGGCAAACAAGCTGTCCAATCCGAACGTGCAGGGCGTGCCGATCGATCCCAATTGCGACGAGGTCCAGCAGCTGAAGTCCGCCGCGATGCCGCTGCTGTTCCAGCTGCGTGACGACCAGAAAGAGGAAGTGCGCAAGCTCGCCCGCATCATCGGGCTGGAGAAGGTTGCACAGCAGATTTGACGCGCAAGTTCCTTCCAGAACTGCGCCCGTATCGGGAACATCCGGCAATCGACAAGCGTTGCCCGCTCCAAAGAGGGAGTGGACCTATGCGCGCCTCGACAGCCTATTTCGTCGGTGCAGGAACCATCGTCGCAGCCATCGCCATTGGTCTCGGCGGCGGCATTGTCGCCGGCAATATCATGAATCCGGTCTCGCCCAAGCAGGGGCCTGATACCAGCAAGATCGCGCAGCGCGCCGACGCCAAGCCCGTTACGACGAACGCGCCATCCGAGAGCCTGCAATATCTCACCGGCTCGCAAGCCTTCGGGGCCATTGTCGCCGCGCCAGCGCAGGCCGAAGCCAAGGCCGAGTCCAAGCCTGAGGCAAAGTCCGAAGCGGTGAAGCCCGACACGCAGACCACTCAGGCCAACGCTGAGCAGCCAGCGCAACAGCCTTCGCAGGCGGCTGCGGTGGAGCCGCCGAAACCGGCACCGGCATCGCCTCCGCAAGTCGCAAAGCCTGCCGAGCGACAAGCATCGACAGAGCCATCATCCACACCCGACAACGCCTATGCCAAGGCCAGGGATTCTGACGTCAAACGCGCCATGTCTGAACGGCGCCGGACGGAGCGCCGTGAGCGCTGGGCCGAGCGCCACCATTACGATTCCCGCGAGCCGCGTGGGATGCGCGACCGCACCGATTGGGACGACGTCGCGCGCAACATCCGCGAGGATTCCGATGCGCGCGATGTCGCCAGCCGGCCGCGCAGCGGCTTCCCGCAGATCAGGCTATTCGGCGACGACGATTAGCATCCATCCTCGCCATCGCGCACGACTTACGAACGGTGCATCGACGTCTAAGGCCTGACGGCATTGGCGCCGGCGAGATTTTGCCGCGAACGGCGACCACTCACCCGCCGTGCGACTCAACGACCTTGCGGCAGCCATCCGAAAGCTTCGACTTGTTCTCGCGCAGGCAGGCATTCATCTGCGGCGGCTTGCCGATGTGTTCGGCGCAGAATTTGCTCGCGTCGCTTCGGCAGGTCATCTGCTCCTGGGGCGTCGGACCGGATTGTGCAGCGGCGGTCTGGGTGGTAGCGGCGAGCAGCAGCACGGCAAGAACCGAAATCTTCATAAAGCACCTCCTTGGGAATGTCGTTGGTCCCGCCTGGGATCAAGCGGGCCGGACCATCTCGCGAGGGCCGGGCGCAGGTCCATGCCATGTTCATGGCATCGGCCAGTCCGCCCCGCCGCCGTACCCCCATTTTCATGGCATGTATCAGCGCGCCGTCTTTTGTCATTCAGGCTGCACGTCGGCTGCGAGACCCGGTGATTGCATCGGGACGCCGAACGGGAAGCAGGAGAGCAAGATGTCGAAAAGAGCGGGAGCGCTGAGCGCCGGGCTGACGATTTTGGCGCTGGCAGGTGCGGCGATAGTTTCGCTGGGCACGAGCCCGGCGCAGGCGGTGGTTTATTGCAAGACAGTCGGCATACCCAAGGGCTGCGTGGTGCGGCCGACAGCGGCAGTGGTGGTTGCGCCGGCCGCCGCGGTCGCGGTTGCGACTCCCGGGGTCGGTGCGCCCGGGGCCGGCGTGCGCGCAGGCACGCCGATGAATCGCGGTGGTCCGGTCAATCGCGTCGGCGTGCGCTGAGAAAGACGAAAGAGTTCGGGCGAAGGAGCATTGCGGACGAACCCCCCGTCCTCCGCAGGCAAATCATCCGGCCCGTCCCTCTCTCCGCGCGCCCCACACGTTCGGAGAGGGGGCTTTTCAGCCGACGGCGGCATCGCTGTCGGGGAAAATCTGCGGCAATTGTAACCGCACACGCGTGCCTGACGAATCTGAACTCAGATCTAGCGTCGCCCCGCAGCGCGCGGCACGGCTCCCCATGTTGCGAAGGCCCCGCCTGGTCTGGCTCGCGTCGGCGGCCCCGCCGCTGCCGACCGGCACAGAACGGTTCGCAAAGCCCTTGCCGTCATCCGCGATCCTGATCACACCGTACGGTCCCTGACCTTCGTCGACCGTCTCGATGGTGACCGCGATGCGGCGGGCGTCTGCGTGCTTGACTGCATTGGTCACGGCCTCGTCGAGGATGCGAACGATCTGGATGACATGCCACGGCCTGAGCTCGGGATGCAGCGGCAGCCCCTGCGGCGTCGCCACGTGCCAGTCGAGCGCGATGTCGTGCGGTCGCAATTGCGCGGTCGTGCGCTCGCGCCAGGAGCCGAGCGCGAGCATCAAGTCGCCGCCGATGTCGTCCATGGAATCGATGACGAGGCGGAGGTCCTTCAGCGCGGCGCGGGCGGCGTCGGTGATCGTCGCGCCCTCGTGGCCACGCTCGGACAGTGCCACGATGCTGATGAGCTGGCCGCCGAGGCCGTCATGCAGGTCGCGCATCAGCCGCGTGCGCTCATTGGCGAGCGCGGCGGCCCGTGCACGCTCCTCCTCGCGGGCAAAGCTCGCCTTCAGCCGCTCCTCGGCCTCGCGAACGCGCGTCACGAGCTGGCCGGCAAAGCTGTCGACCTGGTTCAGCGCGCGCGCGAACCGCCAGGTCAGGCCGGCGCCGATCGCGACCAACATCGCCGAATAGGACAGGCGCGAGAGGAAGATGCGCTCGTCGGTTACGATCTCGAACACCGATAGCATGTCGTGGACCCAGCAGATCAGCACGATAGTCACCGCGCAGCCGAGCGTGAAGCTTGCCGCGTCCTGCCGCCGCACCACCGCGGCAGCTGTGACACAGGCCATCAGGATCAGGCAGAGCCCGACGGTGGGAATGCCAAGCACGAGAAACAGAATGCGCGGCAGCGGCGGGCCGGCGATCAGCCCGACACCGAACACGACGAACCCCGGCGCGAACAGCAGCATGCCGTAACGCGGCCAGCGCCAGCCGAAGAACAGCACGCCGAAGACGACCACCAGGGCACTCTCGATTGGCGCAGACGCGAGCAACACCGCGGCGAGCCGGGACGTGTTGACGGGCGGCACCGGTGGCGGCGCGAAGGCCTGCACCACGCCGAGTACCATCGCCACGGCCAGCACGCCGTAAACCGGCTCGCGGCGGCGCATCAGCCACATGATCGCCAGGATGACGGCGAGGATCGACTGCCAGGCGGAGAACACCACGGGCAACGTGACGAACATCAGCGTGCGTGTCTCGTAGGCGGGCCGCAAGGCGGCATCCGGCCCGATATAGACGGTGTCGAGAAAGCCCTTGAGCGGTCCCCAAACCAACAGTCGCACCGTGATCTCATTCGCGCCCTCGCGCAGCAGCGAGGACGGGATCGACCCGATCTGCGGGGTGTTGCGGTCGGGCCGATTGGCGTTGGCATCGCGTCGGGAATCCAGGACGACGACGCCGTTGATTGCGACTTCCACCGCGTTGCTGAAGCGCGGCAGGAATACCGACCATCCCGACGCCACATCGCCGCGGCGGAACGTGAAGGCGCCGGTGTAGAGCGGCGGGTCGGCCAGGGAGTAGCGTGACGATGTGAAATGGGGCAGCATCACGGGACGCGCCACGCCGTCCTCGCGCAGCGAGAATTCGCTCAGCGCAAAGTCGTCGGGGTCGCTGGGCTGGAGCAGCCGCAGCCCGAGGATGGTCGCGACCAGTATCAGCGCCTGCAGCAGCAGATAGGGTACGAGGCGCGAGACCAGCAGCCGGCGCCGCGCGGGTTTGACCGGTGCCTTCGCCGCGATCTCGCTCACAGCTTGATCAGGCCCTGCTGTACCGCTTCGAACACCGCTTCGCTGCGGGTATGCACTTCGAGCTTGCGATAGATATTCTTGATGTGGCCGGGCACGGTCTGCCTGGAGAGGCCGAGATGGCTCGCGATCTCGGCGTAGCTGAAACCTTTGGCGATGCCCCAGAGGATGTCGATCTCGCGTGGGGTGAGCCTTGCGGTGTTGAGCGCGAGACCCGGCGGAGGCTCGGCCGCATTCTGCGCGGTACCTTGCGTTCTGCGCACGATGAAGCGGGCGATCGAGGCCGAGATCGGCGAATGGCCGGCGACCAGATCGCGCACGGTGGTGGCGATATCCGTGGGGAACGCATCCTTCAGGAGATAGCCGGTGGCGCCGACCGTGATCGCGGAGATCACGCTCTCCTCGTCGCCGAGCGCCGAGATCACCATGATCTCGGTGTCGGGAAAGCGTTGCCTCGTCTCGCGGATCAGCTCGACGCCGTGGCCGTCGGGTAGCCGCAGATCGGTGAGCAGCACGCGCGGCGCCCGCTCGCCGAGTCCGGCGCGGGCCTCTGCGAGCGTGCCGGCGCTGCGCACCTCGTAGCCGGCCTTGACCAGCGCGTCCTGGAGCCGCCAGCAGGTCGGCGCATCGTCCTCGACGAGGAGGATGGTGATGGTTTCACCCGTCTCGCCCTGTTCGGTCATGATCATCGTCCTGCACCGCGTGTCCCCCGCGGCGCAAGGCCAAGTTTAGCCGCGGTGCGGGCGCCGCGACACCCATAATCATGGGGGCGCAGAAAACCTCGTACCCCGGATGCCGCTATTTATTTGCCGGCGGTGGGCCCGACTGGTCCGGTGGCAGTGGTAGCGCAGGTAACCGCTGAAGCGTGATCCGAGCCGTGCCGCTATTGTTCTTATAGTACTGGTCGTCCGGTCCGAAATAAGAGGCAGCTTTTGCCGGTAATAGCCATCCGAGCAAGCGCGGATAGATCTGTACGGCGTCATTGACGTAGAAGAACACTTCGCCGGAATCCGGCGCCACGAATTCGGCAACCATCCGGCTCGCCAGCTTCTCTGTGTCCCAGACCTTGCGCGTTGTGTCGCTTTGCGGAAGCGCATCGAACGGGCCCATATCAGCCACCTCGGCCTGCAGCTGTTTCAGTTTGGCCGTGTCCGCGGGGTCTGGCAGCCCCGCGACGTCCTCGAGGTTGACGGGATATCTCGATTGCCTCGTGTCGTTCTCGATGGGCGTTGTCGGATTCACGCGCCGTGGCAGTTCGTCACCTGGCATGACATTCACGGCTTGCAGCGGCAGATCGTTCATCCCCTTCGTGCCGATGCGGACGACGGGCTGGAACCAGTCCGCGCCGAGCAGCCGACGGGTCGGCCAGGCGAGGTAGTGGCGCCATCCATACGTCCTGAAGCCGTTCACTCCCGTCATGATGGTGCGATCGAACCATGGATCTTCCATCTCGATCCAGACGCGGTATTTGCGATTTTTCTCGATTGCGAGCCCGCTCCAATGACAGAAATCATTCGTGTGAAAGGTCTCGGCGGCATCGAGAGGCTGGTCGAGGACAGGTCTTCCCGTCGCTTGCTTTCCGCCCTCACCGGTTGCGGGCGGTGCGCATACAGTTCCCAGCGCGACGCGCCCGGTGAACACGCTGTTGCAGGCGACGACGATCGTCGATCCGAAGATGGCGAGCAGGAAGGCTGCTGGCATCAGCCTTCTGGCGAAAAGCGTGCGAACCGGTCCCGCATTCTGTCGCATCCAGCGTCCGAACCTGAGCAGGAAGCCCGGCTGTTTGCTATGATGCCCGTGTTCCGGGTGCGTGCGGCTGCTCCATGCCAGTCGTGCACGCTCCTGAATCAGGTCGCGCAGCTCGCCGTTCTTGAGCCACACCCACAATGTGATCACGACGATGAGTGAGGTCAGGGATGGATAATAAAGCGCGATGTCGAGCCAAGGGGCCGCATAGGATGGCAGCACATTTCTAAGGAGGTTCACGAACGGCGCAATGACGGCCCCGATATACCAATCGATGTTTGTAATGATCGCCAGGAAGAGCGACCCTTCGAATACGGTGTCCTTCGAAGTGCCGACCAGAGTACGCGCGATCGCGGGCCAGAGCGCGACGACGCCGACCATGAAGAGAAGCGCAAAATAGGCCACGCGTCGCCACCACACGGTGTCGCGCGTACGCCGCGCCATCTCGGCATCCGGCGTCTTCATGGTCGTGAATGCCTCGGCTTCGCTCTCGCGGCGCGGGCCCCTAGCTTTCTCGAGATAGGCGTCCTTCATAGCCGCGCGCACTTCGTGCTCGATGAGCGGCCTGGTGTCTCCGTTGGGCAACGTCACCCAGGCGCTGGCAGGGAGCATGATGGGCGCATAGTTGTCGCAGCCGTGCAGCATGCGTTCGACGACGGCGAGATGCACGACCGGCGGGCCGCCGTTCTCGGCGCCTTCGAGTATCGGCCGCGGGCCGTAGCGATACAGTACCGCGGCTCCGCTGCGTGAATCGTGCATCGGCCCGATCGCGGACTGGTACTCGCGGAAATGCTCGATCGTACCGTTCTGGAAGCGGAGCCGGCCGTCGAGCTGATCAGCCATCCAGACCAGGGGCACAAAGGACAGCGTGGATTCCGGATAGCCGCCGCCGATGTCGGAATGGACGCCGGTGAACCACACCTCCTCGACCGTCTGGCCGGGCGCCAAATGGCTCTGGTCGATCCGCAACGGATGGAAGGTGGTGCGCTCGTCGTCCAGCGCCAGCGCATGCGAGATGTGCTTCACCTTGCGCGAGGGCCGATGATTGCGGAACGAGATCGGCCAGATCGCCCAGTCGATCGCGACGCGCAGCTCCTCGATCGGGACGCCGAAGGCCTCGACCGTGTCGAATAGCCCGAGAAATTCGATGTCGATCTCCTTGCGGCCGTTCATCGCCGCGCGGACATCGGCGTACGTGCGATGCCGGAAGATCGCATGATAGAGATAGAGCAGAGCATCGCGGATGAAGCGCGCGATCCAGATCGTCGGCAGGCTCTTCTTCAACGGAACGGTGCCGCGGCGGTATTCCCGCCACGCGGCCATGGCGTTGCGCTCCATCTCCGCGTGAGACACCGGCGTATCGTCGATCTCCGCCGGCACCAGGCCCTGGCTCGCGATCAGCGACGCCAGCGTGCGCGCGGTGAAGGCGCCGCGGCTGAAGCCGAAGATGTAGATCTCGTCGCCCTCGCGCCAGTTCCAGCACAGGAAACGGTAGAGCTTGCGGACGTTGCCGGGCACGCCGATGCCCGTGGCACCGTCGATCGCGGCGAGCGGCGCCCAGCCGGCGGTGCCGACGCCCTTGATGTAGTGGGCAATCTGGTCCGGCTGGGTGTGGTCGAGCGCCTCGTAGAGTCGCCAGACGCTGGATTCCTGGGCGGTAAACGCATTGCCGGTGCCGTCGGCGAACAGCACCAGCTTGCGTTTTGCCGGGATGGCGGTGGTCGTCGCGTCGGAATGAATCTCGATATGCGCGCGTTCTGGTCCGGCAGAATCGGCGTTCGGCGCGCCATCATGGTGCGGCATGAGCCCCTCCGGCAATGCGACGGGGACGCGCTTCAGGCCCGAGCCGGGCAGCACCCCCCAAAATCAATCAATGGTGGCAATGGCTGGCGTCGTGAAAATGCAGGTGCATTCTGCACACAATCCCGCTGAGGTAGCAAGCAGGAACGCGCCGCCGCGGGACGATATGGGTGAAGCAGGCCAGTGATACGGCGTTGCTCGCCCTGGGTTGATGGGCTGGCGAGATCCGCGCGTCCGTCCAGGATGGCCCCTCTACGAAGCCTCTCCCCGCGGCGGCGGATATCGTCGGGCCAGCGCCGACAACGGCAAGTGTCGCTCGCCCTCCGGCAGCTCCAGATAGGCGAGCACGAGCGGCCGTTTCCAGTCACCGACGCCGAAATCCATCGCCATCCATTTCTGCGGTTCGGAGCCCTCGAGACCGCGCACCCAGACGAAATAGCGGGGGAGATCGTCGGCTTCCGTTTCCGTCGCGCGTCTCCTGGCCATCGAAGCTGCTCGCTGCATCAATACATGTTGCCCCACGATATAGGGACTGGCACGGCGAAGTCGAACCGGCGAGAGAGGGGATGCCGGAAAGCACGCGGCCCTCTCCTGGCGAAGTGTCCCAGGGATGCGGATGCGAGCCGTACGGCCGCCCGCTCTCGTCACTGCCAGAGTTCGCAGGTCGCAACCCGGTTGATGTCCGCGAGCCGCCGGCTGGTGTCGCCCTCGAGGTCGAGGCTTGCGACCAACGTCAGCAGGCGATGATAGGCATCGTCAGCGACCGCGACGGGCAGCGGGGCCTCATCGAACGTCTCGACATAGCTGCCGACGAGACCGCTCAATAGACGGCACAGGCCGCGCTGTTCGGGGTCATCGCGGCCGAGCGTCTCGAGCTTTTGCTGAAAGATACGGAAGGTCCGCAGGCCGTGGTGCTGTTGCGAAAGCCACGTGTGCAGGTCGTTCATATAAGCTCCTTCGAATTGCGGAAGAAGCTACCGGTTTATACAGGTGGGATGTGACGATTGCTAGGTAAGGGAAAGTCGAGACAGTCCGTCTTCGCCGAGAGGCTTCGCCGGACACGCTTCACCCTTTCGGGCTTGGCGCGGGCTGCGCCACGCGAAGCCCGAAAGGGCGAAGCTGGTGCCCCTGGCCGACAATCGCCTAGTCGAATAACGAGTTGAATTTGCGATGGTGTTAGTCGCCGATTGCTGCGGATACCAACAGGAATACCAACAAGACTACGGACGGCAGTAGCTCGCAAAAACAAATCAGCAAGCGCTCGGCAGCAGGCAGGGCCCCATGCCGTTCCGGTCTCCACAATCGCCGACCGGAATCGAACCCGGCTCAGACTCGAAATCTTTGGAGGAGGCAGGCGAGCGCTTACTCAGCAGCTTTCAGTCTTCTTCGAAGTGGAATGATTGAAAATCGTGAGTTTGACTCCCACTCCCCTCCGCCATTTGAACGATTTTGTGCGCCAACCTACGATTTTGAACTGCTTCCTGCGCCATAGAGCGCTATTGGCCTTCGACGCCTGCGCGGGGCGCGATAATGCAGGAATCGATGCCCACCCAATGATGGCTCAGGCCCAAAATGCGATCGTGCGATCAGTACGGCCGGATACTTATTGTTCAGGTCTCAAAAACTTCGTCGCAGCGCCCAGCGTCGTTTCTGGTGCGATACGCTTCGGAGTTGCAAAGGACCGCTTGTGGCGCCAAGCGGCCGTTCGTACGCAGACATTCGGCCCGCGACTGATAAGGACACATCACTTTGAAACCAGGCTTGGGAAGGGGCCCACAGTATCACGCACTTCATTGCGCCGTGTGGGTCTACTTCGAGACATTCAAGAGCTGGCTCTTCGCTATAGAGCTGGCCAGAAAAGCCTATCTCAGCCTGCCTCGGTGGCTTTCGGTAGAAAGGAGTGATTTCAGCCATTTGTTTAAATTCGACAACGGTCGGTGAGCACCGGTTTCCCGGTTGAGTGAGCGAGCTGTCTCCGGCGCGTGTAAGTGGTTAGCGTATTTTCACAAATGGTTGTTGTGCAGGCCCCATTCCACCCGTCCTATTCACCGGCCCTGCTGTTGCAATGCGACTCCGGGCCTTTAGAGGAAGTGAATGCACTAAGGGAGATAGAGGATGCTCGTCCGTCTCATGACATCGCTGATGATGGTTGCCCTACTAAGTTGCGTGGAGGCTTCGGCTCAGGTGCAAGCGGATTTTAGGAAGGAGAGTTTCAATTACAGTGAATGGACTAAGGGCAAGTTCTCGGAGGTCGTGACCGTCACAAACGCGAGCAAGTTCATTTTCCTTTCTGGGACAGGGGCTGAGCGCGAGGGGGACGGCGAGATCCTGTTTCGCGACGACTTCATGGCGCAATGCAAATACGCGTACTCAAAGATCAAGAAGGCCCTGCAGGCACAAGGCGCCACAATGAACGACGTGGTACGGCTCGTTACCTACACCACCGACGTAAGGTTCTTTCAGGATGCGCTGAAATGCAGAGCGGATGCTTTCGGGAGTGCTCCAATCCCCGCCTCCACCTTCTTGGTCGTCAGTCAGCTCGCGTGGCCTTTCATGAGCATAGAAATCGACGTAACGGCCGCCCTTGGAAAATAGTGCTCGGCTCTCTGTCAACGGCTTGGTCGCCACCAACAGTCGGACGTGATTCTCGTGACGACTGCCCTGTCAGTCGGTGTTGCTCGATGTGCCCCATGCCCTCCGCGCTGTTTTGCCATCGATGAAATCGGTCCGTCTATCGACCGAAGGCTGGGACATTGAGCGGACGGTATTCACCACACCAAGTCGTTTGACGTATGCGGTCTTTGCATTGCTGATTTGTTGTAGTTGCTGAGGGATCAAACCGAATTTGGTACGCGTCTGCGTGCTGCGGTTCTATGGGGCCCGGTTTTGAGAAAATGGTCGTTGTGGCGATAAGACGTGTCCTGCACTGTTTCGGTCTCGGATCGAAGGACCAACAAGCTGGGAGTTGAGCGATGAACGCTAGGCCGGAAGACGTCGTCAAGAATCTGGGCCGGCCGTTTACCGGTGCCGAGTATCTTGAGTCTCTGCGAGATGGCCGGGAGGTCTGGATTTACGGTGAGCGGGTCAAGGATGTCACCAAACATCCCGCCTTCCGAAACTCCGCTGTATCGGTGGCTAAGCTCTACGATGCTCTGCATGACGACCGGACCAAGGGCATTCTCACGACCGAGACCGACACAGGATCCAAGGGTTACACCCATCGCTTCTTTCGCTATGCGCGATCTCGCGAAGATATGCTGGCGCAACGCGACGCCATCGCGGCTTGGTCGCGGATCACATATGGCTGGATGGGCCGAAGCCCCGACTACAAAGCGAGCTTCACAAGCACGCTCGGCGCAAACGCCGAATTCTACGGCAAGTTCGCCGACAACGCCCGTGCCTGGTATGGCCGCGCGCAAGAGGCCGTTCCGTTCATCAATCACACGCTGGCAAATCCGCCGATCGACCGAAACAAGGCCGCCGATCATGTAAAGGATGTCTATGTCAGCGTTCAGAAAGAGACTGACGCCGGCATATACGTCTCAGGTGCCAAGGTGGTCGCAACGTCATCCGTCATCACGAACTACAATTTTCTCGGCCAGAACATGGCGGCCGAGATCACTGACGATAGCTTGGCTGTAATGTTTATGGTCCAGATGAACACGCCCGGCGTCAAACTTATATGCCGTCCGTCCTACGAGCTTAGTGCGGCTGCCACGGGCTCTCCGTTCGACTATCCCCTGAGCAGTCGGTTCGACGAAAACGATTCGATTTTCATCTTCGATAACGCCTTCATCCCGTGGGAAAACGTGTTCGTATATCGTGATATCGAGATGCTCAAGAAGTTCTATCCCCGTTCGGGCTTCTTGAACGGCTTTACTTTCCATGGTTGTACCCGATTGGCCGTCAAACTGGATTTCGTAATCGGGTTGCTGCAGAAGGCGCTGCGCGCTACGGGCGTCGAAGAGTTTCGCGGAATCCAGGTTCAGATGGGTGAGATCGTGGGATGGCGCAACCTTTTCTGGGCGCTCACCGATGCCATGGCGGGAGCTCCGGACAAGTGGGTGGGAGATGCCTACCTGCCGAACATCAAGGCAAGTACATCCTATCGCATCTTCGCCACAGAAGCCTACCCGGCCATCAAGTCGATCGTTCAGCAGATCGTAGCCTCTGGCTTGATCTATATCCCTTCGAGTTCTCGAGATTTCAAGAATCCGGAAGTCGATAAGTATCTCGCGAGATATGCTCGCGGCTCGAACGGGGTCGACTACAAGGAGCGTATCAAGATCATGAAAGCTCTTTGGGACGCTGTAGGCTCCGAGTTCGGAGGTCGCCATGAACTGTACGAACGAAACTATGCCGGCAACAACGAGGCCATCCGGATGCAGGCGCTCATGCACGCGAAAGGCTCGGGCGCCTTAAAGGAGATGGAAGCGCTCGCGACCGCCTGCCTCAGCGAGTACGACGAAAATGGCTGGCGCGACTCTGCATACTATAACAACGACGACGTCTCCATCCTAAACCGCATTGCGGGATAATGCACATGTCGATCGACAAAAAGTCCTTTCGGAATGCAATGGCTCGCCTAGGTGCTGCCGTCTCGGTGGTCACGACCGACGGGCCGGGAGGCAAATGCGGCTTCACGTGCACAGCAGTATGTTCCGTGACCGACGAGCCTGCCACGCTGTTGGTCTGCATCAACCGCAGCAGTCAAATGAATCCCGTCTTCAAGAAGAATGACGTCTTCTGCGTCAATGTCCTGAGCGCCGAAGAGGAGCATTTGTCGGGCATTTTCGCAGGGTCCACGGGAGTCGCCATGGGAGAGCGTTTCTCGGACGGAACCTGGGGCACGCTCACGACCGGCGCGCCGGCGCTGTTGGACGCGGTCGAAGCGCTAGACTGCCGGGTAATCGACATCAAGGAAGTGGGAACCCATACGGTTCTATTCGGGCGTGTTGACGCCGTCAGCTTCCACGAGAGTCCGAAATCGCTGATCTATCTGAACAGACAATATCACTCGTTGCCGATCGCTCTTTCGGTCGAGCGGCAGTTGTCCCGCGCAGTCGTCTGAAATGGCTCAGTAGTCTGCAACCGAAAGCGGAGATCGTGCAATGCACAGCGCGCTCAAAAATTTGCCCATTAACCTGGACGCTTGGATCGAGAAGAACAAGGACACGCTGAAACCACCGATCGGCAACCGACAGTTCTGGAAGGGCGACTGGCAAAATCTTATGGTGATGATGGTCGGAGGACCGAACTATCGTCCAGATTACCACGATGATCCCGGCGAGGAGCTGTTCATTCAACTCCGGGGCGATGTTACGCTGAACCTGATTGACCCGGTGACGCGCGTCCGAAGCCAGGTAGTTGTCCGGGAGGGCGAAATATACCTCCTGCCTTCGCACGTTCGGCATTCCCCGCAACGTCCCGAGGGCTGCATCGGTCTCGTCATCGAACGTTACAGGCAACCCGGCGAGGTCGATGCGTTAGAATGGTACGACGAGGCCGGCAATCTTGAGTTCAGGGGAGAGTTTCTGATCGAAAATATCGAGGAAGACCTAGCCATGGTCCAAGCCGCTTGGGCGGAGTGGAAACAGCACAATGATCGTATCGTGCCGACCGTCTGGCGAGCCGGAGCTATCTAGGATTCAGTTTAAAATGCCGGAAGCCCAATGAAGAAGGTCAGTACGAAAGGAAAGAGCCCGCGCCGAAATGCCGTCAAGGGAAATTCCGCAGCCGTTCTGAACGTGCCCGCCTACAGGCTCTACGGCGAAGATCGCACACAATCGATCTTCGGATTCTTTCACATCGAGCCGTTTTTCGTGCGCAACATACCCAACAATTGGCGTATCAGCCCGCATCGGCATCCGGACTTCGATCAGTTGTCCATACTCCTTGACGGCCAATGCAACTTTCAACGGTCGCAAGGAATCCGTTGGCGCGGCATCTTGCGTCTATACGCCTGCCAATGTCGTGCATGAGTTCGTCTATGAACCTGATGCGAAAGGTTTCGTGATCAGCGTGTCCTCCGATTTCGCGGCGGGGCTTCCCTCAGTGGAAGGTGCACTGAACGCAGCGCTGCTGCGCCTTTCCTCCCACCGGATCGTCCTATTTCCGCCCGACGCAGCCGCAACGTCGCTGCAAAGTCTTGTCAACCAAATTGCCGCGAACTTCGAACGAGCCCATCGGTACCGACGTGATGTTCTGCGATACCTTTTCGCTTGCCTTCTCCTGGAAATCGACGGCGTGGTGTTGCGGGCTCAGCCCGATGCCTTGGGACTCCGACCAGAGGGTGTGGCCGCCGAGCTTTTTCAACGCTTCAAGGATCTCCTGCGATCGGTAATCGGAGCTGTCGGATTTTCCGAGAACGAGCGGCCCCAGGCGCACACCGTCGAGGTCTTTGCCGAGCGTCTCTCGACGACAACGTACGTGCTTAACTCGGCGTGCCAAAGGGTGAGCGGCGCCAGTGCGCGCGAACTCATCCATGCGGCCGTTTTGGAGCAGGCAACCCGGCTTCTTCTCTATTCGAGCAAGCCGGTGAAGGAAATCTCGTTCCTGCTCGGCTACTCCCACGCATCTCACTTCGCTCGATTCTTCAAGCAGCGGAGGGGGACCACCCCCGAAATATTCAGGGCAAGCTTCCTGGCTGGTTCCGACGCCTAGCGTTTCTCGACCTCGTCGCTTCAATAGTTCGCGTTTCAATATGGGAGAAATCAGTGGCCCGCATCGTAATCAACAATCCTGCGCTTCCGCGATCTAAATCTCCGCATTCCAATGCAGTGCGCGTAGGTAACCTTATCTTCGTTTCGGGCTTTCCCGGTTACGACGAGAACGTCCAAGTGGCAAAGGGCGATTTCGCCGCCCAGATGCGTCTGGCGTTGAAGAACGTTAAAGCCACTCTCGAATACGCTGGCAGTTCGCTCGAAAAGGTCGCGAAAGTTAACGTGTACCTCGATCGGCGCGCCGATTTCGACGAACTAAATGAAATCTACAAAGAGTTCTTCGGGAACGAGCCGTCGCAGTGGCCCGCTCGCACGACGGTCGAGGCGCGGCTTCCACGGAAGGACTTCCTGCTGGAGATCGATTGCATCGCGGAAGTCTGATGGACCGATATTCCAACCACAAACGGAGCAAATAGTGTCAATGTTGACCCGCAGATCACGCGAGGGCAGCCGATATCTTGATGGCAGCCGAAGCCAACGAAAGCAAGCGAAGCAGATTTCCACGACTTGGCCCGACATCACATTCGAATTTCGGTCGCGCGGCGCGGCAGTCGACGTCGATCAGATCTGCTTTGGGTTGGCGTCCGGACCATCGTTCCTGCGGCCATCTGCTCGATTCCGTCGTTCGGAATAGCGAAATTCGCCGCGATCATTTGATTTCCTGATGCCAACAAAAATACCAACGATTGGACGGCGGGACTCGCTTTCTAACTAGTGTTTTCAACGAGTCTCGAAATTCTCCCAAAAAACGGAATCGCACCAATGGTTGAACTTATTGTTTCTATTGGTGTTTTCATCTTGGTGCCCCTGGCCGGAATCGAACCAGCACTCCTTGCGGAACTCGATTTTGAGTCGAGCGCGTCTACCAGTTCCGCCACAGGGGCCCTCGGTCGGCCCTAACGCGGGCGTCGCGAAGCCGGCGGACTATAGCCATGGACAAAGCGGGGTCAACCCGCGCCAAAGTGATCCCGGCCGTTCTCGACAGCCGCGTGAGCCGGGGTTACAGCCTTGGAAAGGGACCATCGAAAAGGGGCTGCCGTGACGACCCAGAGTGCCGCAATACCTGCATTCAAATCGGCGGCCACCAGCCCTGCTCTGACTGCCTCGCTCGCTGTGACCCTGGTTGCGGCTGCCACGATCGCAGGCGCCTGGTTCTTCCAGCTGGTGCTCGGGATCGTGCCCTGTCCGCTCTGCCTGGAGCAGCGCTACGCCTATTACCTCGCGATCCCGCTCGGCTTGCTCATCGCACTCGCGGCGCGGGGCGGTGCGCCGAGGCCGCTGCTGCTCGCGGGCCTTGCGATCCTTGTGCTGGCGAGCCTCGCCAACGCCGGGCTCGGCACCTATCATTCCGGCGTCGAATGGGGCTTTTGGAAGGGGCCAACGGACTGCTCCGGTCCCGTCGTCAATCTCGGCAGCGCCACCGACCTGCTGTCGCGGCTCGACACCGTGAAAGTGGTCCGCTGCGACGAGGTGCAGTGGCGCTTTCTCGGCCTCTCGCTTGCCGGCTACAACGTGCTGATCTCGCTGCTGATGGCTGGGATCGCCGCGTCGGGCTTCGTTGCGACGGCGAAGCGCTGAGGCTCAATCATCCACATCGTCCTGCGTCCGGCCGAACAGGTGCACGATGCCCGGCGTCGCGATCGTCACGAAGACGAAACGCGAGAGGTGATGGGCGCCGACGAAGATCGGGTCGATGTGCAGCGTCAGGGCCAGCGCCAGCATGGCATCCATCGCGCCCGGTGCGTAGGCGACCACGACGTCGGAGAATTTCACCTGCGTGGTGAGCGCCACGATGCCGACGAAGATCGCGGAGACGGCGATGGCGACGGCAAACGAGCCCAGCGCCGCGTTGATGTGGCCGGCGAGCGTCTTGATCCGCATCCGCGCGAAGCGGCTGCCGATCAGGGCGCCGATGCCGACCAGTGCTACGCCGCGTACCCAGTCCGGCAGGCCGCCCTCGACCCAGCCTGCGCCATGCAGCACGCTTGAGCCGATCATCGCGCCGAACATCCAGCTCGCCGGAAACTTGATCAGCCGCAGGACGAGCGCCGCGGCTAGCGAGGCCGCGACCAGCTCGACGAGGTCGAGCGGCGAGGCAATCGTCGTCGCCAGCGACGGCGCGACGGAGGGGGCGACGCCGGAGAACGCCAGCACCATCGGCAGCGCCGCGGTGAGAATGATGACGCGCATGGTCTGCACCACCGCGATCCCCGGCAAATCGGCGCAGCGCTCGACCGCCAAAATCGTGATCTGCGACAGCGCGCCGGGGCTGCCGGCAAGGAAGGCCGAGGTGCGGTCCCAGCCGTGGAAGCGCTGGAGATAATAGCTGGAGCCGAAGGTCGAGCAAAAGGTCGCGAGCGCGAGCAGCCCGATGGTGAGCGGATAGGCACTGACCTGTTGAAGCAGGTGGCGCGAGACGACCGAGCCTAATGAAATGCCGAGCAGCACCAGCACGGTCTGGGTCAGGATCGGCGGCAGCGTCAGCTGGCGACCGGCGATCGCGGCGATCCCGACCGCGATCATCGAGCCCGAGATCAATCCCCCCGGAAGGCTCGCGAGCAGAAACACGAGGCCACCGGCGGTGCCAATGACGAGCGTTTCCACCGTGCTCAAGATCTTGGCACGGCTCGGCCATTCGAACGGCGGGGAGGCGGTGATTTGCTTCACACCGCCTTATCGCAAATCAGCGAGAGGCGCACAATTGCGGCCACGTCATGCCGCAATGCGCGCGCCTCTCGCCGAAGCCGGCGAGGACCGTGACGGGTTTACTTCTTGTCGGCGGGGGCGGCGGTCGCGCCAGCCTTGGCTTCCTTCATGCATTCGCGGCGGAATTTCTTGCGCTCCTTGCCCTTCAATCCTTTGGTATCTGCCTGCTTGGAGCATTCGAGCGATCCGGCCGAGCGCTCCTTCGGCGCCTTCTTGTCGGTGGTCGCGGCGGCATCGGTTTTGGCTGCCGGCGCGGCGGTCTGCGCGAAGGCAGTGCCGGTGGCGAGCAGGGAGGCGAGAGCGACGACGGCGAGGCGAGATGAGAAGGTCATGGTGCTGCACTCTTCTTGCGGGAATTGCGAAGGGCGCGAAAGTCGGCTGGCGTTGCTGAACGCGACATGAATAATTTGAACGTAGAGGATCACTATATTTTGGCGGCAGGAGCCATCGCTTCCTTGTCGCGAGCAGGCGGCACGCTAGGATAGCAATCCTCGGTTCACTTCCCCCGGGGGAAGATCAAGGAGGAGACCCAGGATGACCGTTCAATCAAAGTTGCTGTGTGCAGTTGCGCTGTCGGGATTTGCCGCGCTGGTGGCGAGTGCGCCGGCGCAGGCGCTGACCTCGCAGGAGTGCAGCGCGAAATACCAAGCCGCCAAGAAGGACGGCTCGCTCGGCACCACGAAGTGGAATGACTTCCGCAAGGCCCAGTGCGGCGCGGACGCGACGCCAGCGGCTGCGCCGACCGCGGCCGCTCCCGCTGCGCCCGCCGAGCCGAAGCAGGCGAAGAAGGAGGCCGCCCCGGCTGCTGCGCCGACCCTGCCGGCCGGCCCCGCGATCTATCCGAACGCGGTCGATCCGAAATACGCCAAGGAGACCCCCGGCAAGGGGCGCCTGCACACCTGCGTCGACCAGTACAATGCCAACAAGACCACCAACGGCAATGGCGGCATGAAGTGGATCGAGAAGGGCGGCGGCTATTACAGCGAATGCAACAAGAAGCTGAAGGGCGCCGCCTGAAGCTTCAAGACGACGCAGAGGCCGGAGCCAAGCTCCGGCCTCTTGCTTTAATCCAGTAGCTTCTCGGCCGACTTCGCCACGAGCTGCGATCGCTTGCGCGGGCCGCGCTCGACGAACAGCAAGCTCTGGCCGAAGATGAAGCAGTAGAACAGGAAGGCCTGCGCTTCAGCTGCCTCGGTCTCGAGGCCGGTCGCGCGATAGAGTTCGGCGACGTGCTTCAGCCGCGCCGCGTCCACGTTCGCCACCGCTGCCGCGGCGCCCTCGTCCGAGCGGGCCCATTGCCGGATGGCAAGCTCGATTGCCATCCCGTCCGGATTGAGCCGCTCCGAATAGAGCTGGATCACTGCCCGCAGCCGTTCACGGGGCTCTTGGCCATCAAGACTCGTCTGCTGCGCGATCGCCGTTGAGCGCCCCTCGCGCCAGCGTTCCAGCATGGCACCGAGCAGGGCGGCACGGTCGGCGAAGCGGCGGTAGAAGCCGCCCTTGGTGACGCCCAGATTCTTGGCGAGCACCTCCACCCGCACCCCCTCGACCCCCGATCGGGCGAGCTCGGTGAGCCCTGCGTCGACCCAGACATCGCCTTTGCCGTCACTCATGCAGGCAGCCTCGCCGATTCTTGATACGGTGCCGTATTGCTAACGCGGGAGGGGGTTGATACGCTACCGTATCAATAATCAAAGGCAGAAAAGGCCAGGGAGAATTGCGATGGAGCAGGAGGCGACCTATCGCGGCACGGTCTATCCGTGGCAGTGCGATCACGTCGGCCATATGAACATCATGTGGTATGTCGGCAAATTCGACGAGGCCAACTGGATTCTGTTCGCCCGCCTCGGGCTGACGCCGAGCTATCTGCGCGGCTCCGGCCGCGGCATGGCCGCCGTGCAGCAGAACATCACCTACAAGCGCGAGCTGCTCGCCGGTGACATCGTCGAGATCCGCAGTCATCTGCTGGAGATCCGCGACAAATCGATCCGCTTCCGGCACGACATGACCAATGCCGAGACCGGCGAGATCGCCGCGTTCTGCGAGATCACGGGCGTGCACATGGACCGTAGCCAGCGCAAATCGGTGCCGTTCACGGATGCCATCCGCGAGGTCGCCTTGAGCCATCTCGTCGAGCCGGCGGAGGCCTGAATCATGGCCGCATTCGAGCCGAAGAACCCGGGCTATCGCGCGGCTGCCATCGCCATGTTCGACGGCCAGCCGGCGATGCACACGCTCGGCATCGTGATCGTCCGCCTTGCGCCGGGCGAAGTCGAACTGGCCATGCTGCATTCGCCGGCGCTCACACAACAGAACGGCTTTGTCCACGCCGGCATCATTACCGCAGGGCTCGACAACGCCTGTGGTGTTGCCGCCTTCACTCTGATGCCGCGCGAGGCCGATATCCTCACCGTCGAGTTCAAGACCACGCTGCTCGCGCCGGCGCGGGGCGAGCGTTTCGTCTTCAAAGCAGAGGTGGTCAAGCCCGGCCGCACGTTGACCTTTTGCGAGGCCAAGGCGTTTGCCGAGCACGAGGGCAAGGTCACGTTGATCGCCACGATGACCGGGACACTGATGGCAATGCTGCCCCGCGCTTCGGCTTCGCACGAGCCGCGCACGACCACCGCTAGCGGTGATTGACAAGACTGCGGGCGCGTCCCTTGATACTCCGGTCATGCTTGCAAGCCTTGGTCTCATTCTGCTCTGCCAGTTGATCGGCGAAGCCGTCGTGCGCAGCCTCGGGCTGCCGATGCCAGGCCCGGTGCTTGGCCTCTTGCTGCTCCTCATCCTGCTGCTCGCGCGCGACCGCTTTGCGCTTCTCGCGCGCGGGCCGCTGCGCGATGATGGCGTCGAGACGGCGAGCAGGGGTCTATTGGCGCATCTGTCGCTGCTGTTCGTACCGGCCGGGGTCGGGGTCGTGCAAAAGCTCGACCTGCTCGCATCCCACGGCATCGCTATCATCCTCGTGCTCGCGCTATCGGTGGTCGTCACGCTGCTCGCAACCGTACTCACCTTCCGCCTGGTCAGCCGCCTGTTGAGGCAACAGGACGCGCGATGAAGGACAATCCGTTCTCGCTCTGGGTCTATCTCTCGCAGTCGCCGTTGCTTTGGTTGACCGTGACGCTGCTGGTCTATGCGAGCACGGACGCGGTGTCGCTGGCAACGCGGCGCCATCCTCTCGCCAATCCCGTGCTGCATGCGATGTGGATCGTCGGCGCGTTTCTGCTGTTGACCGGCACCTCCTATACGACCTATTTCGCCGGCGCGCAGTTCGTGCATTTCCTCTTGGGGCCCGCGACGGTCGCGCTGGCTGTTCCCCTCTACGAGAACCGCAAGCGCGTCGTCGCGTCGATCGTGCCGATGCTGGTGGCGCTGGTCGCGGGATCGGTAACCGCCGTGGTGTCCGTGGTGTTGCTGGCCCAACTCGCCGGTCTGCCGCGCGACGTGGTTCTGTCGCTCGCGCCGAAATCCGTCACGGCCGGCGTTGCCATGGGCATCGCCGAATCCCTGCATGCCGATCCCTCGCTTGCTGCGGTTGCCGTCATCCTCACGGGCATCATGGGCGCGATCATCGTGACGCCGCTGATGAACCGCACCGGTATCAGCGATTTCCGCGCCCGCGGCTTTGCCGCCGGCCTTGCCGCGCACGGGATCGGGACCGCGCGCGCGTTCCAGGTCGACGAGATCGCCGGCGTCTTCTCCGGGATCGCCATGAGCCTGAACGCTTTGGTGACCTCCTTCCTGGTACCTTTGGCGGTCACGCTGCTGGTGCGATGACATCGGCACCGCGACACTCTATATGAGCTGTAACAATTCCCAGTCTCGAACCGTATCGACGGAGATGGGACCGAAATGGAACGAGATATGGCTGGATTCAGGAACAAGGGCCTTGTGCCGACGCGGCGCGCGGCGCTGACCCTGATAGGGGCGGGCGCCCTTGTCGCGGGTGGGATGACCTCGGCGCGCGCGGCGACCGACGAAGACGAGGTGCTGACCGAAGCCAAGGTGCTGCGCGACCCCGATGTTCCCGTCGCCGGCAATCCCGACGGGAATATCAGCATTATCGAATGGTCCGATTATAACTGCCCCTATTGCCGCAAGCTCGAGCCCGAGTTGCGTCAGGTCATCCAGGACGACGGCAAGGTCCGGCTGGTGATGAAGGACTGGCCGATTCTCGGTCCGGTCTCGGTCACGGCGGCGCGGACCGCGCTCGCGGCGAAATTCCAGGACAAATACCACCAGGCCCATGACGCCATGATGGGCGTCAGCTCGCGTTTGACCGAGCCACGCATCAACGAATTGCTCGCGGCCGCCGGTGTTGACATGGATCGGTTGAAGCGCGATCTCGCAGACCGCGCCAAGGACATCGACGCCGTGCTCAAGCGCAACAACGAGCAGGCCGAAGCCTTCGGTTTCAGCGGCACCCCGTCCTTCATCGTCGGCAAGTACCGCGTGCCGGGCGTGCTCAGCATGAACGAGTTCGAGCAGGTCATCGCCGACGCCCGCAAGGCCAAGATGAACTGAGCCGAGCGATATTCACCGCGCAATACGAAGGCGCCGCCGCGGACCCGCGACGGCGCCTCATTTCATTCATGATACCAAATCGTTACTTCGAGGAGATGCGGACCCAGTCCTTGTGCGCGCGATCGCGCAGCGCGTCCCAATCGGCCTTGGCAACATCCCAGTTCACGATGGTGCGATTGGTTGTCGCGACCTCGCCATTGGCGACCGACGATGTCTGCATGGAGTCATAGACGTACACGCCGCAGCCGAGCAGCAGCGCGCCCAAAATCATTCCAAGAAACATCCGCATCGCGAAACCTCCAATGACGGGCGATAACGTCGACCCGGATCGATTGTTCCGCGACAGTGCGGCGCAGGTAAGGACGATCCGTTCACGCTTCATTCAGCCACTGAACCAACTCCGCATTGATCTCGCGTGGGTAGGTGTGGCTGAGGTCGTCGATCTCGCGATAGGTGACATTTGCGCCGGCGGCGGCGAGGGCCGCCTGGGTCTGCCGCGCGGTCTGCACCGGAAACATCCAGTCGAGCTTGCCGTGCGCGATGAAGATCGGCAGGCGCTGCAGGCGCGTGGCGTCAGCCATCTCAGCCATCAGCGGATGGAAGGTCGCCGACACCGGCGCGAGATGCGTGAAGGGCGATGCGCCTTCGAGCCCGGTGACGTAGCAGAAGGTGCCGCCGTCGCTCATGCCTGTCAGCAGCATGCGCGAGGCGTCGATGGCCCAGCGGCTGCGCACGGTTTCGAGAATGCGCATGAGATTGGGCGTGTCGGAATCCTCGCCCATCAGGGCCCAGGTCGGGCCGGTCGCGGTCGGAGCCACCAGGATCGCACCAAGACTGCGGGCGTCGCGCAGCCAGCTCCACAGAAAACCGCGGCCGTTGCCGCTGCCGCCATGCAGCGCCATCACCAGCGGCATGGCGCGATCGGGCGTGTAATATTCGGGCACGTAGACCGAAAAGCCGCCGCGGCTGCCGGGCTCGTTGTGATCGTGGATGATGCCGGTGTGCGCGTCCGCGCCGGCTTCGAGCCGCGACAACAGGTCGGCATTCTCGCGAGTGGCGGCGTTGAGGAAGAAGCTGCTCACCGGCGGAAACTGCACTGCGAGCGGATAGAGTGCCTCCTGCGCGCGTGGCAGATGGCGCAGCGCGCGGAAGACCGCGACGAGATCGCCATTGCCACGCTCGACCTCGCGGATGCCGGCGAAGGCGGCGAGCGTCTCGTCGCAGGAACGGTCGAGTCGCTCGCGCAGTCCGGTAAATTGCTCCGGCCATTCTCCGATTGCCGCGCGCGCCGTTTGCAACGCCTCGTCAGGAGAGCCGATCGCGTTCATCACGGAGCCGAAGGCCGGCGGGTGCAGGTTTCGCTGAAAGAAGGCGAGCGCTTCCAGCGCATTGAGCAGCGGCGGTAGCACGGCCACGATGTCGTCAACGACGGCCTCGCTCATCGTCGCTTCCTTGCGTTAGTTCTGATCGTCAGTGCAGCTTTGGCGCCTTCAAGAGCTTGTAGCGATCGGTCGAGGTCACCGTGACGTCGAAGGTGACACCTTCATGGTGTACCGTCAGCGGCACGTCAACGCCGGCGGCGCCGAGGCCCCACAGCTTGTTGTAGAAGCCGGTCTGGCTCGTCACCTTCTCGCCGTCGACCGCGAGGATGACGTCGCCGGTCTTGAGCTCGGCGCGGGCGGCCGGACCATTGGCAGAGATCCCGATCACCACCACGCGGTTGTCGATCTCTGTCGAATAGAGTCCAAGCCATGGCCGTGCCGGCTTGTTGACGCGACCGAACTTGCGCAGATCGTCCAGGATCGGTTTCAACAGGTCGATCGGCACGATCATGTTGACGTGCTCGGCCTTGCCGTCGCGCTCGCGTTCGAGCTGGAGCGAGCCGATGCCGATCAGCTCGCCGTGTTCGTTGAGGAGCGCCGTGCCGCCCCAGTTCGGGTGCGCGGGATGGGTGAAGACGGCCTCGTCCAGCAGATATTCCCAGTAGCCGGCAAATTCCTGCTTGGCCACGATCTGGCTCGCGACCGAGCGCGTGCGTCCGCCGGCGCCGCCGACCACGACGCGGTCGCCGAGCCTGGTCTCGGCCGAGATACCGAGCGGCAAGGGGGCGACTTCGAGCTGGCCGAGCGCCTGCACCAAGCCAAAGCCGGTGACGGCATCGAAGCCGAGCACATGTCCCTCCACCACGCGCCCGTCTCCGACATGCAGCCACACGGACTCTGCTTCGGTGATGAGATAACCGATCGTGAGCACCAGCCCGTCGTCGATCACGACGCCGTTGCCGGCGCGTTCGGTGCCCAGTGTCTCGGCACTGAAGGCGTCCGGCGGGATGATGGCATGCAGGCCGACGACGGAGGCGAGCGCACGGTCGAGATCGAAACCGTAATCGCTCGCACGCGGCTGATTGGCCGGCGGCACTCTCCATTCGGTCAGGGCGGGCATGGAGTTCTCCTGGCTGAGTGCATCGCTCGGCGCGGCTAGCGTAAAGACGCGCGAGGCACGCATAATTTAGGCCGGGGGAGGCCGTCTTGAAAGCCTCGCTCCCCAACTATTCCGAAGCGTCGTATGACATTTTTGAAAGGCACGGGAACGGTTCATGCAAGGTCGGTCGGGCGACCCTCCGGCATTGGCCGCATGGCTGCTCTCCGGCGAGGTGCTAGGCGCCGTACAATGAAGCTGCTAACCATTGCCGCTTCGTTTGACCTAGGGATCACGGACCGAAGCATGGACAACCGCAGCGACATCTGGCGTGGCATCGACACGATCAAGGCACGTTTCATCGACCTCAGCGACAAGGTCTGGGGCATGCCCGAAGTCTGCTACACCGAGGCGCGGTCCGCCGCAGAACATCTCGCCGAGTTGCGTCATCAGGGTTTTCGCATCACCGAGCAGGTCGCGGGCATTCCGACCGCGGTGATGGGCGAATGGGGCGAGGGCGGACCGGTCATTGCCTTCATGGGGGAATATGATGCGCTGCCGGGCCTCAGCCAGGAGGCGGGCGTCGCGGAGCATCGTCCGGTCGAGACCGGCGGCCACGGCCATGGCTGCGGCCACAATCTGCTCGGTTCCGCAGCTCTCCTCGCCGCGACGGCGGTGAAGGACTGGCTTGCCGAGAACAAGGTGCCGGGCCGCGTACGCTATTACGGTTGCCCGGCGGAGGAGGGCGGCGCGGCAAAAGCCTTCATGGTGCGCTCCGGCGCATTTGAAGACGCCGACATCGCCATCACCTGGCATCCGCACAGCTTCTGGGAGGTCGCGGTGACGCCGTCACTCGCCAACACCCGCGCCGATTTCATCTTCACCGGCCGCACCTCGCATGCGGCGGCCTCGCCGCATCTCGGCCGCTCCGCGCTCGACGCCGTGGAGCTGATGAATGTCGGCGTGAACTATATGCGCGAGCACATGCCCAGCGACGCGCGCGTGCACTACGCGCTGCTCGACACCGGCGGCATCGCTCCGAACGTGGTGCAGGCGCATGCGCGCGTGCGCTATTCGATCCGCGCCCGTGATCTGCCTGGCATGAACGAGCTGGTCGGACGCGTGAGCAAGATCGCGGAGGGCGCGGCGCTGATGACCGAGACCAAGGTCGAGATGAAGATCATCTCCGCGGTCTCCAACATCCTGCCGAACACGCCGCTGGAGCAGGCGCTTCACCGGGTCATGGAAGAGCTCGGACCGCCGCATTTCGACGACGCAGACAAGGGCTTTGCCACGGAGATCCGCGCGACGCTGAGCGACAAGGACATCGAGTCGGTCTATTACGCGATCGGCATGGAGCCGACCGACCGGCCGCTGGCTGACTTCCTGGTGCCACTCGATGCCAAGCGCAATCCGCTGGTCGGCTCGACCGACGTCGGCGACGTGAGCTGGGTGGTGCCGACCGTGCAGGTCCACGCACCCACGGTTGCAATCGGTACGCCCTTCCACACCTGGCAGGTGGTCGCGCAGGGCAAGAGCGCGCATGCGCACAAGGCCATGGTGCAGGCCGCCAAGGCGATGGCCGGCATCGGCATCAAGGCGCTGACGGACCCGGAGCTGATCAAGGCTGCCAAGGCTGACCTCGAGAAGCGCACCGCCAAGACACCTTACGTCTGTCCGCTGCCAGACCACGTCGCGCCGCCGCTCGACATGTCCGTGGCGTAGAATTCGCCTCGATACTTCGTCTGATCCGGCGAACAAATTTTCTGCAGTGCAGCGCGGAATCCAGCCTGTTTTGATGCTGGATTGCCGAATGGATGGGCTGCGGAATATGGTTTTGCCCAACAGACAGTCAGAAGACCGTTTGCATACACACGGTCGCAGTTGACGCGCACCCCATTCGGTGTGCCATCTACCGCCAGCCAAGCCCGGTGGTCGCCTCGCGCGACCGCCTGCATCCATACGGGAACCAGACGGGGGACAACCATGCTGGATAAAGAGCTGCGTTCGATGATCGGTGACGTGAAGGACGGGCGGATGGATCGCCGTGCCTTTATCCAGCGTCTGGCTGCCGTAGGCTTGACCGCTCCGCTGGCCAACCAGATCCTCGCGCTCGGCGGGGTCGCCATGGCTGAGGGCGTCTCGACCTACAAGCCGACCAAGCGCGGCGGCGGTGGTGCGCTCAAGCTGCTGTGGTGGCAGGGGCCGACCCTGCTCAATCCGCATTTCGCCACCGGCACCAAGGACCAGGACGGCTCGCGCCTGTTCTACGAACCGCTCGCCTGCTGGGATCCCGACGGCAACATGAAGCTGGTTCTCGCGACGGAGATTCCCTCGACCCAGAACGGCCTGCTCGCGGCCGACGGCAAGTCGGTGACCTGGAAGCTGAAACCCGGCGTCAAATGGCACGATGGCAAACCCTTCACCGCCGATGACGTGGTCTTCACCTGGGAATACATCATCGATCCCGCGACCGCGGCCGTCACTATCGCGACCTACCGCGATATTACGGTTGAGAAGGTGGATGATCTGACAGTCCGCCTCGGCTTCAAGAAGCCGACGCCGTTCTGGGCCGATGCCTTCGTCGGCGCGACCGGACAGATTCTGCCTAAGCACCTGTTTGCCGAGTTCAAAGGCTCGAAGTCCCGTGAGGCGCCGGCCAACCTCGCCCCGGTCGGCACCGGCCCCTACAAATTCGTCGAGTTCAAGCCCGGCGATCTCATCCGGGGCGTGATCAATCCCGACTATCACATGCCGAACCGTCCCCATTTCGATACGATCGAGATGAAGGGCGGCGGCGACGCCGTCTCGGCGGCGCGCGCGGTGATCCAGACCGGCGAATATGATTTCGGCTGGAATATCCAGGTCGAGGACGACGTGCTGCTGCGTCTGGAGAAGGGCGGCAAGGGCAAGACCATCTACGCCGTAGGCGGCGATACCGAGTTCATCGCGCTCAACTTCACCGATCCGACCACCGAGATCGACGGCGAGCGCTCCTCGATAAAGACCAAGCATCCGCTGTTCTCGGATCCGGCGGTGCGTAAGGCGCTGTCGCTGCTGGTCGATCGCGAGTCCATCAAGAAAGCCATCTATGGCCGCGCCGGCCGCACTACCGCGAACTTCCTCAACGGTCCCGAAAAGTTCGTCTCCAAGAACACCACATGGGAGTTCAGCGTCGAGAAGGCCTCGAAGATCCTCGACGATGCCGGCTGGAAGCCCGGCGCCGACGGCATTCGCGAGAAGGACGGCAAGAGGCTGAAGATCGTGTATCAGACCTCGATCAACGGCCCGCGCCAGAAGACCCAGGCGATCGTCAAGCAGGCCTGTCAGAAGGCCGGCATCGATGTGGAATTGAAGTCCGTCGTGGCCTCTGTTTTCTTCTCCTCGGACGTTGCCAATCCCGACACGTACGCCAAATTTTACGCGGACATCGAGATGTTCCAGATCCCGATGAGCCAGCCGGATCCCGCCCAGCACATGCGCCGCTATCATTCGAGCAATGTCGCGGCCAAGGAGAACAAGTGGCAGGGCACCAATTTCCCGCGCTGGATCAACAAGGACTATGACGCGACCATCGACGCCGCCGACGGTGAGATGGATCCGGTCAAGCGTGTGGCGCTCTACATCAAGGCCAATGATCTCCTGTTCCAGGACACCGTGTTCATCCCGGCGCAGCATCGGCTGAAGGTGGAGGCGAGCGCCAACACGCTGCGTCCGGTGATCAGCGGCTGGGCCAACGAGACCGACAATTTGTTCGACTGGTACCGCGAGGAATGATCACGCACGCCTAGAGCGGTCCTTCTTCATGAGCCAGTATGTCCTGCGTCGCCTCCTGATCGCGATTCCGAGCCTGCTCGGAATTTCGCTCGTGCTGTTCGTCGTGCTCGCGCTAGCCCCGGGCGATCCCTTCTCGGAGCTGGCGACCAATCCGAACGTGCCGCCCGAAGTCGCTCTCGCGCTTCGGGCGAAGTTCGGCCTCGACGATCCGATCTACCTTCGTTACCTGCACTGGCTCAACGCCATGCTGCATGGCGACTGGGGTTTCTCCTTTGTCAGCCGGATGAACGTCGACACGCTCATTCTCCAGCGACTGCCAACGACGCTCTACGTGATCGGCTCGGCGCAGATTCTGGCGCTCCTGATCGCGATCCCGGTCGGGGTCTATGCCGCGACGAAGCCGTATTCGCTGTTCGACCAGGTTGCCAACACGCTGGCCTTCGTCGGCTTCTCGCTTCCGACCTTCTTCACCGGCATCCTGTTCATCCTGATCTTCTCGGTCACGCTGGACTGGCTGCCTTTCGTCTACACCACGGACATCAAGGGCACGGGCATTCACTGGCTGGCGGAGACGATCCGTCAGGCAATCATGCCGGTGGCGGTGCTCGGCCTGTTCCAGGCGGCGTCGATGACGCGCTTCGTGCGCTCGGCGATGCTCGACGTGATCCGGCTCGACTACGTCACCACCGCGCGCGCCAAGGGCATCGGCCAGCGGCGGGTGATTATCAAGCACGTGATGCGCAACGCGATGATCCCGGTCGTCACGCTGATTGCGTTGCAAATCCCGGCGGTGTTCGGCGGCGCCATCGTCACCGAGCAGATTTTCCGCATCCCCGGCATCGGCTCGCTGCTGATCTCCTCCATCCTTTCCAACGACACGCCGGTGGTGATGGCCGTCACCTTCGTCTTTGCGTGCCTGGTCGTGCTGTTCAATCTCATCGCGGACGTTCTTTATGGCTGGCTTGACCCTCGCATCTCCCTCCGCTGAGCGGCGCGTCTACTCGCCCTGGCGCGAGACGTGGCGGCGCTATAGCCGCCACAAGCTTGCCGTGGTCAGTGCGTTCCTGCTCCTCGTTCTGATCCTGGCGGTGGTGGTCGGCCCCTTTATCTGGCGGGTCAAGATCGACGACATCGATATCGTGGCGGGCATGCAGGGGCCGTCGCTGGCCCATCCTTTCGGCACCGACGATCTCGGGCAGGACATCCTCGCCCGCATGATCTATGGCGGGCGCATCTCGCTCGCGGTCGGCCTCGCCGCGATGCTGGTCTCAGTCTTTGTCGGCGTGCTGATCGGCGCGCTCGCCGGCATGTCGCGCGGTGCGCTCGGTCATGGGCTGATGTGGCTCACCGATCTCTTTCTGTCGCTGCCGCAATTGCCCCTGCTGCTGCTGCTGATCTATCTCTTCCGCGACGGGCTGAAGGCGGCTTTCGGCCCCGAGGGCGGCATTTTCATCCTGATCGTGCTCGTGATCGGTGGCTTGCGCTGGATGCCGGTTGCGCGCCTCGTTCGCGCCCAGTTCCTGTCGATTCGCGAGAAGGAATTCGTCGAAGCCGCGCGCGCTCTCGGGGCAAGCCCGGTGCGGCAGGTGGTGCGCCATATCCTGCCCAATGCCCTCGGTCCGGTGATCATCGCCGGCACCATCGACGTGGCCGCCGCCATCATCGCGGAATCGACGCTGTCCTTCCTCGGCCTCGGCTTCCCTCCGGATACGCCGACCTGGGGTCGGCTGCTCTATGACGCCAAGGATTTTCTCGACATCGGCCCGCACTGGGCGCTGTTTCCGGGCGGCGCGATCTTCATCGCGGTGGTCGCCATCAACTTCATCGGCGACGGCTTGCGTGACGCGCTCGATGCGCGGCGGGTGATCTGATGGCGCCGCTGCTCGAGATCAAGGGACTGAAAACCCACTTCTCCACCGACGACGGCATCCTCCAGGCCGTCGATGGAGTCGACATCTCCATCAACCGCGGCGAGACGCTCTGCGTCGTCGGCGAATCCGGCTGCGGCAAGACCGTCACCGCGATGTCGATCCTGAAGCTGATCGCGATGCCGCCGGGCCGCATCGCAGCGGGCGAGATCATCTTCGAGGGCCGCGATCTCGTGCCGCTGACGAGCAGTCAGCTCGACGAGATCCGCGCCAAGGAGATCGGCTTCATCTTCCAGGAGCCGATGACCTCGCTCAATCCGGTGCTGACCATCGGCGAGCAGATCGCCGAAAGCCTGCGCCGCCATGAGAACGTCACCAGGAAACAGGCGCTCGAGCGCACCATCGAAATGCTCAAGCTGGTGCAGATTCCCAACGCCGAAGGCCGCGTGCACAACTATCCGCATCAGTTCTCCGGCGGCATGCGTCAGCGCGTGATGATCGCGATGGCGCTCGCCTGCAAGCCGAAGCTGATCATCGCCGACGAGCCCACCACGGCCCTCGACGTCACCATTCAGGCGCAGATCCTCGACTTGCTCCAGGATATGAAGGAACGTTTCGGCATGGCGGTGATGCTGATCACCCATGCCATGGGCGTCGTCGCCGAGACCGCGCAGCGCGTCGTGGTGATGTACGCCGGCAAGGTGGTGGAGGAGGCGCCTGTCGACGACCTTTTCGGCAATCCCGGCCATCCCTATACCCAGGGACTGATCCGCTCGATCCCGCGCATCGATCTCGACAGCGAGCACAAGGTGAGGCTGGAGGCGATCGGCGGCTCGGTGCCGATCCTGATCAATCCGCCGGTCGGCTGCCGCTTCGCTCCACGCTGCCGCCACGCCATGAGCGTCTGCACCGAGAGGGAGCCGCTGCTGCGCGCGATCGCGCCCGGCCACCGCATGGCCTGTCATCTGGGAGATACGCAGTTGGGAGGCGCAGCATGACCGAGCCCTTGCTCCACGTCAGCGGCCTAAAGAAATATTTTCCCGTGCATGGCGGCCTGTTGTCGCGTCAGGTCGGCAGCGTTTATGCGGTGGACGGGGTCTCGTTCTCGGTCAACCGAGGCGAGACGCTCGGCCTCGTCGGCGAATCCGGCTGCGGCAAGTCGACGACGGGACGCTGCGTGCTGCGCCTGATCGAGCCGACCGACGGGGAGGTCGTGTTCGATGGTCAGGATGTTCGCCAGCTCGGCGGCACCGATTTGCGCGCGATGCGGCGGAACATGCAGCTCGTGTTCCAGGACCCGTTCGCCTCCCTCAATCCGCGGATGACGGTCGGCGCCATCCTCGGCGAAGCGCTGATCATCCATAAGCTCGGCTCATCGGCCAAGGAGCGGGAGGATCGCGTCGCGAGCCTGCTGGTGAAGGTGGGGCTCAAGGCCGAGCACATGCGCCGCTATCCGCATGAGTTTTCCGGCGGTCAGCGCCAGCGCATCGTGATCGCGCGTGCGCTCGCGGTCGAGCCGAAACTGATCGTCTGCGACGAACCGGTGTCGGCGCTCGACGTCTCGATCCAGGCGCAGGTCATCAACTTGCTGGAGGATCTCCAGGCCGAGCTGAACCTCACCTATCTCTTCGTCGCGCACGATTTGTCGGTGGTCGAGCACATCTCCGACCGCGTCGCGGTGATGTATCTTGGCCGTATCGTCGAGCTCGCCAAGGCCAGCGACCTCTACCGCAATCCGCAGCATCCCTACACGAGGGCGCTGCTATCAGCGGTGCCGGTGCCCGATCCCAAGCTCAAGCGCGAGCGCATCCGCCTCAAGGGCGACGTTCCGAGCCCGATGAAGCCGCCGTCGGGCTGCCACTTCCACACCCGCTGTCCTATCGCCCAGCCGCGTTGCGCCGAAAGCGCGCCGGAGCTGAAGGAGGGAGCGGGCGGGCACCTTGTGGCGTGCCATCTCGCCTGATGCCGGGAGAAAACGGAGCGTGCATTCATGCGTGAAGCAGGCCGTGCTCCGAAAGGGCCTGCCTGAACGCCTCAACCGAGGTGTGGTGATGCCCGAACAGACCCGCCTCTCGCGCGCCGGCGACATTGGCCATGAGATCGTCGACGAACAGGACGCTCTCCGGTTTGACCTCGAGCTCGGACAGACAGAGGCGGAAGCAGCGAGGGTCAGGCTTCGCCGTCTTGAACCGGGCCGAGGCGTAGATTCGCGAGCTGAACAGCGCCGGCAATTCCGGCAGCAGCGCTGCGATATGGTCGGCGACCAGCGTGGTGTTGTTGGTCAGGACGGCAATGTCGACGGTTTGACGCAAGCTGCCGGCAATCTCCAGCATGGCACGATCGGCCTGCATTGAACGGCGTCGCGCCTCGATCCACTCGTCCAGTGATAGCGGATAGCCGATGCGCTCGCCGAAACCCCGCAAATAGTCCGCGGCATCGAGAGTGCCGGAATCGCCGAGCAGCTCGAAGCCGCTGTCCCAGATCGCCTTGTGGACGGATTCGCTCGTAGTCCCCGCAAGCTTCGCCAGCCATGCGACACGCTTTGCCCTGTCGTAGTCGCAGTGGACATTGTCCATGTCGAAGAGGACGAGCTTGATTCCACCAGTCACAGCGGCACTCTCGGACTGGCCGAACATCCGGCCGTGATCCAAGCCATACCGCGCTAACGCGCAGGCGACAAATCCGGAGCAACGATCGATCCCGTCACGCGCTCCTCGCGGGCCAGGGGACGACCTGTCCTGACATCACCAGCCGGCCACGGCCGTTGTCCTTGGCGGTGTAGAGCGCGCGATCGGCGGCGCCGAAGCGTGCTGCAGTCCGTCGTGGCTTGGGACGGCAGACTCGTCGCGGCGCCAACATGCAGTCATCAGGCGGGAGGGGGATTGTCGCGCTAACCAGGCTGGCTCAAGCGTCGGCTTGGCCCGGTGTTCTGCCTCACTCGTCCAGAGTGAAGCCGACGCGCAGCGTAACCTGGTAGTGGCGCACGGCACCGTTCTCGATATGGCCGCGCGTTTGCACCACCTCGAACCATTTCATCTCGCGAACGGTCTTGGCGGCCCGGCTGACCGCGTTCTTGATCGCGTCCTCGATCGAGGTCTCGGACGATCCGACCAGTTCCAGGATCTTGTAGACGTGATCCGTCTCGCTTGTGGCCATGACTATTCTCCCCTTGTGCTGTGGCAGGGCTGGACACGTCTGGCGCGGACCGTTGGCGTGCGCGAGACATCCGGCCTTCACTCTGAACGGTCGGCGGCGCATCGAGTTCCGTCCCCGGCGAGAGCCTGCCGGGCACCGCCCTGGCGCCTTCATTTTTTATAAGTGCACGAAAATCTGGATCGCATGTCCGGCCAGCGCTCCCGAATTGACGCGCGGTCGCGGGCCTGCCCTTGCCCGTTCCGATACGGGCGAGCTAACTTCGGCCTTTCCTCTGGCATCTTCGAAGAGCGGTGATGATCGCGCGTTGGACGAGGGGCGCTCTGGCTGCGATCGGTCTCTGCGTAGTGCCTGCGCCGGCCATCGCGCAGGACGATCTCGACGGTGCCCCGGTGACCATGTCGCTGCAGGTGACGACCGATCCCTCCGCCATCGCGTGCCGCCGGCTGGAAACGGTCAATCCGGCCTCGCTAATCTTCTTGCCGCTGCGCCGGACCTTCAACGAGGATTTTGACGAGCATCCGCTGACGAACGGACGGTGGGTGCCGCATTACGCCGGCGGTGCGGCCTGGCCGGAGGCGCGCTACTGGGGTGGCGACGGCTCCGACTTCAAGCGCAAGACCAGCGCCAATGGCGAGCAGCAGATCTACGTCGATCCGCGCTACGCGGGGCGAGCCGCGGCGCCGCTCGGGCTCGATCCGTTCAAGGTCAAGGACGGCGTGCTGTCGATCGTCGCCAGCCGCACCCCGCCGGAATTGAAACCGGTGCTGTTCAACAACGAGTACATTTCCGGGATACTCACGACCCAGGGCACGTTCGCGCAGAAGCACGGTTATTTCGAGATCCGCGCCAAGGTGCCGGTTGGGCATGCGGTGTGGCCGGCGTTCTGGATGCTGGCGGATGACGGCGGCTGGCCGCCGGAGGTCGACGTGCTGGAAGGCCGCGGCGAAAAGCCGGGTGATCTCGTGATGACGACGCATTGGCGGATTCCCTCGACCCAGAAGATCCAGTCCTGCGGCTTCGACTTCGCGGTCGGCGACGCTTCGAGCGCATTTCACACTTACGGTGTATTGTGGGAAGAGGATCGCCTGGTCTATTTCATCGACCGCAGGCCGGTGTCCGACATCAAGGTGCCGATCGGTTTCGACGATCCCATGTACATGATCGTCAATCTCGCAATCGGATCGAAATTCTTTCTCGGCGTCGGACCGGTCGACGCGGAGTCGCCCTCGACCGTTGCATTCGAGATCGACCGCATATCCGTCTATCAGATCGATATGGAGCAGGCCCGGAGATAGCAATGGCAGCTGATTTCTCGCGGCGCGATTTTGCAAAGCTCGCCGGCCTTGCGGCGGTCGGCGCAACGGCAGGTGTCAAGGCTGACGAGAAGGCTGCGGTAGATGAAACGCTGATCGTGCCCGACCGCCACGCGCCCGCGCCTTTCCCGAAGGATTTTCTCTGGGGCACGGCGACTTCGTCCTATCAGATCGAAGGCGCCGTCGACGAGGACGGTCGCGGCAAGTCGATCTGGGACACCTTCAGTCACACGCCCGGCAAGATCGAGGACGGTACGACCGGCGACCGCGCCAACGAACACTATCATCGCTACAAGGACGACGTGACGCTGATCAAGGCGCTCGGCGTCAAGGCTTACCGTTTCTCGATCGCCTGGCCGCGGGTGTTTCCGGAAGGATCGGGACAACCCAATCCCAAAGGGCTCGACTTCTACAACCGTCTCGTCGACGAGCTGCTCGCGAACGGCATCGAGCCCTTCGCCACGCTCTATCACTGGGACCTTCCGCAGGCGCTCCAGGACCGCGTCGGCGGCTGGCAGTCCAGCGACACCTCGAAGGCTTTTGCCGACTACGCCGCCTACGTCGCCCAGCGCCTGACCGATCGCGTGAAGAATATTTTCACCGTCAACGAGGTCGGGCGCTTCGTGAATTTCGGCTATGGCTGGGGCATCGACGCGCCCGGACTCAAGCTGCCGGCGGCGCTGCTCAATCAGGCCCGCCATCACGTCGCGCTGGCGCATGGGCTGGCGGTGCATGCGATCCGCGCCTCAGGGCGCGCCGGCACCCGCGTCGGCGCGGCCGAGAACATTGCCGCCTGCGTGCCGGCGATCGCGACACCCGAAAACATCCGCGCGGCCGAGATCGCGACGCGCGAGCTCAACGCCGGCTTCCTCGGTGTGGTGCTGGAGGGCAAATACACCGACGGTTTCCTCGCCTATGCCGGCGCGGACGCTCCGAAATTCACGCCTGATGAATTGAAGATCATCGGCACGCCGAACGACTTCGTCGGCCTCAACATATACGCGCCACAATATTACATCACGGCCTCCGATCGTGCGCCCGGCTTCCGCGTGCTGCCGTTTCCGATCTCGTTCCCGCACATGAACTCGGAATGGTTACGAGTCGGCCCCGAGGTCATCTATTGGGCACCGCGCATCGCCGCAAAGATCTGGAACATCGACGATATCTATATCAGCGAGAACGGTACCTCGTCGGAGGACAAGCTCGCCGCCGACGGCCAGGTCTACGACCTCGACCGCATCATGTTCCTGCGCAACTACCTGACCCAGATGCAGCGCGCGATTACCGAAGGCGTCCCAATTCGCGGCTATTTCCTGTGGAGCCTGATGGACAATTTCGAATGGATTTTTGGTTACGGAAAGCGGTTTGGCCTGTACCGGGTCGATTTCGAGACGCAGGCGAGGGTGCCAAAGCTGAGCGCGGCGTTCTATCGCGACGTGGTCGCGCGGAATGCGATCGGGATGTGAGACCAGACGCAGACCTTACGGATCCAGCTCCGTATCCCAGTAGAGATAATCCAGCCAGCTGTCGTGCAGATAGTTCGGTGGGAACAGGCGGCCGTTGCGGTGGAGCTGGTGCACGGTCGGCGCGAACGCGTGTTGGCGCGGAAACATCTTGGCCTGCACCGGCGTCAGATTGCCCTTGCGCAGATTGCAGGGCGAGCACGCCGCGACCACGTTCTCCCAGGTGGTCTGGCCGCCTTTGCTGCGCGGAATGATGTGGTCGAAGGTGAGGTCTTCGGGCGAGCCGCAATATTGGCAGGCGAAACGATCGCGCAGGAAGACGTTGAATCGGGTGAAGGCAGGATGGGTGGTCGGCTTGACGAAGGATTTGAGCGAGACGACGCTCGGCAGCTGCATTTGCAGCGTGGGACTATGGACCGCCTGATCGTAATGCGCGACGATGTTGACGCGGTCGAGGAATACCGCCTTGATCGCGTCCTGCCACGACCACAAAGACAGTGGATAGTAACTCAGCGGCCGGAAGTCCGCATTCAGCACCAACACCGGCCAATGGCCTTGCGAGACATGTGCGTTCAAGTAACGCTCCTGGCCTCCAATGTACGCTGCGAAGCAGCACGTAACTGACATACTACATGCAGCGTGACGGGATTGTGAAGCCCGTCGAGCGACTTATTCCGGCACAAGCAATGCGGCACGGGGGTGGCAAACCGCGCAAAACGCCGTGATTTCCAGGTCCGAGGCCGTGGCGGCAGCGTCCTCCTGACAGCGCAACGTGGATATGCCGAGGCAGCTACTCCCGTACCCGCTCCAGCTTCTGCAAACATCGCGTCGCGCGCACCGCGGCCGGCATCTCCTCATCCGGAAAGCTGGTCTTCCAGTCGGTGACGCCGACCTCGCCGACATAGATGTCGCCCCTGGAATCCAGCGCAATGCCATGCGGTGCCAGGAACTTGCCGCTCGCAACGCCCGGGCCTTCTTCGCCGCCGAGCCGCGCGATGCGGTTGCCCTTGGCGTCCACGATCGAGAGCCGCGGGCCGAGATTGGGCACCTTGCGGTTGACCGCGAGGCCGGGCCCGAGTTCTCCGATGACGAAGGTCGGGCTCTTGCCCCCGCCGCAGCAGCATAGCGCACAAGGGCGGTGCAGATTGTTCCACTGCGTCTCGTATTTGCCGTTGCCGTCGAACACCTGCACGCGGTGGTTCTCGCGGTCGGCGACATAGACAAAGCCGTCGGCGTCGGCCGCGATGTTGTGCACGATGTTGAACTGGCCGGGATCGGTGCCGGGCTCACCCCAGCTTGTCATCAGCTTGCCATCGGGCGTGAATTTGTGCACGCGCGCATTGCCATAGCCGTCGGAAACGTAGATTTCGCCCTTCGGCGACAGCGCCGTGTGGGTACAGCGGTGGAAGGGGTCGCCGCTCATGAACGGCGACGGTTTCTCCGGGATGCCGATCGTCAGCAGCACCTTGCCGTCGGTGGTGCACTTGCGCACGGTGTGGTCGCCGTCGTCGGTGCAATAGAGGTTGTCGTCGGCATCGATGTGCAGGCCGTGGGCGCGCGAGAACAGGCCTTCGCCCCAACTGCGCAAGAAATTGCCCTCGCGGTCCAGCACGACCATCGGATGGGCCCCGCGGTTGAAGACGTAGACGCGGTCCTTGCTGTCGACCGCGACCGAAGCGACGTCGGTGAGCTGCCATCCGTGCGGCAGCTTTGCGAAGTTTTCAACGACGCGGTAGCGGTGCTCGCCGGTGCCGAGAATGGCTGGCATGGGTGTTCTCCTCTTATTCGTGTCGGCGATGCGCGATCGTCTCCACACTGTCATTGCGAGCGCAGCGAAGCAATCCAGACTGTCTCTCCGAATAGACACTGGATTGCTTCGCTGCGCTCGCAACGACGAGGAGGCTCAAATTGCGCCCGCCTCACGCCCCAAAATCCCTTCCTCGATCGCCTTGATCTGGAGCGCGAGATATTTCGAGTTGATCCGGCATTGCGCGAGGCTGCCGGCGATGAACCAGAGGCCGGGTTGCCCAGTGCGCGCATACATGTTGCGCAGCTCGAGGCCGTCGCCAAAGCCCCAGATCGGGCCGACGCGGTCGGCGACGCCGTCGCCGAACAGTTTCCGCACCAGATATTCCTGTGTCTTGTAACCGGTCGAAAGCACGATCAGGTCGGCCGGAAGGGTCGTGCCGTCCTTCATCCGCGCTCCCTCGGCGACGAAGCTCTCGATGTCGGAAAACTGCCTGAGCTTGATCGCACCCTCGACGATGAGGTTGGAGCAGCCGACATTGAAATAATAGCCGCCGCCACGGGTGAGATATTTGAACTGCCAGCCGGTGCCGGCCTCGCCGAAATCGAGCTTGAAGCCGATTTTGCGCAGGCCGTCGAGCAGCTCGTTATCGAGCTGCTTCGACTGTTCCGTCAGCATCACATGGGTCTTCTTCGCCAGCGGCGTCGGCATCGAGGCCGCGATCAAATCGTTGTCCTCGAGCGTGCCCTCATTGTAGGTCGCGTAGGCAAGTTGGGCCGACGGCTCGATATTGGTGACCAGCGTGGGTGAACGCTGCACCAACGTCACTTCTGCGCCACTGGAGTGAAGATCCTGCGCGATGTCGTGGCCGCTATTGCCGGTGCCGATGACGATGGCGCGTTTGCCTGTCCAGCTCTCGCCGTCCTCGTAGCGGCTCGAATGCAGCAGCGTGCCCTTGAAGTTTTCGAGGGTCGGAATGACAGGCACATTGGCGATGCCGCTGACGCCGGTCGCCATCACTACATGGCGCGGGTGCATGGTCCGTTTGCCGCCGTCGGCGCCTCGCAACGTGACGGTCCAACTGCCCTTGGCATCGTCGTAGGCGCCGCCTTCGAATTCGGTCCCGGTCCAGAAGTTCAGCTCCATCGCGTCGACGTAAGCTTCGAACCAGTTGGCGAGCTTGTCCTTGGGGATATAGGTCGGCCAGTTCGGCGGAAACGGCATGTAGGGCAAATGATTGACTTGCACCTGGTTATGCAGGGTCAGCGCGTGGTAACGTTTGCGCCAATTGTCCCCGATCCGCGCCTCGCGATCGACGATCAGTGTGTCGATCTTCAACTGCTTCAGCCGAGCCGCAATCGCGAGCCCGGCCTGGCCGCCGCCGACCACCAGCACGGCTGGATCGCGATCGGTGTAGTCGCGCGAGGCGTTGCGCAGGTCGAGCCAGTTCGGTCCACGGAAGTCGCGCGAATAAGCCTGGCCGCGCGGCCGCGAGGTGCCGAGCTGCTCCTCGAAGCCCTTGAGCTCGTCGAGCGCGGTGAGGAGCGTCCACGCTTTCAGGCGGTCGCCGTCGGTAGCGTCGGGCACAAGCCTCGCGATGCCGCTGCCGCGCCCCAGTGCGGTTTCGAAATCGAAGATCGCTTCGATCGTGTTGGTCCCGGCACGCGTCACCCAGCGCGGTGGCGCTCGGTTCGGCGCGATCTTGAAGCTGCCCGGTGCGACCTTTGCCGCGAGCGTTGTCAGCTCCCGCTTGATCGAGTCGCCGCCGGCGATGGTTTGCAGGTTCCAGCTCAGTGCCAGCACATCGCGCCAATAGCTGTCGGCGAGGAAAAGAGGGTCCAGCCCAGCGCCACCGGGTACGCCAAGCGTGCGCTCGAATTCATCGAGCCAGGCTTGCGCGGATGCGGCAATATCCTTCGTCCTGTCCAGCATGCGCGACCTCGTGCCGTCTTCGCGGCGTTTCCTCTAGGGTCGAAAGCTATACTGTTTCGCTGACGGCCAATAGCCGATTACCCGAGCAGTGAGAGCATGTGCCCCTGCTTCAGCGGAATGCGCCCGTCAGCCCGTGAGAGAGACCTGCGGCACTCTCGCGGTGTTTGAGAACGGACACGCGAAAAAGGCTCCACCTCGGTGGAGCCTCCCTCGCGCTCTTGGGATTCACAGCCGCTCGCGTCGCGGCGAGCGGAACATCCCTACCTCACCCGCGTGCCGGCGCCGTACAACTCACGCTCACGGCCGACATCGTCAGGCGACAGCGGCGGGCTTGCGGCGTCGAAGCCGTTCCAGCCGGACTTTTGCCAGGCGGCGCTCCGTTCCTGCAGGTTCACGGCCTTCTCGTGCAATAGGGCATCGAGACGTGAGCGGTCCTGGTCGGGCACCCGCGCCGATACCAGCGTTCCGCCGCGACGGACGCCCTCCGCGTACCGCGACGCATCATCCTTGGAAACGCCGGCTTCGGTCAGCGCACCAACGATGCCGCCCGTCGCGGCGCCCGCTGCGGCACCAACTGCCGTAGAAGCCAGCCATCCGGCAGCAACCACCGGCCCGAGCCCCGGAATAGCCAGCAAGCCGAGTCCTGCAAGCAGGCCCGCCGCGCTTCCGATTCCAGCGCCGATGCCGGCGCCCGTACCGGCGCCTTCGGCGCGGTCATCGACGCCGTCGCGGTCACGGTCGACCTTGCCGGTGGAGGAGGAGCCGTACCAATTATCGGAGTTGTTCGCGACGATGCTGATGTCGGAGTGCGGCACGCCCGCGGCCTCCAGACGCCTGACCGCACGTTCCGCATCCGAATAGGTGTCATAAAGTCGAGAAATGGTGGTGGTCATGTTTTATCCTCCTTACTTGGCGGGGTTCACGTTGCCCTGGAAATCGACGCTCACGTCCGCCTTGGTCCCAGCCTTGTCGGCCTTGCCGCGCCAGACGCCGTTGTCGTCCTTTTGCAGGCCGGAAACATTGGAATAGCCCGCGCCCTCGATCTTCGACTTCGCCTGTCCCTCGGTGAAGCTGTTGCGGCCTGCGACTGGTGCGTTGGAGTTGTTGTGATCAGAGCTGTTGACGGCGTTGTTGCCCGGGCCGCTTTGTGCCTTTTGGGACTGTGCGCTTACGGGCATTGATCCGAGCAGCAGGACAGCCGCAGCGAGCGAAATTAGACGTGACATAGTTTATCCTCCGGCAGTGATTGTGCCGGTCGACAACAGACGAGATTCGAATTGGTTGCTCTTCCATTTGCGACGGAAGCGCGCGTCTTCAAACTGCTCGATATTGAAGAGGCCCAGGAACGATTGCCACTCGTTCCCGTTTATACGGTCTCGCTCTCTCGGACGCGTCGCCTGTTTTCACGCCGTCCAATAGGGCTCCCGCAGCTTGCGCTTGAAAATCTTTCCCGTGGCCTCGCGCGGGAGCGCGTCGCGGAATTCGACGTCCTTGGGCACCTTGAAATTGGCAAGCCGCTCGCGCAGGAACGATCGGACAGCGTCGGCCGAGAGCTCGGCATCCGATTCAGGCTCGACAAAGGCGCACAGCCGTTCGCCGAATTCCGCGTCCGGGACGCCGAACACGGCACAGTCGCGCACGCCGGGCATTCCGATCAGCGCGTTCTCAATCTCCGCGGGATAGATGTTGACGCCGCCGGAGATCACCATGTCGCGCTTGCGGTCGCACAGGAACAGATAGCCGTCCTCGTCGAGGTAACCGACGTCGCCGACGCTGACGAGGCCGTCACGGCCGGCCTCGGTCCTCGCCTGCGACCTGCCGTGATAGTCGAAATCGGGCACCGCCATCTGGCGCATGTAGATTTCGCCGACTTCGCTGGCACCGCACGGGCTGCCATCGTCGCGGAAGATCCTGACGATGCCGCCTTCGATGGCGCGGCCGACCGTCCCGGGCTTCTTCAGTGCTTCCTCGGCCGAGTGCCACACCGGGATCCCGGTCTCGGTGGAGCCGAAATACTCGTTGATGACCGGTCCCCACCAGTCGATCATGGCGCGCTTGACGTCTGGCGGGCAGGGGGCGGCGCCGTGCACGACGAAACGCAGCGACGACAGGTCGTAACGCTGTCTGACCGCTTCGGGCAACCGCAGCAGTCGGACGAACATGGTCGGCACCATGTGAATATGCGTGACGCGGTGGCGCTCGATCAGCGCCAGCAGTTCCTCCGCATCGAACCGCGCCTGGAGAATGATGGTGCAGCTGCTCCGAAATGCCAACATGCCGTAGGAATGCGGCGCCGAGTGATACATCGGGCCGTTGATCAGCACAATTTGGTCTTCCCGCGGCTTGATGCCATAGGCGATCCCGCCCACGCGTTCGGAGGCGGCCGCCTGTTCGGGCTGCATCGGCATGCGCCGCACGCCCTTCGGCATGCCGGTGGTGCCCGATGTGTAGATCATCGCTGCGGCTCGCCGCGGCGGCTCCTGCGCTTGCGGATGGTCGTCGCGCCAGCGGTCCCAATCGGTCAGTCCCACCGGGATTTCGGTCAGCTCCCGAGGGATCGAGAAGGTCGCTGCGAGTTCGGGTGGCGTCGCAACGACCAGGAGAAGCACATCCGGCGGTACGCCGTCGCCGATCTGCGGCAGCAAATCGGCATGGCACACCAGGATCTTCGCTCCGCTGTCGGCCAGGATGTAACGGACCTCCTCGGCTTTCAAATGCCAGTTGATCGGCACCACCGGACTGCCCAGCGCGGCGGAGGCCGCAACCACCTCGAACAGGGCGAAATCGTTGCGCAGCATCATCGCGACGGGCGTGGCCTCGGCAAGCCCCAGGGCGCGGAAGCCGCTCATCGCCCGCTTGATTCGGGCCCGGATGTCGTCATAGCTGATCTGGCGTTCGCCGCTGATGATCATGGCGTCTCCTCATTCCGCTCGTCTAGCGATCATCCAGCACGTCGCCGAAGCCGACCCAGCTCTTGCCGTTGAAGCGCCGCAGCTGAAGCTGCTGGAACGGCAGATAGTCGTCGGGAGCGGTCGTAACAGCCATTCCCGGCAGCAGCAGCGGCAGCTTCACATCCTTCAGCGAGGCCGCCTGGCGCAGGATGTTGTCGCGGCTGACATCATCCTTGCACGCCTTCAGCACCGTCATCAGCAGCGTGGCATAGTGATAGCCCGCGGCGTAGTTGGAGTTGGAGAGGTCCGCGGTCGGCATGTAGCGCTTCATGAAGGCGAAATATTCCTTCACGCCGGGATCGTCGGCCCATTGCGGGTCCATCGTGTCCTTCTGGTTGCTCGACGAGATCAGACCAACGGCGTTGTCGAGGCCCGCCGGCTCCAGAAACGAGATCGAGGACGCCGAGGTCGGCACGAAAAACAGCTCCGGCTTCCAGCCGATCTCGGCCACGCCCTTGACCATCTGCGAGGTGAACTTGCCGAGCACGACGCCGAACAGCACGTTGGCGCCTGAGGCCTTCAGCGTCGAGAGCTGCGAACTGATCGTCGGCGCGCTGGTCTCGTAGCTTGCTTCCGCGATGATCATGCTTGCGGCCTTGGGCCCGAGCGCGCGCTTGAAGCCGGCGACATAGTCGCGGCCGAAATCGTCGTTCTGCGACAGGATCGCGATCTTGGCGTCCGGCTTGGTCTGCAAAATATATTTGGCATAGACCACGCCCTCGGATTCGTAGGCCGCCATGCCGGGCATCGTCCACGGGTTCTTCTGTGGTTCGGCCCATTTGGTGGCGCCGGAGAGCACGAATAGCTGCGGCACTTTCCTGGCGTTGAGATAGCGCTGCACGGCGCTGTTGGTGGCGGTGCCGAGCGAGCCGAACATCATCAGCACCTCCTCTTGCTCCACCAGCTTGCGGGTCTGCTCGACGGTCTTCGGCGGCGAATAGGCGTCGTCCAGCGTGATGAACTTGACCTTGCGGCCGTTGATGCCACCTTCGGCATTGACCTTCTCGAAGAACGCTTCCTGCGTCCGTCCGATTGCGCCGAAGCCGGAGGCCGGGCCGCTGTAGGGCAGGGTCTGCCCGATGCGAATCTCGTCGCTGCCTTCGGCATGGGCGCTGCCGCCAGCGAGCGTCAGCAACGACATGCCGATCAGTGCGGCTGCCAGCTTCATGGTGTCCTCCCGTTTTATTGTCGGTCCGAGTCCTTAGGCGCTGGCGCGCATCAGGAAATCCTCTCGGGCCTGATCGAGTTCTCGTTTCATCCGGTCGACGAGCTCGGCGACCGGCGGTGCATCGGCGATCTGGCCGATGCCCTGGCCCGAGCCCCAGATGTCGCGCCACGCCTTGGACTTCATGTTGCCGCCGGAGCCGAAGTTCATCTTGGTCTTGTCGGCGGCCGGCAGATTGTCCGGATCGAGACCAGCCGCGGCGATCGAAGGGCCGAGATAGTTGCCGTGCACGCCGGTGAAGAGGTTGGTGTAGACGATGTCGTGCGCGGCGTGCTGCGTCAGCGCCGACTTGTAGGCTTCGTCAGCGTTGGCTTCCTTCGTCGCGATGAAGCGCGTGCCCATATAGGCGAGGTCGGCGCCCAGCGTCAGGGCGGAGGCGATTGCGAAGCCGTCGCTGATTGCGCCCGACAGCAGGATCGCGCCGTCGAACCATTGCTTGACCTCGCGTACCAGCGCGAAAGGCGAGAGCGTTCCTGCATGTCCGCCAGCGCCGGCGCAGACCAGGATCAGGCCGTCGACACCTTGCTCGGCGGCCTTGCGCGCGTGCTTGACGTTGATGACGTCGTGGAACACGAGGCCGCCGTAGGAATGTGCGGCCTCGACGAGCTCGGCGGGCGGTCGCAGCGAGGTAATGATGATGGGCGCCCTGTGCTTCACACAGGTCTCCATGTCCTTCATCAGCCGGTCGTTGGAGGCGTGGCAGATCTGGTTGACGGCGTAGGGCGCGACCTTCTTGCCGGGATTGCGCGACTTGTATTCGCCGAGTTCATTCTCGATGCGGCTCAGCCACTCGTCGAGCTTTTCCACCGGACGGGCATTGAGCGCCGGAAACGAGCCGACGATACCGGCCTTGCACTGGGCGATCACCAGCTCCGGGCCTGAGACGAGGAAGAGCGGCGAGCCGACCACGGGCAGCTCGAGCGAATCCTTCAAGAGAGCGGGCAGCGCCATGATGTCCTCCCGAAAACGCAGCCCGCCGGCAGGCGGATGACGAGGCGTTTCCCTGTTGATTGTCGCGGGCGAGTTGCCGCCCATGTTTCATTTCACGCCATTATAGGGGTTGGAGTGCGGCCTCCCATCGTTCAATATTGAACAGACAACTATTCAGATTTGAACAGAGTGCCGCTGATGGACTGGGACCTATGCAAGACCTTCGTCGCCGTCGCCGATACCGGCAGCTTCACCGGCGCGGCACGTCGGCTGCACAGCAGCCATCCCACCGTCAGCCGCAAGATCGCGGCGCTGGAAGCCCAACTCGGCACCAGGCTGGTGGCGCGCGCCGCCGACGGCCTGGCGCTAACCGCGGATGGACGGACACTGCGCGAGCACGCCGAGGCGATGGCGGCGGCGGCGCTGCGGGCGGAGACAGCAGTCTCGGCGGGAGGGCACAAGGCGCGCGGTACCGTCAAGCTGTCGATCGGCGCGACGCTGGCCTCGCATTGGCTGATGCCGCGCCTGCCTGCGTTCCTGCGCGCGCATGATCACGTCCAGCTCGAGATCATCACCCATCCGTTTCCGGCCAGCGTGCGCCGGCGCGAGGCGGACGTGGTGCTGCGGCCTTTCGACAGCGGCGAGGAAAATCTGGTCGGCCGCAAGATCGGCCGTCTCGGCACGGGATTCTACGCCTCACGCGACTACGCCGGCGGGCGGTCCTTGCCTGAACGGCGCGGCGAGTGGAAGGGGCATAGTGTCATCGGTTTCGCCGACCAGACCTCCAACGTCCAGCTTGCGCGCTGGAGCGACGTCGTCACACGTCAGGCCAGGGTGGTGATGCGCTGCTCGTCCCAGGGCGACATGCTGGCGGCGGTCCGCGCCGGACTCGGAATCTCCGCCCTGTCGTGCTTTGTCGCCGAAAGCTATCCCGATCTCGTGCGCGTCGCGCCGCAGAAGCTCGCCAGCGTGGCGGACCTGTGGCTGCTCGCCCATCCCGACCTCGTCGAACTGCCGGCGGTGCGGGCCGTCATCGACTTCGTCGCCGATTGCGCCCGGACCGATCGCGTTCGGCTGCGGGGCTAAGCTGATCCCGCGATGACGCCTTCGCGTTTTTTTACCGCGCGATAATAGCTCCACCACAGATGCGCCGCCGCACCGCGCAGGGGGCGCCAGGGTTCGGCGAGTGGCGCCATCTGCTTCTCCGTCGGCCGCGCCTGCAAGCCGAGCCCGATGCGGATGCCTTCTTGCACGGCGAGGTCGCCGGCCGGCCAGGCGTCGCCATGGCCGAGGCAGAACAGCAGGTAGACGTCCGCCGTCCACGGTCCGATGCCGGGCAGTGCGATCAGCGTGTGATGCGCGGCATCGGCGTCTTCTTCTGCGAGCACGTCGAGGTTCAGTCGCTGTGCGGTGATCTCGCGTGCGAGATGTTTCAGCGTCTTGATCTTGGCGGCGGACAGGCCGAGCCGCCCCAGCCGGTCGGTGCGGGCGCGGCGCACCGCCTCGTGATCGAACGGATCGAACGCGGCGGACAGCCGTCCCCAGATCGCTGCAGCGCTCGCTGTGGAGAGCTGCTGTCCGCAAACGATGTGGGCAAGCCCCGCAAAGCCCGGCTCGCGCCGGCGCAATGCCGGCATGCCGGCGGTCGCGAGCACGGGCTTCAGCCGCGGATCGCGCTTGATGAGCGCGTGGACGGCCTCTTCGAGATCGGATTGGGTTTCGAGGTGGATGGTCATGGCAATCGTCAACTCTCTCCGGCGTCATGGCCAGGCTTCCACGCGGCCATCCACGTCTTTCCAACCGTGCATTATTATTAGCACGGCTGGGGTCATCGCATTGTCGGCGATCTTGACACGATCGGTGCGCCGCACCGAAGAACGTGGATGGCCGGGACACAGGCGAGCGGAAGCGACGCCGTCCGTCTGGACGGCTATGCCTGGCCATGATGAATTCCGAAGCATGTCGCCACCCGTTTTCCGATTTGCCCCCAGCCCGAATGGCTACCTGCATCTCGGCCACGCTTATTCCGCGCTGCTCAATTTCGATCGCGCGCGCGAGACCGGCGGGCGGTTTTTGTTGCGGATCGAGGACATCGACACGACGCGTTGCCGACCGGAATATGAGACAGCGATCTACGAAGACCTCGCCTGGCTCGGCATTGCCTGGGAGACGCCGGTGCGGCGGCAGTCGGAGCATCTCGACGCGTATCGGGCGGCGCTGGACAGGCTCTCGGCGCTCGGCGTGGTCTATCCCGCCTTCGAAAGCCGCGCCGAGATCGCAAGGCTGGTTACGGCGCGTGAAGCGGATGGGCCGTGGCCGCGCGATCCCGACGGCGCGCCGCTCTATCCCGGCAATGCCGGATCGCTGTCCGCTGACGAGCGCGACCGCCTCATCGACACCGGCGCGCCTTACGCGCTTCGGCTCGACATGGCGGCGGCCTGCCGCCGCGCCGTCGGCCTGAGCTGGAACGAACTGGGCGAGGGGCCCGATGGTGAGCGTGGTGTCGTCCCGGCGCGGCCAGAAGCCTGGGGCGACGTCATTGTAGCCCGCAAGGAGACGCCAACGAGCTACCATCTGTCCGTCGTTGTCGACGATGCGCTCCAGGACATCAGCGAAATCGTGCGGGGCCAGGACCTGTTTCACGCCACTTCGGTCCACCGTCTGCTTCAGGCTCTGCTCCGCCTGCCCGAACCCGTCTACCGCCACCATGGGCTAGTTCGCGACGAGGGCGGCCGGAAGCTGTCGAAATCAACCAGCTCGACCGGCCTTCGTGAACTGCGCGCTGCCGGCGCCACGCCGGCCGGTATCCGCCAGCTGGTGGGATTAGGTTAAGTTTCTCTGGGGGTTAGCCAAACGGCGCCGTGACTCCAGGTGTTCCGCCGTGCCATGCTCGCCTGACAGCCCGGGGTTCGAAGGCGATACTTCGAAGGGGAGTTATGGCGGCGAAAACGCGCGCAGCGCGCACTACGGGGACGTCCAAGCGAGTGGCTGGGAAGCGCTCCGGGCCGACCGCCCGGTTGCGCAAGCGCAGCACCAAGCGTGTCGAGCCGGACGTCGTCCAGGCCGCGCTTGCCGCCTTTGCCCATGAGGTCCGCACCCCCCTGACCGGCATTCTCGCGATCAGCGACCTGCTCGCGACTTCGGATCTCGGTGAACGGGAAAGACGCTGGGCCGACACGATCAAGGCCGGTGCCGAGCATCTGGCGAACCTTGCCACCCTGTTCGTCGATGCGGCCAGAACCGGCAAGGGGACGGGCAAGGGCGTCGGAGGTGGAAGCACGCTGCGGCAGGATTTGTTCGACCTGCGGACCCTTGCCCGCAACGCTGGCGATTCGCTGGCCGGTCGCGCCGCGGCCAAGGGTCTCCAGGCCGAGGTCGATATCTCGGAGAAGCTGCCGGGGCTGGTGGTCGGTGATCCCGTCCGCCTGCGCGCCGCGCTCGAGAATCTGATCGACAATGCCGTGAAATTCACCGAGCACGGCGGCGTGGCGCTCACGGTCGCGCCTTGGCGTTCCGCCAAGAGCAAGGGAAAGACCAAGAGCAGAGGCAAAGCCAAGGGCAAAGGCAGCGTCGGTGTCGCCTTCGCGGTGTCCGACAGCGGCATCGGCCTCACCATGGCCGAGATCAAGCGGCTGTTCCGCCCGTTTACCCAGGCCAATGTCACCATTGCCTCGCGCTTCGGCGGCGCCGGCCTGGGCCTGTCGTCGGTGAAGCAACTGGCGCGCGCGATGGGCGGCGACATCACGGTCGCCCCTCGGCCCGGCGGCGGCGCCACCTTCACGTTGACGGTGTCGGTGGATGCCACGGGATCGGGCAAGTCCAGCAAGTCGAAGGGCGAAGCCGAGATGGATGCGGTCCCGGCGCTGCGCTTGCTCAGCGTCGAGGACAATCCGTTCGGGCGCGTCGTGCTCAACACCATCCTGACCGAGCTCGGCCATCATGCCGAGTTCATCGGGCGCGGCGAGGACGCGGTGAACCGGCTTGCGCAGGGCGCCTTCGACGCGGTGCTGATGGACATGGTGCTGCCGGGCATCAATGGCGTCGAGGCGATCAGGCGGATCCGCACCATGGCGACGCCGCTGGCTCAGATCCCCATCATCGGGGTGTCCGGTCGCGGCGAGGACGAAGTCGCCTCACGCGAGGCTGGCGCCGACGCCTTTCTGGTCAAGCCTGTGTCTCCGCGGGCGCTAGCGACTGCGCTGCTTGCAGCGACACGCCGTGAGGAAGCCGCGACTTGATGATCGCGGCGTTGAGTTCGCCGCCGTAGACGAAGATCGCGGCGATGAAATACAGGAACACCAGCGCGATGATCACCGAGGCGAGCCCGGCATACATCGTCACGTAATTGTTGGCGAAGCGCGCGAGGTACTGGCCGAATACGATGCCCGAGATCAGCGACGCCACGATGGTGAAGACGATGCCGGGCAGGATCTGGAGGAACCGGCGCCGTCCCGCCGGCAGCCAGGTATGCAGGATCATCAACGCCACCACCAACGCGCCGACGGTGATGCCGTAGCGCAGCCAGGTGAGGATCCTCTCGTTGGATTCAACGAACAGCGGAATGTGCGCACGCGCGGCCTCGATGAGCAGCGGTCCGAGCACGATCAGGAATGCCATGGCGAGCGCGGTGAAGGCCGCAATCAGCGTGTAGGCGATCGATTCCAGCCGTAGCCAGTACCAGGGCCGCATCTCCACGACCGCATAGGCGCGGTTCAGTGCGACCCGCAGCGCCTCGACGCCGTTGGAGGCGAAGTAGACCGACAGCACCGCGCCGATGGTGAATAGGCCGGTGCGGGTCGTGGTCAGCACGTCGTGGACTTCCCCCGAGATCGAATCCGCGACCTGCTTGGGCCAGACCTGGAGCATGAGGCTTGCAGCCTGGTCGGCGAGTTCCTTGGAGCCGAAGAAGCCGGCGAGCGATGTCAGGACGATCAGGAACGGGAATAGCGCCATCAGCGTCGACAGCGCGATATGGCTCGCGATCGCCCAGCCATCGTCGGCCAGGAACGTGTAGAACGCGTCCATCACGACGACGTAGATGGTGCGGATTGCCTTCACGCGCCACCTGCACTGCTGTTGCTGCTTCCTCTTTCCGCGCGCGGGAAACGCATTCCGACCTCTCCCCGCAGGCGGGGAGAGGCGAAGAGGATGGGCAATTCGCGCAAATCGGAAATCATCTAGCTAGCTTCTGATATTATTGGCTTAAAAGCCAGATCGGGAACGCCATGGCGGACCGGCGCGCAGGGTGTTATCTACCCTCGAATGGCATCTCTCCTGAGTACTTTCATCCTGCCGATCGCGGTCGGCGCCGTGGCGTTGGTGCTGCTGCTCGGTCTCATCAACATGATGCGCGGCGGCTCGCCCAGCACCTCGCAGAAGCTGATGCGCTGGCGCGTGCTGCTTCAGTTCGTGGCGATCGTCATCGCGATGGTCGCCGTATGGGCGATGGGGCGTTAACATGGTCGTGCTCAACCGCATCTATACGAAAACCGGTGACGACGGCACGACAGCGCTCGGCTCGGGCGAACGCCGGCCGAAATACGATCTGCGCATCGAGGCCTATGGCACGGTCGACGAGACCAATGCTGCGATCGGCGTGGTCCGGCTTCACACCAGGGATGCCCCCGAGCTCGACGCGATGCTTGGCCGCATCCAGAACGATCTGTTCGACCTCGGCGCGGACCTCGCGGTGCCCGAACGTGAGGGCAAGGCGGAGCGGCTGCGGGTGGTGGCGAGCCAGGTCGAGCGACTCGAGCGCGACATCGACGCGCTCAACGACAAGCTGGCACCCCTGACCTCCTTCGTGCTGCCGGGCGGCACGCCCGCCGCCGCCTACCTCCATGTCGCCCGCACGATTTGCCGCAGGGCGGAACGCGTGATGGTGGAACTGGCGGCCCGGCCGGAAGAGCCTGTTGGTGCCGCTGGCATCCAGTATATGAATCGCCTGTCAGACTTCCTGTTCGTCGCCAGCCGCGCCAGTAACGATGACGGCGCCGGCGACGTGCTCTGGGTTCCGGGCCAGAATCGCTGACCCATTAGGCCGCGCATTTCTGGGCGCCAAAATTAGACCCCTTCGCGCGTTGACCGGGCCGGATCAGGCCTTTAGGTTCCGCGCCAGTTGATAACCCCCCTCCCAGATTGAGTGAAAGAGGATCGATGAAGGTCTTGGTGCCGGTAAAGCGGGTGGTCGATTACAACGTCAAGGTCCGCGTCAAGAGCGATGGATCGGGCGTTGAACTCGCCAACGTCAAAATGTCGATGAACCCGTTCGACGAAATCGCGGTCGAAGAAGCGCTGCGCCTGAAGGAAGCCGGCAAGGCGACCGAAGTCGTGGTGGTCTCCATCGGACCGGCGCAGGCGTCGGAAACGATCCGCACCGGTCTCGCCATGGGCGCCGATCGCGGCATCCTGGTGAAGGCCGAGGGCGCGGTCGAGCCGCTCGCGGTCGCCAAGATACTGAAGAAGATTGCGGACGAAGAGCAGCCGGGCCTGATCATTCTCGGCAAGCAGGCGATCGACGACGACAGCAATCAGACCGGCCAGATGCTGGCCGCGCTGCTCGGCTGGTCGCAGGCGACCTTCGCCTCGAAGCTCGAGGTCGAAGGCAGCGACTTCAAGGTCACCCGCGAAGTCGACGGCGGCTTGCAGACCGTGAAGCTGAAGGGACCGGCGATCGTCACCACCGATCTCCGCCTCAACGAGCCGCGCTACGCCTCGCTGCCCAACATCATGAAGGCCAAAAAGAAGCCGATCGCGGACAAGACCGCCGCCGATTACGGGGTCGATCTCACTGCGCGCCTCGAGGTTCTCAACACGACCGAGCCGGCGGGCCGTAAGGCGGGCGTCAAGGTCAAGGACGTCGCCGAGCTGGTGTCGAAACTCAAGAACGAAGCCGGGGTGCTCTGATGACGACGCTTCTGATTGCCGAACACGACAATGCGTCGCTCAAGGATGCGACCAACAAGGCCCTGACCGCGGCGGCCGCGCGCGGCGCGGACGTCGAGGTGCTGGTGGCGGGCGAGAACGCCAAGGCCGCGGCGGACGCCGCCGCAAAGCTTGCCGGTGTGACGAAGGTGCTGCTCGCCGACGGCGCGCTTTACGCGCACGACCTGGCCGAGCCGCTGGCCGCGCTGATCGTCTCTCTGGCGCCGTCCTATGACGCCATCGTCGCGCCCGCGACCTCGCGCTTCAAGAACGTGATGCCGCGCGTCGCAGCCCTGCTCGACGTCATGCAGGTCTCGGAGATCACCAAGGTGATCGCCCCCGACACCTATGAGCGCCCGATCTACGCCGGCAACGCCATCCAGACGGTGAAGTCGAAGGACGCCAAGAAGGTCATCACGGTGCGCACCTCCACCTTTGCCGCAGCAGGTGAAGGCGGCAGCGCGTCGGTCGAGAGCGTCGCGGCGGCGGCCGATCCGGGCTTGTCGTCCTTTGTCGGCGAGGAAGTCGCGAAGAGCGATCGTCCCGAGCTGACCTCGGCCAAGATCATCGTCTCCGGTGGCCGCGCCATGCAGAGCCGCGAGAACTTCGCAAAGTATATCGAGCCGCTCGCCGACAAGCTCGGCGCCGGCGTCGGCGCTTCGCGCGCGGCGGTGGATGCGGGCTATGCGCCGAACGACTGGCAGGTCGGCCAGACCGGCAAGGTCGTAGCCCCCGAGCTCTATGTCGCGGTCGGCATTTCCGGCGCGATCCAGCATCTGGCCGGCATGAAGGACTCCAAGGTGATCGTCGCGATCAACAAGGACGAGGACGCGCCGATCTTCCAGGTTGCCGATTACGGCCTGGTCGCCGACCTCTACCAGGCGGTTCCGGAGCTGACCGCCGAACTCGGCAAGCTCGGCAAGTAAAACGCGCTAAAACACCGGCCGGAGCTATAAACTCCGGCCGGTGTTGCGTTTTGAGGCGTTTTCTTTGGCGTGGGACACGCCTTCGAAGCGATCCAATCTAGGTTTCGAGGCCGGGTTCTGATTAAATCGGATCTCCCGGCTCGGGGGATAGGCAGGCGCGGTTGATAGCGCGCCGTTCCGGTGGATGACATTATGGCGGCAGTAATCAAGAAGGTCGGCGTGATCGGCGCGGGGCAGATGGGCAATGGCATCGCGCATGTCGCTGCGCTGGCCGGCTTCGACGTGGTGCTCAACGACATTTCGACCGACCGCCTCAAGTCAGGCATGGCCACGATCAACGGCAATTTGGCGCGCCAGGTCTCCAAGAAGGCCGTTAGCGAGGACGACAAAGCCAAGGCGATGGCGCGTATCGTGGCTGGCGAGAAGCTGGACGACCTCGCGGACTGCGATCTCGTGATCGAGACCGCGGTCGAGAAGGAAGAGGTCAAGCGCAAGATTTTCCACGATCTTTGCGCCGTGTTGAAGCCGGAGGCGATCGTCGCCTCCGATACCTCCTCGATCTCGATCACGCGGCTCGCCGCCGCCACCGACCGGCCCGAACGCTTCATCGGCATTCACTTCATGAATCCGGTGCCGCTGATGGAGCTGGTGGAGCTGATCCGCGGCATCGCCACCGACGACCAGACCTTCGAGGCGTCAAAGGAATTTGTCGGCAAGCTCGGCAAGCAGGTCGCGGTCTCCGAAGATTTCCCGGCCTTCATCGTCAACCGCATCCTGCTGCCGATGATCAACGAGGCGATTTACACGCTGTATGAAGGCGTGGGCAACGTCGAGGCAATCGACGCGGCGATGAAGCTCGGGGCGCACCATCCGATGGGCCCGCTGGAGCTCGCCGATTTCATCGGCCTCGATACCTGCCTGTCGATCATGCAGGTGCTGCATGAGGGCCTCGCCGACTCCAAGTACCGCCCGTGCCCGCTGCTGGTGAAATACGTCGAGGCGGGCTGGCTCGGTCGCAAGACCCAGCGCGGTTTTTACGACTACCGGGGCGCCAAGCCGGTTCCGACGAGGTAGCGGTCTCGTGGTCCGGACGCAGTAGTGTGTCACTTCGTGCCGCGCCGGGTCCGGGACACGGACAAAGCCTACCTTACGGCGCTTCGCGACAATTCATGTCCCGTTAACCGCTCGCCTCTAGGTTACGGCCGGTACGAGGGTTTGCGTAATGGACATGATGGCGATGGTCAGCAGCATGCTGGCCTCTCAGCAAGGCGCGCTGCAGTCGAATATCTCGGCGACGCTGATGAAGCAGAACGCGGATGCGGAGAAATCCACCGTCCTGACGCTGCTCGGCGCCGGACAGCCCTCGCTTGCCAATGTCAGCGCCGGCGTCGGCGGCAACCTCAACGTCACCGCCTAAAACATCATCGCTTAGAATGACGCGGCGGCTTTGCCCGTCGCAGCCCGGATCAGCTTGAGCGCGTCCTCGCTCGCCCATTCCGCCGGCCCCGCGATCGTTGCGATCTCGCAGCCTTGGGGATCGACCAGCACCGAGGTGGGCATGCCCAAAGCCCGGCCTATCGCCTTAAGATCCTGAAAAACCTTGGCTTTCTGATCATTGAAGTAGCCGAGCCTGATAAGATTGGCCTCTTTCAGAAACGTCTTGGGCTTTTCGGGGTCGCGGGTGTCGATATTGATCGCCACCACCTCGAAATTCGGGCCCGAAAGCTTGCCCTGGAGCTCGTCCAGCGCCGGCATTTCCTTCCGGCACGGCACGCACCAGGTGGCCCAGAGGTTCACCAGCAGCGTCTTGCCGCGAAAATCCGACAGCTTCTTCGGCTTGCCGTCGGCGTCCTCGAAGGCCAGGTCCGGCAGCTTTAGCGGTGCGCTCGCCATGGTCAGCGCCGCCACCTCGCCATGGGCGAGCGGGGCGATCTTCCGTGCGGTGTTCACCGCCGCCCGGCAGGCGGGATCGCCGGATGGGGCCCGGCCCAGGCCCAGCCCGTACAGCGCGGCAAAGCCGGCCAGGCCCCCGACCACCACGGTGAGGATGACGACGGGGATACGGCGCGTGGCCGACCGTGCTGTCCGTTGGTCGAGCCTATCGTTGGGGTCGAGCATATCGTTTGTCATCCGGTCGCAGATATGGCTATCAGAGGCCTCTTAATACGGCTGGCAGCCGTCAGCAAACGTGCGGCGGCGACAAGCAGGGCGTGAGCAGGGGATCATGAGCAACAAGATGTGGGGCGGCCGGTTCTCGGAACGTCCCGACGAGATCATGGAAGAGATCAACGTCTCCATCGACGTCGATCGTCACCTCTTTGCCCAGGACATTGCCGCGTCCAAGGCCCACGCCGCGATGCTGGCCACGCAGGGCATCATCACGGCCTCTGATGCGAAAAATATCGGCAAGGGTCTAGACACGATTTTGTCAGAAATCGGCAAGGGCGGCTTCGAATTCAAGCGCGCGCTCGAGGACATTCACATGAATGTGGAGAGCCGGCTGTCCGAACTGATCGGCCCCGCCGCCGGCCGCCTGCACACCGCGCGCTCGCGCAACGACCAGGTCGCGACCGATTTCCGTCTGTATGTCCGCGATGTCCTCGATGAGACCGACGCCGCGCTCGCCGCGTTCCAGCAGGCGCTGGTGGAGCGCGCGCTGGAGCATGCCGGAACGGTCATGCCCGGCTTCACGCACCTGCAGACCGCGCAGCCGGTGACCTTCGGCCACCATCTGCTCGCCTATGTCGAGATGGCCGCGCGCGATCGCGGCCGTTTCCAGGACGCGCGCAAGCGGCTGAACGAATCCCCGCTCGGAGCTGCCGCGCTCGCCGGTACCTCGTTCCCGATCGACCGTCACGCCACGGCGAAGGCGCTCGGTTTTGATCGTCCGATGGCCAACTCGCTCGATGCGGTTTCCGATCGCGACTTCGTGCTGGAGACGCTGTCGGCGGCCTCGATCTGCGCCGTGCACATGTCGCGCTTCGCCGAGGAGATCGTGATCTGGACCTCGCCGCTGGTCGGCATGATCCGCCTCAGCGACAAGTTCACCACGGGATCTTCGATCATGCCGCAGAAGCGCAATCCTGACGCCGCCGAGCTGGTGCGCGCCAAGACCGGCCGCGTCATCGGCGCGCTCAATGGGCTGCTGATCGTGATGAAGGGCCTGCCGCTCGCCTATCAAAAGGACATGCAGGAAGACAAGCAGGGCGCCATGGAGGGCTTCGCCGCGCTCTCGCTCGCGATCCGCGCCATGACCGGCATGGTCCGCGATCTCGTGCCTGATGAAGCGAAGATGAAGCTCGCTGCAGGCGAGGGCTACGCCACGGCGACCGATCTTGCCGACTGGCTGGTGCGGACGCTGAAGATGCCGTTCCGCGACGCCCATCACGTCACCGGCCGCATCGTCGCGAAAGCCGCCGAGGGCGGCGTGGCGCTGCACGAGCTCCCGCTCAAGGAGATGCAGGCGATCGAGCCGAAGGTCACGAAAGACGTGTTCGGCGTGCTCTCGGTCGAATCGTCGGTGAAGAGCCGGACCAGCTTCGGCGGCACCGCGCCGAAGAACGTGGCGTCGCAGGCCAAGGCCTGGTTGAAGCGGTTGGAAAAAGAGCGAAAATTGGGCTGAGGGGCAAAATTTCGCTTATGTTTCATGGCCATCCGGGTCTCGCCAGAGCGCGCCAATCTCTGTATGGTGCGCCGCGCGTAGTGGGGATTTCGTCGTGACGTCAAAGTTTCGCCCGGCCGGCTCGGGGTGGGCCATCATTGTCTTGAGCCTGACGGCGCTCGCGCTTGCCGGCTGTGGCCGCAAAGGCCCACTGGATCTGCCGCCGACCGCCTCCAGCGCGTCCACGGCCAACGTCGCGCCGCCGACCGACACCGAGACCGAAGCCCAGAGGACGCCGAGCGTGTTCAATCCCACCTATGGCGCCGACGCCGCACCGGCGGCGACCAAGGGCAGGAAGAAACCGTTTATCCTCGACCCGCTCCTGGACGAAAGACCCAGCCGATAGGCTGGGGCAACTGAGCCAACGCCATGAACCATTTTGACTATCGCAACGGCGTGCTGCACGCCGAGGCGGTGAACCTGTCCGAGCTGGCCGCAGCCGTCGGCACGCCGTTCTATTGCTATTCGACCGCAACGCTCGAGCGGCACTATCGCGTTTTCGCTGACGCTTTCGCCGGCGAGAAGGTGCTGGTCTGCTACGCCATGAAGGCGAACTCCAATCAGTCGGTGCTGCGCACGCTGGCCAAGCTTGGGGCCGGCGCGGACGTGGTCTCCGGCGGCGAATTGAAGCGCGCGCTGGCCGCCGGCATCCCGGCAAGCAAGATCCTGTTCTCCGGCGTCGGCAAGACGGAAGACGAGCTGCGCGCCGCGCTGGCCGCCGACATCCTCTGCCTCAACGTCGAATCCGAGCCCGAGCTCGAGCTGCTGTCGCGCCTTGCGACAGAGACGGGCAAGACCGCGCGGATCTCGATCCGTGTCAATCCAGACGTCGATGCCGGCACGCACGCAAAGATCTCGACTGGCAAATCCGAAAACAAGTTCGGCATTCCGATCGCGCATGCCCGTGAGGTCTATGCCCGCGCCGCAAAGCTGCCGGGCATCGAGGTCACAGGTAGCGACGTACATATCGGCAGCCAGATCACCGACCTCTCCAAGATGGAGATCGCGTTCCGCATCCTCTCAGAATTCGTGCAGACGCTGCGTGCCGACGGCCACAACATCTCGCATGTCGATTTCGGCGGCGGTCTCGGCATTCCCTATTACATGGACCGCGAGGCGCCGCCGGCGCCCGACGCCTATGCCGCGATGGTCAAGCGCGTCAGCCATAATCTCGGCTGCACGCTGATGTTCGAGCCGGGCCGCATGATCGTCGGCAATGCCGGCATCCTGGTCGCCAAGGTGATCTACGTGAAGCACGGCGACGGCAAGAATTTCGTCATCATCGATGCCGCCATGAACGATCTGATCCGCCCGACGCTGTACGAGGCCCATCACGACATCCTGCCGGTGACGCAGCCTGCGAAGGGCTGCGCGACCATCATGGCCGACGTCGTCGGCCCGGTCTGCGAGACCGGCGACTACCTCGCACTGGATCGCACGCTGCCGACGCCAAAGCCCGGCGACCTCATCGCCATCATGACCGCCGGCGCCTACGGCGCAGTGCAGGCCGGCACCTACAATACGAGACCTCTGGTGCCCGAAGTGCTGGTGAAGGGCGACCAGTACGCGGTCGTGCGTCCGCGCATCGAGGTCGAGCAACTGATCGCGATGGATACGCCGGCGCCCTGGTTGTAATTGTGTAATCGTCCACGATGAGCGCAGCTACCGCTGCGCCCATCGCTGCATTGATTCCTATTTCTTGAACCGGTCCCTGATCGCGGCGAGGCCGGAATCATAGACGCCGCCGAGGGCATCGATCGCGTCCTTCTCCCGCCCCGGGTCGGGCGTGTAGATGCCGGTCCATGTCACCACCGACGCGCCTTCACCCTTTGCCGTGACCTTGATGGTCGACTTGTACTGGCTCACCGGCAGTGGGCTCGACAGGAACGCGTAGGAATAGCTGTAGTCTTTGTCGCTCCGTGCAGTCTGCGTCTCCACGAACGAGGCCTTGCCGTCCCTGGTGACGAGCGTCCGGGTTGGCGGCGACTTGCCGTCCGTAATGCACTGCCCCACCGGCGGCAGCCAATCCTTGATCGCGCAGAACGGCCCGATGACGGACCACACCTCGGCCGCGGCACTGCTGACCTCGATGCTCCTTGTCAGATTGGCTGCGGACGCCGGCATGACGCCGACGCCCAGGCCGAGGGTGCAAATCGCGGCGCTGCGAACCGAAACGAGCAATCTGGAAGCCGCTGAATCGTATTTCTTCATGGTAATCTCCTGTGTCCGGCGGGCCGCGATTGCGGCGGCCGGCTTGCCAATGCCGGTCGAATAGACGCTCACCTCGGTCCGCGGCCAGTTCAGAGAATGAATCGCTGCTGATACAGAAACTGAACTAGGAAGCCGCGCGCATCGGCCCTAAGGTTCCGCCTTCGCTTGTCACGGAGGCCCGCATGACCATCGGCAGCTACAGGCAGTTCTGTCCGGTCGCGATGGCGGCCGAGGTACTATGCACGCGCTGGACCGTCGTGCTGCTACGTGAACTCGTCGCCGGCTCGACCCGGTTCAACGAGTTGCGCCGTGGCGTTCCCCGCATGTCGCCTGCGCTGCTTTCCCAGCGATTGAAGGAACTCGAAGCTGCAGGCATCGTCATCCGCCAGCCGTCGGCTTCCGAGCGCGGCGTGATCGAGTATCAGCTGACCGCCGCCGGACGCGAACTCGGCCCCATCGTCGAGGCGTTCGGCATCTGGGGCCAGCGCCGCATCGAGTCGGATCTGTCGCTTCAGCATCTCGATGTCCAGCTGTTGATGTGGGACATGCGGCGGAATTTGAACACGACGCCGATGCCGACCCGCCGCAGCGTGCTGCAGTTCGCGTATCCGGAATTACCTTCGACGCAGCGATTGTGGTGGCTGATCGTCGATCCTGACGACTGTGTCGACCTCTGCTCGATTGATCCCGGTTTCGACGTTGACCTTTACGTGTCGGTTGATCTGCGCACCATGACGGCGATCTGGATGGGACTCGATACCGTGCGCGCGGCCGTCGCAAGCCGGCGCATGCTGCTCACCGGCGACCGGCAGCTTGCCGCGGCCATGCAAAGCTGGCTGGGCCTCAGCCCGTTCGCCAAGGAACGCAAGCTGGCGAGCTGATCCAGGGCGGCGCATTCAGTATTTGTATCGCCCCGCTACAGTTCCCGTACTGGCGAGCCCGCGCCGTGTTCTGGCACCCAAGTGATGCCCGCGTTGTATCAACGCGGAGCTGAACTCGAGCCAGGAGACACGACATGACAGCGTATCTGATCGCGGACATCAAAGTGACTGACGGAAAGTGGGTGCCGGACTACGCAGCGTCCGTCCACGAGCTGGTGCATAAGCACGGCGGCAAGTACCTCTCGCGCAGCGGCAATGTGAAGACGCTGGAAGGTGCGCCTTTAGATACGTCGCTGATCGCGATCATGTCGTTTCCCACGGCGAAAGCGGCGGAGTCCTTCGTCACTGATCCCGCCTACGGCCGCTTCGCGGCAGCGCGCAGGGGCGGCAGCGAAAGCCGCTTCCAGTTGATCGACGATACGGACTTGGCCGGCACGATCCCCTATCTCGCCAAGGCTTGAACTGCGTCTTCGTCAAAAACTCGGCCGCAGGCGCAGTCGTGCCCGGCCAACACAGGAGATTGGAATGAATGATTCACTCGCCGGCGCCGGCCTGCCTCGTATGTTTTTCGCAGCTTGCAGCGTGGCCTTCCTGATCGGATTGTCCGGCGCCGCGTCGGCCCGGGTCACGCGGTGCGACATTACGTGGGTCAGCTGCAACAACACCTCTGCGAAATGCTCGAGCGAGAGACGGTGCATGCGCAGGTGCGACGAGAAATATATCAAATGCAGTGGGGGCTCGGCCTCCCTGCAACTCGAGCAGCCGATCGACCTTCTGGAATTTGGCAGACGCCGCTCGTAACAGATCGATCCAAGGAGGACAGCGCAGCGCCCGTCGTCGGCGCTGCGTTCTCGTGTTGGTGCTAGCTGGGCGGCCTGCCGCCAACCACAACACCCGCCTTCTTCTCGATCGGCTTGATCGCCGCGGTGAAATCGGATTCGGCGCCTTCCGCGCTGATGACCGTCTCCCACAACCGGCCGACCGCATCCGCGACCTCCATCGACAGGCCGAGCTGCTTCATCTCCTCCAGCGCCAGCCGCACGTCCTTCACCATCAGTCCCGTGGCGAAGCCGAAGTCGAAGCTGCGCGGCAGCACCGAGCGCGGAAACTTGTCGCGGCTCGCGGTGTTCATGCCGGAGCCGGCATTGATGACGTCGATCATCACGACGGGATCGAGCCCCGCCTTGACGCCCATCACCACCGCTTCCGAGGTCGCAACGATGGCCGTGGCCGACAAGAAATTGTTGGCGAGCTTCATAGTCTGCGCCGCGCCGGGCTTCTCGCCGATGAAGAACACTTTTCCGATGATGTCGAGCGCGGGCTTGAGCAGCTCGAACTCGGTCTTCGGCCCCGAGACCATCACCGCCAGCGTGCCCTTCTCCGCGCCGCCGACGCCGCCGGAGACTGGGCAGTCGACCTGCACGATGTCATGCTTGGCGAGCAGGCCGTGAATCTTCACCGCCATCGCCGAACCGACGGTGGAGAGATCGATGAAGCGTTTTACGCGGCTCCCCTCGATCACACCGTTCGGCCCCGTCGCAACCGCGAGCGAAGCCTGCAGCGAGGGCAGGCTCGCCATGACCGTCTCGACCTGGTCGGCGACGTCCTTCGGCGAAGTCGCCGCACTGGCGCCGCGCGCCACCAGCTTGTCGACGACCTCCTGGCGCGTGTCGAACACGACGAGCCGGTTGCCGGCCTCGATCAGCCGCCGCGCCATCGGGAAACCCATGTTTCCGAGGCCGATGAATCCGATGTCCATGGTGCTTCCTTGTGTTGAATATTCGTTGTTGTTGATCGGCGCGCATCCATCCTCGGTGTCGTCCTGGCGAAAGCCAGGACCCATTACCCCAGGGAGAGGTTGTGGCGCGAAGTGGCAACTCCGAGTGCCCGTAACCACACCTGCCGGTGGCTATGGGTCCTGGCTTTCGCCAGGATGACGTGGAAGAGGAACGTCGCGTTCCCGTCCCTCACGGCGGCACCGCTCACGCCTTGCCGTCGATCTCCGCGAACACCTCGCGCGCGATCCGAAAGCTGTCGACGGCGGCCGGCATGCCGCCATAGATTGCGACCTGCATCAGGATCTCGCGGATCTCGTCGCGGCTGACGCCGTTGGTGAGTGCGCCCTTCAGATGCGCGCGGAATTCGTGCTGACGATTGAGGATCGCGATCATCGCGATGTTGAGCATGCTGCGGGTTTTGCGCGGCAGCTCCTCGCGGCCCCACACGGTGCCCCAGCAATATTCGTTGAGCATCTCCTGGAACGGACGGTTGAAGTCGTCGACGGTCTTCAGGGCGTTGTTGACATAGGCCTCGCCCAGCACCGCTTTGCGGACTTCCAGGCCCTTGTCGTGCATCTTCTTGTCCATGGCGTTTCCTTTGCTTCTCTTACGTTTTTCTTGGATGGCGGCGCGGAAATTACGGGGTTGCGGCGTGCCAGTCACGTCCTCGTGTTATGCGGGAAAAGGGGTGTCTCCCGTACAGGAACGGATGCCTCAGTGCTGCCGTTGTGGTACGCTTCTCTACCGGGCAACCTGGAGAGTTGATTGAACGGCGTCACCCCCGACCCGTCAGACCCGATCCGCGATGGCGACGCTCTGTCGCGGCTGAAGCTGGCGCAAGCCCTGCAGCGGGCCACTTATGCCATCGCGTGGGAGCGTGCCTGGCCGAATTTGGCGCGACTTCTCACTGTCGTCGGCCTGTTCGTGGCGGTGTCCTGGGCCGGCCTCTGGCTGGCGCTGCCGTTCATTGCCCGCGCCGTCGGGCTCGTCGTTTTCGCCGGCATCGCGATTGTCGTCCTGTTCCCGTTGACTCGCTTGCGCTGGCCGAGCCGCGAGGAGGCGCTGGCCCGGCTCGACCGCGGCTCCGGCATCCGTCATCGGCCGGCCACCACGCTGACGGACACGCTGAGCTCGCAGGACCCGGTTGCGCAGGCCTTGTGGCGGGCGCAGCGCGAGCGCACGCTGGCTTCGATCAAGCGCATTCGCGCCGGTCTGCCGAAGCCCCGGCTCGCTCTGCATGATCCCTGGGCGCTGCGCGCGCTGGTCATGGTGATGCTGGTTGCGACCTTCTTCGCCGCCGGCGACGAGCGTGCGATGCGGCTCGGGGCCGCCTTCCACTGGAACGGCATGCTGGCGCCGACCAATGTTCGCGTCGACGCCTGGGTTACGCCGCCGCTCTACACCGGCAAGCCGCCGGTCATCCTGTCGGCCGCGAACAAGGAGGCAGCGGCGCTGCCGGCCAGCGGCCCGCTTGCCGTTCCCGCAGGCTCGACCCTGATCGTTCGCTCCTCCGGCGGCAGCCTTGATGTTGTCGTCTCCGGGGGTCTCAAGGAAGTCGCGCCTACCGAAGCCGCGCCCAAGGGCACCAACGAGAAGCATTTTGCCATCAGTAGCGACGGCACCGCGCATGTCCGCGCGCCCTCCGGCCAGCCGCAATGGGCGTTTGCGGCAACGGCGGACCGCGCGCCGACGATCGCGCTGGCCAAGGATCCCGAGCGGCAGGCCCGGGGCGGACTCCAGCTCACCTACAAGATCGAGGACGATTACGGCGTCACCGGCGCCGACGCGCAAATCGGCCTGCGTCCCGCCGATGCCAAAGATGGTGTCAAGGATGGCAGCAAGGAGGCCGACACCAAGGCCGCCGCGCGGCCGCTATTCCAACCTCCGCAATTCCCGCTCGTGCTGCCGAATGCGCGCACCCGCAACGGCGTCGGCCAGACGGTGAAGGACCTTAGCGAGGATCCCTATGCCGGCGCCGACGTCACGCTGACCCTCACCGCCAAGGACGAGGCCGGCAACGAGGCCAGGAGCGAGCCCTTCAACATGCGCCTGCCCGAGCGGCTGTTTACCAACTCGCTCTCTCGCGCGCTGGTCGAGCAGCGCCGCATCCTCGCGCTCGACGCCAACAAGAATTCGGATGTCTACGCCGCGCTCGATGCGCTGATGATTGCGCCCGAATTGTTCACTCCGGATGCGGGCTGCTATCTCGGCCTGCGCAGTCTGGCGCAGCAGCTGGAAACCGCCCGTACCGACGACGCGCTGCGCGAGGTGGTGGGAAGCATGTGGGCGTTCGCGGTCACCATCGAGGACGACGGTGTCGCCGGCAGCGTCAACGCCGCGCTGCGCTCGGCGCAGGATGCGCTCAAGCGGGCGCTGGAACGCGGCGCCAGCGAGGACGAGATCAAGGCGCTGACGCAAAAGCTGCGCGAAGCCATGGCCGGCAAGGTGCGCGATCTCGCCCGGCGCGCCGAACAAAATCCGCTTGGACCGCGGCAGCCTTTCCCGGCAGAGGTTCAGCTCATCCTCGACAAGTCCGTCGAGCTGAAACAAAAGACCCAGAACGCCACGCCCGAGCAGCTCGAAGAGCTGGCTAAGCAGCAGGACGCATTGCGCGAGCAGCTTCAGGCCTATCGCAAGTCGGCGAACAACCGGGCGAAGGCGGGCAACGACGGGGCCAACCAGTCGACGCGAGACCGTAAATGCGGAAGCTAGCACGCGTGCCACTCTTGAAGGCGATCTCGATCGCCTGCCTCGCCTTCCTGTTGGGAGGCGTCTCGCCCGTGGCTGCCCAGCAGGATCAGGATGTCGATGCCCTGCTCGATGGCGCTGAAAAGGCGATGCAGGATTCCGGCGACAGTCTCAGGCAGAAGGAATCCGGCAAGAGCCTGAACAATCAATCCGATGCGATTCAGAAGCTCGAGGACTACAAGCGTGCGACGGAAAAGAGCCAATCCTCCAATCGCGATCGTTCCGTCATCACGCAGCGCGACCTGGACGAATTGCTGAAGCAAATCGAGAAGGCGGCGCGCGAAGGCAATAAAGAAGCGGCCCAGCGCATGCTCGAGCAGCTCGCGCAGATCATGGAAAACCTCCAGATGGCGCAGCCCGGGCAATCCGGCGACAGCGACATGGAGCAGGCGCTCAACGAGCTCAGCGACATGATCCGCAAGCAGCAGCAATTGCGCGACAAGACTTTCAAGCAGGGGCAGGATTCCCGGCGTGAGCGCTCGCGCGGCAAGCAGCAGGGCGACCAGTCGATGTCGGACCTGCAGCAGGATCAGCAGTCGCTACGGGATCGCCTGAAGAAGCTGCAGGACGAGCTCGCCAAGCGCGGCCTCGCGCAGAAGGGGCAAAAGGGCCAGAAGAGCCAGGGCCAGAAGGGGCAAAAGGGTCAGCAGGGCGAGCAGGGACAGCCGGGCCAAGATGGCGATCAGGACGGCGACCAGGGCGATGACGACGGCAGTCTGGACGCCGCCGACGGGGCCATGGGCGATGCCGGCTCGCAGCTCGGCGAGGGCAATTCGGACGGTGCCGTGGACTCGCAAGGGAAAGCTCTCGAGGCCTTGCGCAAGGGCGCACAGAAGATGGCCGAGGCGATGCAGCAGGGCGATGGCGACGGGCAGGGCGATGGTCCCGGCAACCGTGCCGGCCGCCAGCAGAGCGGCGGCAATCAGACCGATCCGCTCGGCCGCCCCCTTCACGGCCGCGATCTGAGCGACGACTACACGGTCAAGATCCCCGGCGAGATCGACGCCCAGCGCGTCCGCCGCATCCTCGAGGAGCTGCGCCGTCGCCTAGGGGATAGCTCGCGCCCGCAGATCGAACTCGACTACATCGAGCGGCTGCTGAAGGATTTTTGAGTTCTCTGTCATCGCCCTGCTTGACCGGGCGATCCAGTACTCCGAGACGGTTGTGATTCAATCGAGAGGCCGCGGCGTACTGGATGCCCCGGTCAAGCCGGGGCATGACAGTGGAACACATGGCCGCTCCGCCGGCTATCCCTTCTTCGCCGCCAGCGCATCTGCCACCGCGGTGCGGATGTCGGCGACCGAAAACGGCTTGGTCACGACGTCATGCACCAGCGCATTGAGGTTTGAGGCGCGCTCGCGCTGGTCGGCAAAGCCGGTCATCAGCAGAATGGTCAAATCGGGGAAATCGCGTGCGACGGAAAGCGCCAGCGCGATGCCATCCATCACCGGCATCTGGATGTCGGTGAGCAGCAGGTCGAATGCGCCGTCCGCGCGAGTGAGGATCTCCAGCGCCTCGGCGCCGTCTTGCGCGGTGACGATCTCGTGGCCGTCCATGGCGATCGCCCGCGCCACCAGCTGGCGCATCGAATCCTCGTCGTCGGCGATCAGGATTTTGGACATGAGACCAACCTTGGGATCAATCTCGCCACCAGCTTTGCCTGCGAGACCTGCGAGATCGACTATACGCTGCCGCCGGCGATGTCGCGCCGGTTGAAGAAGCGAACGTCGATATTGCGGCCTTCCGGCGGCGGCGAGGCCAGGCGTGAGCGGAAGAAGGCGCGCTCGCCGGGCTGTAGCACGGTCTGTTCCAGAACGGCGTTCCAGGCGTAGATTTCCGCGCCTTGCGCGTCGCGCACCGCGAAGCGCAACCGGGGAATGTCGAGTGGCTTCTTGCCCTGGCCCACGATCACGCCCTCGATCACCAGCACCTGCTTACCGTCCACGGTCTCGCTGGAGAGCTTGACGTCCTTGAAGGCCAGTGCGCGCAGGTTCACTTCGAGGCCGACCATTCGGTAGAAGGCGGCCGTCTGGGGCAGCAGCCGCACCATGTCGCCGCGCCAGATCACCAGCGCCAGCACCAGCGAGCCCATGGCGGCGCAGGCGGTCGGCAGGCCGAACTGGGATTTTCGCGGGGCCGCCTTGGCGACCGGACGGCGCACCCGGGCGCCGCGGCGGCGGCCGAACAGGCCGCGGAACCAGGATTGGTGCTGTTCGCCGACGACTTCCTCCTCGGCGGACCGGGCGGCCGCGGACCATTCGTCCTCGGTGTCCCCGGCTTCCTGGTCCGGCCAGTCGCTGGCGATCGAGGGGCTGTCAACGACAGGCGCCTCAGTGGCGCCGTCGTCTTGGGCATATGAGTTCCACTGCTCGGCGAGATCGGACTGGTCGTCGGCCCGGCTGGCCGCAGCCATAGCCGGGACAGATGCCTCCTCGATGGCATCCTCGGCATGGGCGACCCAGGTTTCCTTGCAGCGGGAACAGCGCACGGTCCGGCCGTTCGCCCCAAGGCTCGCGGGCTTGATGGCATAGGATGTCGTACAATGAGGGCAGACGATATGCATGGACGAGCCTTGATGCATGGACAAGTCTTGACGGTGACACGGTCGCGGAGAACCGAGGGGGAAAGATGCTACCAATTATGCTACAGGACGACCGTTAACGAACCGGAAACCATAACGGCCGCAAAACCCGCTGATCGCGTGTGGCGGAGCACAGCCGTGCGGCCCGCGGCCTCTCTCGAACGGAGCTGAGCTTGGTTCGGTTCGAAAATGTCGGATTGCGTTACGGCCTGGGGCCCGAGGTCTTGCGCGACCTCAACTTCCAGATCCCGGCGCATTCCTTCCAGTTTCTCACCGGCCCGTCCGGCGCCGGCAAGACCTCGTTGCTGCGCCTGTTGTTCCTGTCGCATCGCCCGACGCGGGGCCTCGTCAATTTGTTCGGTCACGACATCTCGCAGCTCGGCAAGGACGAGATCGCAAACTTGCGCAAGCGCATCGGCATCGTGCTCCAGGATTTCCGTCTGCTCGACCACATGACCACCTATGAGAACGTCGCGCTGCCGTTCCGCGTCATGGGCCGCAGCGAATCGAGCTACCGCAAGGAGGTCATCGACCTCCTGAAATGGGTCGGGCTCGGCGAGCGCATGGACGCGCTGCCGCCGATCCTGTCCGGCGGCGAAAAGCAGCGCGCGGCGATCGCCCGCGCCGTGATCTCGCGGCCGCAGCTGCTGCTGGCCGACGAGCCGACCGGCAGCGTCGATCCGACGCTCGGTCGCCGCCTGCTGCGGCTGTTCATCGAGCTCAACAAGTCAGGCACGGCCGTCATCATCGCCACCCACGATATCGCCCTGATGGACCAGTACGAGGCGCGACGCTTCGTGCTGCACCAGGGACGGCTGCACGTCTATGAGTAGGCCCGACGAACGCGGCGTGCTGGTCGATCTCGGACAGGAGGGGCCGCCGCTTCCGGCCCGGGCGCGCAACATGTCGCCGATCGTGCCGCGCGCCTCGATCCACGGCCGCGCGCTGGTCGCCGTCGTTGCCATCATGACCTTCCTGGCTTCGATGACGACCGGCACGGTACTGCTGGTGAGCGCCTCCGCCGCCGAATGGCAGTCGGACGTCGCGAGCGAGATCACCATCCAGGTCCGCCCGCAGACGGGCCGCGATCTCGAACGCGACACCGCGGCGGTGACCGAGGCCATGCGCGCGCAAGCCGGCATCGTCGAGGTCAAGCCGTTCACCAAGGACGAGAGCGGCAAGCTGCTCGAGCCCTGGCTCGGCACCGGCCTGTCGATGGACGATCTGCCGGTGCCGCGCATGATCATCGCGCGCGTGCAGCCCGGCACGGCGCTCGATCTCGTCGCCTTGCGCGCCCGCGTGACCCAGGTGGCGCCAAGCGCCAGCGTCGACGATCACCGCGCCTGGATCGAGCGCATGCGCTCGATGACCAACGCCACCGTGCTCGCCGGCCTCGGCATCCTCGCGCTCGTCATCGTCGCCACCATCATCTCGGTGTCGTTCGCGACCCGCGGCGCCATGGCGGCGAACCGTCCGATCGTCGAGGTGCTGCATTTCGTCGGCGCCGGCGACCGCTACATTGCCAACCGCTTCCTGCGTCATTTCCTCAGGCTGGGGCTGGAGGGCGGCGTGATCGGCGGCGGCGCCGCCATGCTGGTATTCGGCTTCTCCGAGTCGATTGCAGGCTGGTTTTCCGGCACCCCCGTCGGCGACCAGTTCGCCGCGCTGCTCGGTACCTTCTCGCTGCGGCCGTCCGGCTACATCGTGCTTGCGGTGCAGGCCGTGCTGATCGGCGCCATCACCGCAGTCGCCTCGCGCCAGACGTTGTTCGCGACGCTGAATGATGTCGATTGAGGCCGACAGACCGGACTCCACTTCGCCTCAAAACGTCCTAAAATCGCCTCTGGGAAGGGATCACCGACATCGCATGACCGCGCCGACCGACGATCGATCGCCGAAACTGCCGCGCGGCTGGCTGCGCGCGGCCGTGATGTCGACGATTGCGCTCGCCTTCGTCGGCGCGGCGGCGGGCTTCATTGCGTTTCTGTCGCAATTGCGCGGTGCCGAGATCGCGCCGGACCGCAGGGCGGACGGCATCGTGGTGCTGACCGGCGGCTCATCGCGGGTGTCGGATGCGATGGAGCTGCTCGCTGCCGGCTACGGCAGGAGGCTCCTGATCTCCGGCGTGCACCCGACCTCGACGGCGAGCGACATCTCGCGGACGTTGCCGGAGAACCAGTCCTTCATGCGTTGCTGCGTCGATCTCGACCGCACCGCGGTCTCGACCCGCGGCAATGCCGCGGAAGCGCGGCGCTGGGCCGCGGGGCGCGGCTTCAAATCGCTGATCGTGGTGACCTCGAACTATCACATGCCGCGCGCGCTGGTGGAATTCTCGCATGCGATGCCGGAGACGACACTGATCCCGTTCGTGGTGGTCGGCGACAAATGGCGCGAGGAGCCGTGGTGGACCTCGGCGTCCACCTTGCGGCTGCTGCTGTCGGAATATGTCAAGTACATCGCGGCCGAGCTCAGGGTGCGGCTGGAGGATTTCGGGATTGACCTTTCGCCCGAGATGTCGGAGCAGCCTCCCGGGCTTCAACCGAAGCGGCCCGCCACCGCACAGGCCAATTGATCGGCAATTGATCGGATCATCGATGTTCTTGATTTTCCTGCGATCGCTCGTGTTCAACGTGCTGTTCTACACCGTGCTGGTGTGCCTCGCGATCGTGGCGCTGCCGACCTTCGCATTGCCGCCGCGCGCCATGCTCACGGTCGCGCAATGGTGGGCAAAGGCGACGCTGTTTCTGATGCGGGCGGTCTGCAACATCAAGGTGGAATTCCGCGGCCTCGAAAAGATTCCGACGGGGCCATTGGTCGTCGTGGCGAAGCACCAGTCGTTCTGGGAGACGTTCGTCCTGCCGGGTTTTTTCGACCGTCCGATTTTCATCCTCAAGCGTCAGCTCATGCAGATCCCGGTGTTCGGTCAGTTCCTGGTCAAGACCGGGATGATCGCGATCGACCGCAACGCCGGCGTCAAGGCGCTGCTGGACATGACGCGGCGGGCCCGTGAGGCGGTGCGCAGCGGCGGGCAGCTCGTGATCTTTCCCGAAGGCACGCGCCGTGCCCCGGGCGCGCCACCGGACTACAAGAGCGGCTTCGCGCAGATCTACTCGTCCTGCGGCGCGCAGTGCCTGCCGATCGCGCTCAATTCCGGCCTGTTCTGGCCGCGCCGCACCTTCATGCGCTATCCCGGCACGCTGGTGGTGGAATTCCTCGATCCGCTGCCGCCAGGCTTGCCCAAGGACGAGTTTCTCTCCCGTGTGCAAACGGCGATCGAAGACGCGACCGGCCGCCTCGTCGAAGCGGGCCGCAGGGAGCAGGAGCAGCTGATCGGCTCGGCGCCGAGCTATGCGCCGTCCGAGAGCTAGCGGTTTTCCCGATCGTCCACTGGGGCCGGCGCGTGCTGAGAATGCGCATCACCATGCAGCATCGTGGCGAGCTGATGCAGCGGCGCATCGCGAAAACCTTCGGCCTCGATCGCCTTCACCGTCGCGGTCACGTAGTCGCGGTTGGCGCCGGACTGGCCGTGGCCCTGGAGCACGTGGCGATGCTGGTCGGCGAGCGACAGCCGGCCCGCATATTGCACATGGCCGCGGTCGACGACATAGGCGAGCGCGGAGACGCGCTGCCGCGCGTCGTTCTCCAGCCACACCGAGCGCATGACTTCGCGATAGACCGACGTCACCTGCTCGCGCGCGCGCAAATAGGCGACGACGTCGGCGCGGTTCTTTTCGGCGACGCGGAAGGCGATGCCGCGGCAGGCGCCGCCGCGGTCGAGGCCGAGCACCAGACCCGGCTTCTCCGGCGTGCCACGATGCACGAAGGAATAGACACAGAGCGCGCGATGCTCGCCGACCAGCCGCGCCGGGACGCGCTCCTCGAATTCGAAGCCCGGCCGCCACATCAGCGAGCCGTAGCCGAACACCCAGAGGTCGCCCTTGGCAGTGGTGACGGAGGGGAGGGTGATTTCCGACATTTCGGGCACGGCTACCAGAACCGCGCCCCCAAACGAAGCGAATTCTCCGCCTTTCGGAGCAAGCCAAGCTCGCTTACATTTGACAAAATCAGGGGTCAAAGGGTCGCCGCATGTCCGATATGACCGTTGCCGCAGGCCGGCGCTCCCGTTGGGGCCTTTTCATCGCCCCTGTCATCCTCCTGATCCTCGCGGTGGCGTGGAGCGGCTTCTGGTTCTATGCGGCGTCGCAGGCCGAAATCGCCGCCGACGCCTGGCGCGCGCAGGAGGCCAAATCCGGCCGTATCTATGATTGCGCCAAGCGCTCGATCGCGGGCTTCCCCTTCCGCTTCGAGGTCCAGTGTTCCGGCGCCAGCGTCGCCCTGGTGTCGCAGAACGCCAGCAAGACGCCGTTCACGGCGAAGCTCGACAACATCCTGGTCCTCGCCCAGGTCTACGATCCCAAGCGCGTCATCGCCGAATTCACCGCACCCGCGACGCTCACTGACGGCGTCACGCAAAACACCTTCGTCGTGAACTGGAGCAAGGGCCGCAGCAGCGTGGTCGGCTTGCCCGCCGTGCCGGAGCGCGCCTCCATCGTGTTCGAGGAGCCCACCGTCAATCGTGTTGACGGCAGCGTGCAGGTGCCGCTCGCGCGCGCGAAACAGGTCGAGCTGCATGGACGCCTTGCGGATGGATCGCCGTCCGATCATCCCGTGATCGAGACCGTGCTCCAGATCGCGCAGGGCAGCATCCAGGGCGTACATCCGCTGCTCGCCGAGCCGTTCGAGGCCGACACGCGGGCGAAGATCACCGGACTGTCCGACCTCACGCCAAAGCCGTGGCCGCAGCGCTTCCGCGAGATCCAGGCCGCCGGCGGCCATATCGAGATCGTGCAGTCCCGCATCCAGCAGGGCGAGATGATTGCTGTCGCGGCCGGCACGCTCGGGCTCTCGGCTAACGGCCGTCTCGACGGCGAGTTGCAGATGACGGTGACGGGGCTCGAGCGCGTGATCCCCGCGCTCGGCATCGAGAAGATGCTGGAGGAGGGAGTGCCGCAGGCAACCCTCGATCGCGTCGCGCCCGGCGTGAAGTCGCAGGACCTCAACAATCTGTTCGGCGCGCTCGACCGCGCCGTTCCCGGCCTCAGCAAGGTCATCAAGCAGAACGCCAATGCCGGCGTTGCCGCCGGCATCAATTCGATCGGAACCGAGAGCACGCTGGAAGGCAAGAAGGCCCGCAGCTTCCCGCTGAAGTTCGTCGACGGCAATGTGCTGCTCGGCCCGGTCAAGGTCGGCCAGATCCCGCCGCTGTATTGATTGCTCCGTCATTGCGAGCGAAGCGAAGCAATCCAGACTTTCTCTTCGGAGACAGTCTGGATTGCTTCGTCGCTGCGCTCCTCGCAATGACGGAGGTGAGAGGGGTGGCTACGGCTTCTTCAGCGCCGCATGCGGCCGGCCGAAGTCGGGCGCGGCAGAGTCCTGGCCGATTTCGACGATGCCGCGGCGGATGGCGCGGGTGCGGGTGAAGTGGTCGAACAGCGCCTCGCCGTCGCCGCGGCGGATTGCGCGGGTGAGCTTTGCCAGATCCTCGGTAAAGGTGCCGAGCATCTCCAGCACGGCTTCCTTGTTGGCGAGGAAGACGTCGCGCCACATCGTCGGATCGGAGGCGGCGATGCGCGTGAAATCGCGAAAGCCGCCGGCGGAGAATTTGATGACTTCCGATTCCGTCACCTGCGCCAGCTCGTCGGCGGTGCCGACGATGGTGTAGGCGATCAGATGCGGCAGATGGCTGGTGATCGCGAGCACGAGATCATGATGATCCGGCGTCATGATCTCGACCTTGGCGCCCATCGCAGCCCAGAACGCGCGCAGGCGGTCGGTAGCAGCCGCATCGACGCCCTCCGGCGGGGTGAGGATGCACCAGCGGTTGATGAAGAGCTCGGCGAAGCCTGAATCGGGGCCCGAATGCTCGGTGCCCGCGACGGGATGCGCCGGCACGAAATGGATGCCGTTCGGCAGATGCGGCGCCATATCCCTGACGATGGCGCCCTTGACCGAGCCTACGTCGGAGATGATCGCACCGGGCTTGAGGTGCGCGGCGATCTCCTGCGCCACCGGCCCGCAGGCGCCGACGGGAATGCAGAGAATGACGAGATCGGCGTCCTTCACGGCTTCCGCATTGGTCGCCACGACCTGATCGACGATGCCGAGCACCATCACGCGTGCGCGCGTCTTCTCCGAGCGCGCGGTGGTGACGATCTCGCCAGCCAGGCCCTGGAGCTTCGCAGCGCGCGCGATCGAGCCGCCGATCAGGCCGAAGCCGATCAGCGCGACGCGCTGGAAGTGCGCGGTCGCGCTCATCGTCCGGCCATGAAGTCGCGCAGGCCCTCGACGACGAGGCGGTTGGCCTCCTCGGTGCCGATGGTCATGCGCAGCGAATGCGGCAGGCCGTAGTTCTTCAAGCCGCGCAGCACCAGCCCGCGCCTGGTGAGGAAGGCGTCGGCTGCGTCCGAGGTCTTGCCCTCGGTCGGGAAGTGGATCAGCACGAAATTGGCGACGCTCGGCGTCACCTTCAGCCCGAGCTTGCCGATCTCCTCGGCGAGCCAGTTGCGCCAGGTTTCGGTGAACTGTTTCGACATGGCCTGGTGCGCGGTATCCTCGATCGCGGCAACGGCAGCGTACATCGCCGGCGTCGACACGTTGAAGGGACCGCGGATGCGGTTGACCGCGTCGATGATGTGCTCGGGGCCGAACATCCAGCCGATGCGCAGCGCCGCGAGACCATGGATCTTGGAGAAGGTGTGGGTCACGACCGTGTTCTCGGTCGTCGCCACCAGCTCGATCCCCATCTCGTAATCGTTACGCGAGACGTAGTCGCAATAGGCTGCGTCCAGCACCAGCAGCACGTGCGAGGGCAGGCCGGCGCGCAGGCGCTTGACCTCATCGAACGGCACATAGGTGCCGGTCGGATTGTTGGGATTGGCGAGCCAGACCAGCTTTGTCTTCGGCGTCACCGCCTTGAGGATGGCGTCGACATCGCAGGTGAGGTTCTTCTCGGCCGCGACGACATTCTTCGCGCCGACCGCCATGGTTGCGATCGGGTAGACCAGGAAGCCGTGCGTGGTCGAGATCGCCTCGTCGCCGTGGCTGAGATAGGTGTGGGCGAGCAGATTGAGGATCTCGTCCGAGCCGGCGCCGCAGATGATGCGGTTGGGATCGAGCCCGAAGGTGCGCCCGATCGCTTCGCGCAGCACGCGCGAGGTTCCTTCCGGATAGTCTTCCAGATGATCCGCAACGTGCTTGAACGCCTCGATCGCCTTCGGCGAGGGCCCGAACGGCGTCTCGTTGGCCGAGAGCTTGAACACCTTGCGGCCGGGCTCTGCCACCGGAGTCTTGCCGGGCGTGTAGGGCGCAATATCGAGAATGCCGGGATTCGGCACAGGGCGGGACATCTTCAACTCCGGAATGGCAGGCGGTTCGCGACTTACGATTTCGACCCGGTCGGGGGCACCGTATAGCGCGTTGCGTGGCTGCCGACGAGGGCCGTGGAGCGCACCGAGGCCCCCGCCTCGATCAGGGCAGCCTTGATTTTGTCGAGGCTGCTCGTCGCGGTGACCGAGACCAGCAGCGCGGCGCCGTCGAAGGCGGTATCGGGCACGGCCACGATCTCGGCGAGCGGCGACAGGGCGCGCGCGACCTCGGCGTTCCACCCCGACACGCGCACGCTGAAGGTCTCGACCTCCGTCACAAGCGCGCTGTCGGCGACGCGCGAGACCGCGAACACGGGCAACGCCGCCGGATGGTCGGCGCGCTCGACGAACGGCAGCCGCGCGATGATCTTTGGCGCACCTTCTGCCTCGAGCTCCAGCCACCATGGTGTGCGGCTGGAGGTCGCCGAGACCAGCGCGAGGTCGCCCTTGGATTTCGCGACGGCCTCGACCGCCGCTTGCGCGCTGAAATGCGCGACGTAAGGCACGGTGAATCCGAAATGGAAGCGCACGGAATCGCGCATCGCCGGCTCGCTCGCAGAGATGTCGGCATGGACCGAGAACGGCGCCTGGACATAGGTGAAGGTCGCGATGATGACGCGCCAGATGCTCTCGACGGTGTCGAGCGGCAGGATGCCGCGATGACGCTGCACGAGGTCGCGCATCATGGCGGCCTCACGCGCAGGCCGAAACGCCGAGCCGACCTCCTGGGTCTGCTTCACCTGGATCAGGCGGTCGATGATGTCGCCGCGCTGCATCAACAGGCGATGCATGCCCTCGTCGATCGCGTCGATCTCCTTGCGCAATTCCTGGAGCGATGGTGGCGCGGGCGGACGTTGGGACATGTCTGACAGGGTTGTTGAGAGGCGTTCCAATGCGGATCAGGCGAGCCGTCACCGCTGTGATGAATGCCTGATTAGGCAGTCGGGGCTGCGAAAGCAAAGAGAAATGCAAAGGCAAATCGGGGCCGTTCCGCCCGCGTCTCGACAGGTGAATTTGGTCGATCCGGGCCGCGACTTGACGAAAACCGTCCAAGACGGTAGTTTTTACCCGTTCCGTGGTCATTTGAGCCGGCCGGCTTGCAGCCACGTTAAAAAACTCGCTAAACAGGCCGGGGACCCTTTCGATCCCGGCCGAACCTATCGTTCAGGCCGGGTTTTTCATGGCCTGATGTCAATGCGGTCACCACGACGATCGCAAACGAGGTCGATGGTCAGATGGTTGGCGTCCAGTCAATTCCGAGTCCCGCGATCACCGCCGACGAGCGGTCGCACGAGGTGGATCATCCGAGCTCGCAGGTCGCGCAGTTCGGCACGGAGCAGCCGCTGCGGCTGGATTGCGGTGTCGATCTCAGCCCGTTCCAGATCGCCTACCAGACTTACGGCGAACTGAATGCCGATCGCTCCAACGCGATCCTGATCTGCCATGCGCTGACCGGCGACCAGCACGTCGCCAATGTGCACCCTGTCACCGGCAAGCCCGGCTGGTGGGAGACCCTGGTCGGCCCCGGTCGACCGCTCGATCCCCGCGAGTATTTTATCATCTGCTCCAACGTGATCGGCGGCTGCATGGGCTCGACCGGTCCGGCATCGATCAATCCCGCGACCGGCAAGGTTTGGGGTCTCGATTTCCCCGTCATCACCATCCCCGACATGGTGCGCGCGCAGGCGATGCTGATCGATCGGCTCGGCATCGACACGCTGTTCGCGGTCGTCGGCGGCTCGATGGGCGGCATGCAAGTGCTGCAATGGACTGCGGCGTATCCGAGCCGCGTGTTCTCCGCGCTGGCGATCGCCTGCTCGACACGACATTCGGCGCAGAACATCGCGTTCCACGAGCTTGGCCGTCAGGCGGTGATGGCCGATCCCGACTGGCACCATGGCGGCTATGCCGACCACGGTATTCATCCGCATCGCGGGCTCGCTGTCGCGCGGATGGCGGCGCACATCACCTATCTCTCGGACGCCGCGCTGCATCGAAAATTCGGACGGCGCATGCAGGACCGCGAGCTGCCGACCTTCTCGTTCGACGCCGACTTCCAGGTCGAGTCCTATCTGCGCTACCAGGGCTCGTCCTTCGTCGAGCGCTTCGACGCGAACTCCTATCTCTATCTGACCCGCGCGATGGACTATTTCGACATTGCCGGCGACCATGGCGGCGTGCTGGCGAAGGCGTTCGCGGGAATCCAGACCCGCTTCTGCGTGGTCTCCTTCACCAGCGACTGGCTGTTCCCGACCTCGGAATCGCGCGCGCTGGTGCACGCGCTGAATGCGTCGAGTGCGCGGGTGTCGTTCGCCGAGATCGAGACCGATCGCGGTCACGACGCGTTCCTGCTCGACGTGCCCGAGTTCTTCGACATCGCCCGTGCCTTCCTGCAGTCGGCAGGCAAGGCGCGCGGGCTTGCCGCCAAGAATGCTTAACAAGGACGGCTAGCCATGTCTGTACAGGAAACGTTGCCGCTGGGCGGCGTTGCGACCGGGCAGCCCGGTGATTTTCGCGCGGACCATGTGCTGGTGGCCGAGATGGTCAAGCCGGGCTCGAAGGTGCTCGACGTCGGCTGCGGCGAGGGCGACCTGCTCCAACTGCTGGAAACCCGCGGCGTCGACGGCCGCGGCATCGAGCTGTCGCGCGAGGGCGTCAACCGCTGCGTCGCCAAGGGTCTTGCGGTGGTGCAGGGCGATGCCGACACCGACCTGGTGAATTATCCGGATGACGCCTTCGACTACGTGATCCTGTCGCAGACGTTGCAGGCGACGCGGCAGCCGAAAGTGGTGCTGGAGAATTTGCTGCGCATCGGCCGCCGCGCCATCGTGTCGTTCCCGAATTTCGGCTTCTGGAAGATGCGGCTCCAGCTCCTGATCGGCGGCCACATGCCGCGCACGGAGAATCTGCCGGCAAGCTGGTATGACACCGCCAACATCCATTTCTGTACCATCAAGGACTTCGTCGAACTCTGCGACGCGATCGACGTCAAGATGGAACGTGCCGAGGCGCTCGACCTCTACGGCCGCCCGCTGCGGCTGCGGATGCCCTGGTGGGTGTGGAATCTGTTCGGCGAGCAGGGCGTGTTTCTGCTGACGCGGGGCGGCAGGAAGTAGTTTTTCGTCATTGCGAGCGTAGCGCTAATGCGCCGCCAGCGATCTCGGATCGCGTACCGGCCATCGTCCCGCTTCCACCAGCGTGACGAACCGTTCCACCGTTTCGTTGAACAGGGCGGGCTCTTCGAGATTGAGCACGTGGCCGGACTTCGGAAACATGGCGAGCCCCGCCGCAGGCAGATGCTTCTTCAGGAACAGGCTTGCGCCCACGCACGGATCGTCCTCGTCGCCGCAGATGATGAGTGCCGGCGTCGTGACGCCTCTGATCGCGTCCGTCATCGTAAAGATCGAGGGACGGCCGGCCTGGAAGCCGCGCATCGTCCGCGCCGATCCCTTGGCGTCGTGCCGCGCCAGGGCGGCGTAGAAATCGGCGTGACCGCGCGGGTCCTTCACCAGGAAGGGAATCCGGCTCGGCGCCTCGCGCGTGACTTTTGCGACTTCGGCTGAGCCGAGCGCTTCGAACTGCTCCGCGTTGGCGCGGCACTGCTGGCGCCATGCGTCTAGGTTCTCGATCTCCGAGCCCGAGCCGACTCCGGCGAGCGTCATCGACAGCGCGCGTTGGGGCGCGTTGAGCCCGATCTGGAGCGACGAATAGGCGCCCATCGAGAGGCCGACGAAGTGCGCGCGATTGATCTTCAGATGATCGAGCACCGCGAGCGCATCGGTGTAGAAATGTGTGTAGCCGTAGACCTCGCCGTCAGGCACGTCCGATGGCGTGTAGCCGCGCGCGGAATAGGTGATGCAGCGATGGCCGCGCGAAAAGTAGCGCATCTGCGGCTCCCAATTGGTGTAGTCGGCCGCGAATTCGTGCAGAAAAATGATCGGCGTGCCCGCGCCTGCTTCTTCGAAATAGAGACGATAATTGTCTTTCGTGAGGGCGTGAGGCATCCGGTTTTCTCCCTGAGGTGGCTGCGGCATTGGAATGCCGTCCTGCAGTCAGCGCATACGATCCTAGCACTTGTTAATCATCGTCCAAAATCTTCGCGACCGCGTCTTGTTCTCGCCACATCGGGATACTGATACAGCCCGCGGATGTCGGCCACCGCACGGGCCGACGGGGAAGTGGGGGTGTCAACGAAGGATGAAGAATGTTCGAGTTGTTTGCGTCTCGCCTGTCGCGCTGTGTCGTCGCGCTGGCTGTTTTCTTCGCGGCGATCGCCGCACTCGCCTCTCCGGCGTCAGCACGACCTCATCGTCATAGCGCAGAGCGGCACGCTTACGCGCATCACGCCAGCAGACATCATCATTACCGATATCATGCACGCAGCTCGCGCTTCGAGCGCGGCGCGGCGCAATTGCAGGCGAGCGGCTTCGGCAATACCTTCGCCAGCTATGACCCGAACGCCAATAGCGGCGGCATCGCCATGAGCGGCAGCGGTGGAATGGCCACGAGCGGCAGCGGTGCAATGGCTATGAGCGGCAACGCTGGAATGGTTACCAGCGGCGGGATGACCACGCGCGCCAGCCGTCGAATCGCCACGAGGCGTGGCGGTGGCCTGGCCACTGACGCGAATGTCGGCGGCATGGCCAATAGCGCGACGAGCAGCGGCGGCTTTGGCGGCGGGTCGGGCCTCGTGTCCGAGGCGCGCCGCTATGTCGGTGGCAATCCGACCGGCCGCGGCAGCCTGTGGTGCGCGCGCTTCATGAACATGGTGCTTGAGAAAACCGGCCACCGTGGCACCGGCTCCGACATGGCGAACTCGTTCGCGCATTACGGCACGCGCGTCTCCGGTCCGCAGGTCGGCGCCATCGCGGTCATGTCGCGCGGCGGCCGGGGCGGTCATGTCGGCATCATCACCGGCGTCGACGCGCAGGGCAATCCGATCATGATCTCCGGCAATAACGGCAACCGCGTTCGCGAAGCACCGGTCTCGCGCGGCCGGATCTATGCCTATGTGATGCCGAACTGAGGTTTCTCCCCGTCATTGCGAGGAGCGAAGCGACGAGGCAATCCAGACCGTCTCAGCAGATAGATATCTGGATTGCTTCGCTGCGCTCGCAATGACGGAGTACGTGGAGCCGGCGCCGCGTCACACCAGCTTCGGCTGTTCCAACGCAACCGCGTCGCCCACGCCGATGTCGCCGTCGGCGATCACCTCGGCATAGATGCCGCAGTCCATGTGGCCGAGATTGCTCGAGAGCGTAGCCGGGATTTCGAGATCGCGCCTCGCGGTATCAGGGTCGACATTGGTGGCCGGGCAGCGCTTGATGCGCTTGACCACTTGCAGCCGGGCCTGCCCGATCGCCAGCGTCTGGCCGACGAGGTCGAGTTCGGACCAGGCCGGCCAGCCCTTCACGTAGAGATTGGCGCGGAAGCGCAGCGGGTGGACGACGGCGCCGCCAAGCATGGTCTCGAGCGCGCGGACGCTGTCGAGATTGATGATGGACACGACCTTGCGGGCGACGTCGGAAAAGCTGTGGTCACGGCTGGACAGGACCTTGGGCGGGCCCTTCAGCTCCGGCTGAAAGTTGTCCCTGAAATAGTCCTCGATGGCGGCGCGCCCGGCCGCGGTCTCGAGATCCCCACTGGCGACGATCTGGCCGTCCTTGCGGATGATCAGGCGGTTGGTCGCGTCCTCGAACCGGCTGTCGAGCGAAGCCAGCCGCTCATTCCGCGCCAGCATCAGGAACTGGGTCTTCGGCTTCCACTGCGGCTCTTCCGGATCGAAGCCGCTGGGGCCGTTCTCGATGGCGTAGCGGCGGTCGGCGGGCAGGGTCTGGCCGGCTCGCAGGAAGACGCGGGGCAGGGGCTCCGGCGTCAGGCCCTTGATCGGGTAGCGGTAGAGGCCGGTGATCTCGGCGGTCTGGCTGGCTGTCATTGCGCTAGGTGTCATGCCGCTACTTAGGGGATTCGGCCCACCGGCGCCAAGCGGCGGGTCCGCGCACGAAATTGTGAACTCGCCTCTTCCGGTCCGAAGCCTCGCTTCCCACATCTGGGTCAGGCCGGCGCCAGCGCCGGCTGATAACGACCGTTACCGGTTGAGAAACGTCAATGCGGTAATCGGAAACCCAATGAAGATGTCGTTTGGAGTGCCTTAGAGGGCTCCAGGGGCAGGCCGAGGGAAAGACCACGATATGAACATCGACAAATATACCGAACGCTCCAGAGGCTTCGTCCAGTCCGCGCAGTCGCTTGCGGTGCGCGAAGGGCACCAGCAGTTTTCGACCCTGCACGTTCTGAAAGTGCTGCTGGACGACAATGAAGGCCTCGCTGCCGGCCTGATCGAACGCGCCGGCGGCAATTCCCGCGCAATCCTGAAGGCGACCGAGGACGCCCTGAGCAAGGTGCCGAAGGTCTCAGGCGGCGGCGCCGGCCAGATCTATCTGGCGCCCGAACTTGCCCGCACTTTCGACGCGGCTGAGAAGGCCGGCGAGAAGGCCGGCGACAGCTTTGTCACCGTCGAGCGGCTGCTGCTCGGTCTTGCCTTGGAGAAAAACAGCGAGGCGGGCGCGATCCTGGCCAAGGGCGGCGTCACCCCGCAGAACCTCAACGCGGCGATCGAAGCGCTGCGCAAGGGCCGGACCGCGGACTCCGCAACCGCCGAGAACGCCTATGACGCGCTGAAGAAATATGCCCGCGACCTCACCCAGGCGGCGCGCGACGGCAAGCTCGATCCGGTCATCGGCCGCGACGAGGAGATCCGCCGCACGATCCAGGTGCTGTCGCGCCGGACCAAGAACAATCCCGTCCTGATCGGCGAGCCCGGTGTCGGCAAGACTGCCATCGCCGAGGGCCTGGCGCTGCGCATCGTCAACGGCGACGTGCCGGAGAGCCTGAAGGACAAGAGGCTGTTGTCGCTCGACCTCGGCTCGCTGATTGCAGGTGCAAAATATCGCGGCGAGTTCGAGGAGCGGTTGAAGGCCGTGCTCCAGGAGGTGACCGGAAGCGAGGGCAATTTCGTCCTGTTCATCGACGAGATGCACACGCTGATCGGCGCCGGCAAGGGCGATGGCGCGATGGACGCGTCCAACCTGCTCAAGCCTGCGCTCGCCCGCGGCGAGCTGCACTGCATCGGCGCGACCACGCTCGACGAGTACCAGAAGCACGTCGAGAAGGACGCGGCGCTGGCGCGGCGTTTCCAGCCGATCTTCGTCAGCGAGCCTTCGGTCGAGGATACGATCTCCATTCTGCGCGGGCTGAAGGACAAATACGAGCAGCACCATGGCGTGCGGATCACCGATTCCGCGCTGGTCGCCGCCACGACGCTGTCCAACCGCTACATCACCGACCGCTTCCTGCCGGACAAGGCGATCGACCTCATGGACGAGGCGGCCGCGCGGCTCAAGATGCAGGTCGATTCCAAGCCGGAAGAGCTGGATTCGATGGATCGGGAAATCATCCGGCTGAAGATCGAACAGGAAGCATTGAAGAAAGAGAGCGATGCCGGTTCGAAGAGCCGCCTGCAGACCTTGGAGAAGGAACTGGCCGACCTCGAGGAGAAGTCCGCGGCGCTCACCGCACGCTGGAGCGCGGAGAAGAACAAGCTCTCCGACGCCCAGAAGCTGAAGGCCGAGCTCGACGGCTTGCGGGTCGAACTTGCCAACGCGCAGCGCCGCGGTGAATTCCAGAAGGCCGGTGAGCTGGCCTATGGCCGGATCCCCGAGCTCGAAAAGCAGCTTGCAGACATCGAGGCCAAGGAAAACTCCGGCGAGATGATGGAGGAGGCGGTCACCGCCAACCATATCGCGCAGGTGGTCTCGCGCTGGACCGGCGTGCCCGTCGACAAGATGCTGGAAGGCGAGAAGGACAAGCTCCTGAGAATGGAGGACTCGCTCGGCAAGCGCGTCGTCGGCCAGGCCGAGGCCGTGCGTGCGGTCGCGACCGCCGTGCGCCGTTCCCGCGCGGGGCTGCAGGATCCGAACCGGCCGACCGGCTCGTTCATGTTCCTGGGGCCGACCGGCGTCGGCAAGACCGAGCTGACGAAAGCGCTCGCCGAATATCTGTTCAACGACGAGACCGCGATGGTTCGCCTCGACATGTCCGAGTACATGGAGAAGCACTCGGTCTCGCGGCTGATCGGCGCGCCTCCGGGCTATGTCGGCTATGACGAGGGCGGTGCACTGACCGAAGCGGTGCGGCGCCGGCCCTACCAGGTGGTGCTGTTCGACGAGATCGAGAAGGCGCATCCCGACGTCTTCAATGTCCTGTTGCAGGTGCTCGACGACGGCCGCCTTACCGACGGCCAGGGTCGCACCGTCGACTTCCGCAACACGCTGATCATCATGACCTCGAACCTCGGTTCGGAGTTTCTGGTGAACCAGCCGGAGGGCGAGGACACTTCGGCCGTGCGCGAGCAGGTGATGGGAATGGTGCGGGGGCATTTCCGCCCCGAATTCCTCAACCGCGTCGACGAGATCATCCTGTTCCATCGCTTGCAGAGGAGCGAGATGGGCCGGATCGTCGAAATCCAGTTCGCGCGGCTGCAAAAGCTTTTGACCGATCGCAAGATCGTGCTGACGCTCGACGCTGCGGGCCGCGACTGGCTCGCCGCCAAGGGCTGGGATCCCGCCTACGGCGCACGGCCGCTCAAGCGCGTGATCCAGCGTCACGTCCAGGATCCGCTCGCCGAGATGATCCTTGCCGGCGACGTCAAGGACGGTGATAGCGTTGCGATCTCGTCGGAAGGCAACGTGCTGACCCTCAACGGCAAGGCGCCGCAGACCGCGGAGATCGCCCAGTTCGAAGCGCCGGTGTCGAAGCGGAAGTTGAACTGATCGCCGGCATTCGAAGCCTGAAGCCACAAGCCGCCCCGGAGAGCTCAATCTCTCCGGGGCGGTTTGTTTTGCGGGTTGTTGGCGAACTTACTGCGGGGACTTATTTCTTCGTGACCTTGTAGATCGCGTTCTCGATGTCGGAAGAGAAATAAATCGTGCCGGATTCCCCGACCGCGACGCCTGTCGGAATGTGCGTCGGCAGTCCTCCGGGCGCACCGCTCAGGCCAATCGGGAGATTGGCCGCGATCTCGGTGACCGCGCCGGTCTCAGGAGCGATCTCGATCAATCGCTTGGCACCGACCTCCGCCACGATCAGCTTGCCGTCCTTGGCGCGTGCGATCCCCTCGGGCATTTTCAGGTCCTTGGCGAGCACGGTCTTTTCGCCGTTCGTCTCGATTTTGGACACGACGCCCGCGAAGGCTTCGGTGACAAAGACCTCGCCGCTCGATCCGCCGACGAGCCCGACCGGGCCTTCGAGGCCGCCGATCAGCGGGGTGCGGTCCTTGCCGTGCTCGCCGCTGACGCGGACCAGCGATTTGGTGCCAAGCTCGGCCACCAGAATGCTGCCGTCCGCAAGCACGAGCGCGTCGTGCGGCGCCTTGAAGCCGTGCAGCATGTCGCGGGTGGCGCCGGTCTTGCCGTCGATCACCTGCACCGTGCCGGTGAACCAGCTCGACAGCACCACATAGTTGCCCTTCGCCGTCGCACTCATCGGATATTCGAGCGTGACGCCGGCGGCGTGCATGCGGGCCTTCTCGGTGACCTCGCCGGTCGCGCCGTCCACCGTGCGATAAGCGAACACGTCGGCGACGTGGATCGTATCCTTGCCGTTCTCTGACGTGACGCCGATGCCGCCGGGCAAAGCGAGCTTGCCGATGATGACCTGCCGCGCCTGGCCGGTCGCCGGATCGACCTCCTGAATGCCGTTGTCGGCCATGTTGGAGACGTAGATTCGGTCCTTGTCGTCGATCGCGAGATTGTCCAGCGACGGCTTCAATTGCGCGACCATGGTCTTGGTGCCCGACTTGGGATCGACCCGAACGAGCTGGCCGAGCGCGGTGTCGACCACCCAGAGATTGCCCTTGGAGTCGAAGTTTACCGCGGCCGGGACCTTGAAGCCGTCGGCGACGACGGTCAGCTCGGCCTTGTCGACGTCCACCTTTGCGACCTGTCCCTTGAACCAGAGCGGACCGTAGAGCTTGTCGTCGGGACCGAACTCGAAGCCGTTGAGGCCGCCCATCTTCTCCATGATCTGGCGCGGCGGTTTGACGCCCTCGACGTCGATCTCATAGAGCGTGTCGCCGAGGAACACGGTGGTGGCGTACAGCCTGCCGTCCTTGCGGAAGGCGAGCGAATTGATACCGGGAAGGCCGCTGGCGAGCTTCTTGATCGGGCCGTCGCCCTTGCGCGAATAAAGATCGCCGGCCAGGAATCCGGTCCAGGCCATGGTGCCGTCGGGCGCGAACGCGATGTCATCGGCCATTCCGATCGGAGCGGGGATTGCAACCTTGGCGGTACCGCCGGCGATGTCGATCTCGTAGAGCGCCGCGCCCGCGACGCTGCCGGCAAACAGATGGCCGGCCTTGTCGATCGCAAGCCCGTGCACGCCGTGGAACGCCGAGCCCGGGACGAGCCGGGTGACCTCGTAGTTTTCGGCCGAAACGCCGGTTGCTGAGACAATCGCAGCGACGAAGGCTGCGCAGGCGAGCCTGTTCTTCATGGCGAGACCTCCCGTTTTTTGGAAAGTATTCGCTCCTCATTCCGCTTTGGCAAACGAAACTTGACGTTGTGATGCCGCCAAGGGGGCCTCGCGCGACGACGTCAAATCCAGATCGTGTTGAAATCCGGATCGTGTTTGAAGATGTCCGGCCGATCTGGGCCGGTTCGCCGGCTTTACCGGTTGGTGACCTGCAACGGTCCGCCGGTTGCGTCTGACATCCGGGCGATCGCGCCGGCGCGGCCGCTCATCATGCCGTCGAGCCGGTCGCGCTCCTTCTCGAAGCCGGCCAGCATCGGGCCTTCCAGCGAGCGGCCGCGCGGCAGTTTCACACGCAGCGGATCGACGAAGCGGCCGTTGACCAGGATTTCGTAGTGGACGTGCGGGCCGGTCGACGCGCCGGTCGAACCGACGAAGCCGATCACCTGGCCCTGCCGCACCTTCTTGCCGGGCTCCATGCCCTTGGCGAAGGCCGACATATGGCCATAGGCGGTCTCGTAGCCGTTGTTATGCTTGATGCGGATGTATTTGCCGTAGCCGCCCTCGGGGCCGGCCTTCTCGATCACGCCGTTGCCGGAGGCGAAGATCGGCGTGCCGTAGGAGGTGGCCCAGTCGACGCCGGTATGCATCTTCACATAGCCGAGGATGGGGTGACGGCGGCCGCCGAAGCCGGAGCGCATGATGGCGTTGTTGACGGGCTTGCGCACCAGGAACTTCTTCGCGCTCTTGCCGGTCTCGTCATAGTAGTCGACGACGCCGTCGTCGGGGCTCTGGTAGCGGTAGTATTTCTTGGTCTCGCCGCCGAGCGTGAGCGAAGCGAACAGCACGTCGTTCTTTTCGGTCGCGGTCACGCCTTCGTCTTCGCCGGCGTAGAACACGTCGAATGAATCGCCCGGCGCCACCTTGCGCTGGAAATCGACGTCGTAGGAGTAGATCTTGATCATGTCGTCGATAACGGGCATCGGCACTTTGTTGCGCATCGCGGTCTCGTAGATGCTCTGGTAGAGCCGCACGCCCGTGCCGTCATCGTCGTCATCGTCGTCGCTGTTGGCGTTCGCCGCCGCCTCGGCGACGGTATTCATGCTGGAGACGTCGACCGCGACGTATTTGCCGAGATCGGACAGCGCCGCGATCGCCTCGACCATGGTCTCGTTGGCGATGACGACGCGATAGGGCTGCAGACGGGCGCCAGGGCTTGCGGGCGCCATCAGGATGCGCAGCTTCTCGCCTTCCTTCAGGCCGCCGTCGCGGCCGCGCGGCCCGAGTGTCGCGGTGATCGCCTTGATCTCCTCGGCCGTGGCGCCGAGATCACGCAGCACGCCGGCGACGCTGTCGCCCTTCTTGACCACGTGGACGCGTTCGCCGTTGGGATTGCCGCCGGTGATCTGTTCCTTGGTCTTCGGCAGCAGCGTGACGTTCTCCGGCACCACGCGCGTCTCGAAGCCGGCATAGGGATCGGACGGCGAAACTTCGGTGGCGTAGGCGCTTCTGATCTCGGACGGGCCGGTCGCGCCGGAGACGTCGGCCGCAGCATTGGAGAGCGCGGCGTAGCGCACCCCGCCGTTGCCGCGCCAATTGGCGGCATCGCGCACCCGCATCAGGATGTCGTCGAGCGCCACCACTGCGGAAATCTTGGCTTTCGGCAGCACCTGGGAGAGGTCCTTGGTGACGAACGAGACCTCGGCGTCGGGTTCGACGGCTTCCGGATTGTTCGGATCCTCGGATGCCGTCTTCGGATCGGAGCCGACATCGGTGAGAAGGCGCTGGGCGTTGAACGGCGGGATCTTCGCCGACAGATCGCTCGTCGTCATCGACAGATTGCCGGCAATCCGGATGAAGGGACGCACCCGCATCACGTCGCGGTTGCCGACGCGGGCGACGGTCGAGACGCGCACGATGTTGCGCGAGGCCGTGGATTCGTTCGGGGGCGGCAGGCGGTCGCTCTTGTGCAGCGTGGCGGCGCGATCGGCTGCGCCGAATGCGCCGCGCAGAGCGCCTTCGACGCGCTCCGGCACCTTGGCGAAGGTCATCTCGCCATCGAGCGAAGCGAAAACGGCGCCGCCGATCAGGGCTGCGCCGCAAAGTCCGGTTAGAATCGTCCCGCTGAACCATTGCACCGAAACACGGCGGCGATCGATGACGGCGGCTTCCGAACCATCGACGGACAGCGGCGGCTCGTGGCCGAGATCGATGATCCCGGTCTCACGCCCGTAAGCGCCGCGTGACGTCCTGTGGTTCAACCCAAGTCCCCCAATCAACGACCCGAGAGCCCGATTTCGAGCAGCCTCGTTCCGAGCAGTCCTGTCTTGAGCCCCTCCTTACGCCGCCCTCTTCGGGGCGTCTCTGGAAAAGGCAAGCCGCATAGGCATCCGCGGTCAGAAGGCCCAGATGACGGACCGGCCGAAATTACGAACAGCTAAGCGGAAAAAGATCTCTCGATGTGTCTCGAATGTCTGAAGAAGGCCGCTTCATCGTATGATCGCCTTCCTCTGACCCCACACGAACCGCCGGCAGCCCCCACTGGCATCCCTGCGATTCAAGCTTTGTCTGTACCAGAACGCCGGGGGATTGTGGCTCAAGTACGGCGCCTAATATGGAAAAGTTTCCCTAAACGGCCGGGAGCCAGGGGCCTTCCACGGGCGGGCGCCCCTAGCCGCGTCAGGTCGCGACCGAGCCGCGTTCAAGGCACCTCCATGCCGCTTCCGGAGCCCCCCTCGGGCCCAAACTTTTTTTGGGTTTTTTCTCCGCGCCGGCCCGATCCAGCCGCTCGGCGCCTCTCTAACTCACTGGAATCGCCAATGTTTTCGCAACAATCCACCGTGCGACGATTTTCTGACAATCGGCGTTGACAACCCCGATGGGTGGGGCCTATAACCCGACCACTGAGCGCGGCGCCGCCGGGTCACTGACCAAGGCGAGCGAACGCGCCACTGATGCTCCTCACCTTGTTGAGTGACACAACAGTCGACGTAAGTCGATTGGAGTTCATCCATCGTCGGTAAGGGTGTCGGAACCCTTCCTCTCTGGAAGGTTGGGGCCTCCTGGTCCCGGGCTGTTTGACAAGTGAAGATGAAGAAAGAGAAACGTGGACGGCGGAGTCCTTGCGGGTC
>NZ_JBVVPR010000031.1:0-7382 GCF_055811835.1 Bradyrhizobium sp. WSM4874
GCCAAGCTCGACTTGCTGCAGGCTCGGCTAATCGGTGCCACATGACCAGTGCTGCACCAAAATTGCGTCAGAGCCAATTTTGGACGCCGATCCCCCGGCTTAGGGGGTCAATATTGCAAGCCGAATGACACTTCATTCGTCTCGCGGCGCAATGCGGCAGTTCTCAGCTCTAGCTGTTGAAGCAAGACATCGCTGAATAGCATCGCCATGCTAGTGGCAACCAGGTCGCGCGCCGGTGCTTGGCCTAGGTTTGCTGGCCGCCCCTCATAGGGACGCTTTAGAAAAGTGGCCGCCCACGCCTGCTCGGCATCAGCCTGCCTGGAGCGGCCGATCGTTTCGTATATTCTCTTCGCCTCCTGCTCCGACAGTTCGACTTCGTACCGATGCGCGAACTTGTTTCGAAGCGTACCAACAGCGGTTAAGCCCTCTTCGAGTGAGGGATCTAGCCCTAGCGCTAACGCCAAACGAAAACACCTGCATAATCATCGTTTCTAGACTTCACTTCAGCCGGCTGGGGCGCGGCGGCTGCAATGAATTCTCTCAGCTCGTGATCCAAATAACTGTGTCCTCGGACAACAAGCTGGAAGTCATCGCCGGCATCCAACAATTGCAGGAAGTTTTCTCGCCTTTCCGCAATTCGCTCCACGTACCTAGCCGGAAGCTGGACGGCAGTACCGAGACTAGGTGAGGGCCCGTGCTTTCGATCAGCAAGTATGGCAGACCAGATACCGATCAAGTACCAGACGAGCCGAGTCGAAGGGAGCTGGCGCTTGAACAGTGGAAGGTTCTCCTTCATTCGGGATTCTTCGTACACCTCGCGAAGGAGCCCCTTTAATTCTGGTCCGAGTGCATTGTAGAAGTTGTCTGCGTCCGGCCGACTGAATTCGGCGTCGGAGTTGCGAACGAATTTCTTCTGCAAAGTTGCCAACGCGTTAAGGGCGGGCTTGATCTCGGAGTTCAATCCCAAGATCAGGGCAAGGCGGAGTACCTCTTCGAACTCAAGATCTGCACGGTCGACGTACTGGGGAGATCTGGCGTTGCTCACTACAAATTGGCGTAGCGCGTGCTCGATACGCGCCTGAGCCCGTACGATCATTCCAAGAGGATCGTCCTTTCGGAGATCGAATACGAATCTCACCAGCTCATGATCATAGGGATCGTTGTCTTCGCTCATAGTGCTTCAGTTCGTTTGGCACTCTCAAGCCGTCCAACCTATCGTGGGCGGCGGCGACTTGGGCCCATTCCGCCTGCCAATCCATCATAGCGCGGACATGCGCCCCCGGATAGCGGCGCTTCGCCGGGTGTGAGCGGTCACCCATGCGGCTCTGGAATTCTTGCCGTGTGAGATCGGCCGCTGACCGACTTCTTCCATAACAACTGATTTGCGAATCTCCGTTCTTGCTTGCGCAGCAGCTCGGATGTTCTTCAAACGAAGCTTAATGCTTGCTCGCGAGATGCCAAATTCGTCAGCGACCGAATGCGTCAAGAGCCGGGACCCACTCGCCGTAGGCGGATTTCCTCGGCAAGGAAGACCGCCCATGCGTGCGCAAAGGGCGGCCAACACCTCGCAATGACCTTTGTTCTGTCAGGCGGTTTTCAGCCTTGGCCCGGGCCACGTCCCAGGCGCCGCGGCAGAATGTACTCGACGTCAATGCTGATGCCGTCTCCGTTCAGGGGAGTCGCTGTGTAGACCGCAGAGACGGCCAATTCGAAGAAGCTCCCGATCGTGAGATAGCCGATTGTGAGTGCCGACTCTCCGCTTGGGGGACCGCCGAGCAGCAACTCCGCGATATGGCAGCAATCGTCCATCGTCGCCGCCAGCGGCGGAAGGGTGATGAGCTCGCCGGTGTGTTGAGAGATTTTGGCTGGATCGGCGAATTTGGGCTCGCGACCAATAACGGCGCCCGCGTTGATCAAGGGTACGAAAAATTTCGCGACCTGCGCCGGCTGACCCGTGATATTTTGAATGTTGACCTCGGTCGCGTACACGCCCGGCCGGGCGCCTGCGGTACAGCAGCAGTTCGTCTCAGTCTGTCTGCCGCAAAGGACCTTCACGCTGTGCACGAGGAACTCGGCTTGCGGCGGTACGGTGGTGGCGGCGAGCAATTCGCTGAACGGATGCGGAAGACGGTCACTTGCAGAGCCCGTTGGATTTTTGGCCATTTCGATCTCCACGATAGTTTGCGGAAGGCGACCTACATGCCGAACTTACGCCAGACTTGACGCAATCTTGTGAGAGATGGCTCACACACTTGGAAGAAACCGCGACAGGCCAAAGTTTCTCGCAAGCAGTGCAACGGATCGTCCGGCGACGATCACTCGATTATCCTTTGAAGTGCGACAAGAGAAGCTAAGACGAGCACCAGGGCTCCGGCGAGGGTGATGCCAAGGAAAACATTGTGCATGGCGCCGCATCTCCCATTTATCGCTCCCCCAGCCATTTGTTTGCGACCGGGCAGGATAAAGGCCCCATTCAGCCGTCGTCATTCGTTCCGCTTCAGCTCGACGATGAACTCCTCCGAAATATCGTCAGGACAGGAGCGCTCGCAGACTTCACAAGGCAGCCTCGTGCTGGTGCAGTATCTCTCGAGGAACACTTGCTCCCCTTTAGGTGGCCCATCTATAGTGTTCGGCATTTCTGTAGGTGCGAATCGCGGTCAGCTCTCAACGACGAGGTTGAGCGGTAACATCAACGCCGTTGTTCGAGCCGGGACTTCAAGGGTTCGAGGCTTGCCATCAGTTTTTCCTGCGCTTGCCCCAACCCTTCCTTCAAGCTGTCCAACAGAGACAATTCAGCGACTGCAGGTGGAGTCGTGGCCTTGCCGTTCCTCAAGGGTTCAATATTCGTCTTTGACGCTGCATGATGAACAGCAATCTTTTTCGAACGCTCTCGGTTTGCGGGATTCGGCCTTATCGGTACTTCATCAACCGGCGCCGGAGTTGCTGTCCTGGGGGGAGGGACGACAGCTGCAACGGCTGCTTGTGGCCATCGTTCAGCAAACTCCAGAACGCTCGGCGGCGAGACAACCGTCGGCAAGCTCGTGTCAATAATGACCCGCTCTGGCAACCGTTCGGCCGAGGTTATCCTGATGGCCGGCCTGTCGGTCGAGCCACCGGTAGGTTCCGCCACTTGCTGCGGCAAACACCACCCCAATCCGATCAGCAATAGGACAAGGGCGCTGCCGACAAACCCGAAATATTTGATCAACGGCATGGGTCGCCTCCCATTCGAGACGACCTTGAAACCGAATCCTTAGTAGATCGCTAAAGATAGATTAAAAATGGAAACGTGGTTATCAGCGATGTTGCGATGCAGAAGCGACGCCATTTGACCGAGGCTTGTGACTTTTGAACGACTTGGAGGGATGGCTCACCAAGCAGAGAGTGGAGCGTTCGCCGCGTTGAGAGGACTCGCTCTCTCAAAGACGCCGTCGACGCCGCCTCCGCTCCGCTCACTTGCTAACTAAGGGCTTCGATGTCGTCCAGATGCGAACCTGCGCTGCTTGCGTGTGCGGCTCCTGGAGCGAGCCTAATCGCCCAAGGGCCGAGTTCTTCCATAACAAGGGAACTGCGAACGGAGGCCCTGCCCTGGTGCTGCTGCATAACGGCTTGGCTGGCAAGCGTCCGCGCAAAGGTCTCCAAAAGTGCGATTTGCTGCCTGGCGTTTCGCTCGCGAGCGCGTGAAGGGATTTCGTCGACCGCCCGAGAACGCAACAAAAAGTCCTAGCGGTGAAACCAATTATCAGGAGCCATGAAGTCACGGCAAAGGATGACGGTGGTAGCGTGTGGTTAGATTCTCGGAGAGGGCAAGCTCATGACTTGGAATCAGTAGCGTTTCACCGCACCTATAGTGATTTTGTGTTGGTCGGCCTTGAGCATTGCCACGCTTGTCATGGTCGGAGCGTGGTGAGGCTAGGCTTCACCTGGTTGGCGCGCTATGCGTGAAGAATTCACTTCCTTAGTCTTCTTGGCGGTCGCATTTGGAGGCGTTGCTCTCCTCTGTTCCGGCTTGTTGGCCCTGATACTCGTGGGATAGACCACGGATTTACGCCCGCAACGCCACGTTGGACCGTCGCCTGCTGAAACTCGGCGGCAGGTCCGTGAAATGGTTCGGACGGAGCTGAGCCCGCCGAGGCTGAAGGGGAAGGGCAAGTCGTTAGTGAACGGTATTTTGCGAAGCGCATCTGACGAGCCACGGAGCGCCTGCATTCACCGACCGAAATCTCAAGCTGTTCACGCGCGGCGTAAGCGGGCCGAGCGGAAGGAGCGAAGGATTCGACCGTTAGACGTGGAAGAAGTCCAAATTGGCCAAACTGCTTGCTGTTACGGCCGTTAAGACGACTTCCATATCCGCCGAACCCTGGTTCTGAGCTCCCCCTGAACTGTTAACATAAACAATTGTGTCCGCGCCGTTTTGAATCCACGCGATACTATGCGCAGCCACCTGCGTACTACCGGCTATTAAGCCTTGGACGGTCGTGGCTCCAGTGATACCCGAAATGTCGATGACGTCTGTCCCGTGAACGAAGTCGCTGATCGTGTCATGGCTTGCAACAGTCGACTCGGAAACGGCAGCAAAGACAAACTGATCAGCTCCAGCGCCCCCTATCAGCGTATCGGCGCCAGCTGCGCCCCGAATAAAATCGTTCCCCGCTTGACCGTCCAACGTGTTATTTCCAGCGTTGCCAATAATGACGTCAGCGAAACCCGAGCCACGAACAGCATTCACGCCGGTGAATGCATCTGTGCCGACGTCCGCAACATCGCCAGAGGCCGTTCCGTGGGAGTTGCCAGCGGCGAGATCTACGGTCACACCATCCAGAGCACTGTAGAATGCGATGCGGGTATTACCGTTGCCCGTGATAGTGTCATCGCCGGCCATCCCCTCAAACTCGTTGAAGGTACCGAAATCACCGACATTTGGCCCGGAGACGCCGAAATTGGTCGCGACATAACTATCGGCGAAGGCGGTCCCGCGGACCGCTTCAATTGACCGAAGGGAGTCTGTTCCGATGGCAGCGTCACCTGAGACCGTGCCCGAAGCCATATCGACCTGAATACCTGAAGCCGAACCATCGTGGTTGTAGAATGCCCTGTCGAACCCACCTTTGCCGTCGATGAAGTCATTGCCGGCGCGCCCTGAAAAATCTTCCGCCGTACCACTCGGATTGGCAGAGCCGGTGATGGTGTCGGCAAACGACGATCCCGACACCGAGCCAACACCCGAGAAGGTATCGATGCCCACTGACCCATCACCGGTTACTGTACCCGACGCGCCACTGGTGGTGCTGGTCCAGCCATTGAGACTTAAAGTAATCGTCACGGGGCCGGTTGCATTGGTGTAGATCAGACGGGTATTGCCGTTGCCGGTGATGATGTCGTTACCACCCATTCCTTCAAACTGATTGAGGTTGCCGTTATTGCCGATGTTGGCATAGGGAAGACCGGTTGCAGGATCGATAGCGCCGCTGACGCCGAAATTTGTGGCATCATACGTATCGACAAAATTGGTTCCTTGAATGCCTTCGATCGAACGCAAGGTGTCGGTGCCGCTCGAGGCATCGCCGATCACCGTTCCTGCCGCAAGGTGAACGCTGATCCCACCTGTCGTGAACGTTAGATTGGCGTATTGGGCCGTATCGAAGCCGCCGTTTCCATTGATAAGATCATCGCCGGCAAGTCCCATGAAGTTCTCGTTGGCGCCGCTTCCCGAAAAGACGTCGGCAAACATCGATCCCATGACCGCGTTGACACCGGTGAATGTATCGGTACCCACCGAGGCATCGCCGGTCGCAGTGCCCGCAAGGAGATCGACCGTCACGCCGGCGCTTGATTGCGTATATTGGAGTCGGGTGTTGCCATTGCCGATGATTGCATCGTTGCCGCCCATGCCTTCAAAATTATTGAAGGTGCCGCTCGATCCGGCATTGGTGCTGGTACCGCTGAAACCGGTGGCATCGTAAGTATCAGCGAAGTTGGTGCCGCGGACGGCTTCCATCGAACGCAGCGTATCGGTTCCGATCGTCGCATCGCCAGTGACAGTTCCGGCCGCAAGTTTAACAGTTATGCCCGTGGTTGTGGTCACGTCGTTATTATAGATGGCGAAATCGTAGCCGCCGCGGCCATCGATCAGATCGTTACCAGCACGACCGTCATATTGCTCGAAAGTACCATTCGGATTGTCACTGCCCCGCAGCGCGTCGCCAAATGCTGACCCAATGACTGAATTGACGTTTGTGAAGGTGTCGTTGCCGACCGACGCATCGCCGCTCGCCGTGCGTGCGATAAAATCAACGATGACTGCTGCTGTCGCATTGACATAGGAAATACGAGTCAGAATCTCGCCGGAAGGATTGACCGTGCCGACGATGATATCATCTCCCCCCATGCCTTCGAAGCTGTTGAAGCCAATCGGCGTACCAGGGACTCCGGAGTTACCGCTGAAGCCGACCGCCGAGTAGTGGTCGGCAAAGTTGCTGCCTTGGATGGCTTCGATACCGATCAAAGTGTCGGTGCCGACACCTGGACCTGTCACGGTCCCCGCCGTCAGGTCGGCGGTGATGCCCCCGGTCGCGTCGACATAGACCGCCCGATCAACACCCGACAAACCGTTGATCGTGTCATTGCCGCCGAAGCCCTGGAATGCATCGTTCCCGGCGGCGCCGGTCAGGGTGTTGTCGCCAGCGTCGCCGAGAATGGCGCCCGGCACGCCCACCAAATAGACCACTGCGCTGCTGGTGGTGGTGTTGCCGGCCGCATCGCTCACCCGTGCCGTCAGCGAGTTCGGGCCGTTGCTGAGCGTGACCGTGGTGCTCCAGGTCCCGTTGCCCTGCACGATGGCGCTGCCGATCGGCGTGGTGCCGTCCAGGATGGTGACGCTGGCGCCGGCGTCGGCGACATCGACCGTGCCGGTGATGGTCTGGCTGGCCTGGTTGACCGGTCCGCCGGCGCTGGTGATCGCAACCGTCGGCGCCGCCGTGTCCAGAGTGAAGCTCAGCGCTGAGGTGGTCGAGCTGTTGCCGGCGGCATCGCTGAACTGCGCCGCGGTCTGCTTGGTGCCATCGGCTCCGAGATCGCCGGCGGTCACCGTCAGGCTGATGCTGCCTGCCGTCACGTCAGTCGCCGTGATCACATGCGTGACCGGATGGGCCAGCGGCGAGCCACCCAGCAACAGCTGCACCGTATCGCCGACGGCGGCCGTCGGGGTCAGCGCCACCGTGAAGGTCGGCGCCGTCGCCGAGGTGAGATTGTCCGTGTTCGAGGTGCCGGTGTCCGAGCCCGCCGTCAGGTCCGGCGTGCCGCCGCTCGGCGCCGCCGTGTCCAGGGTGAAGCTCAGCGAGGCCGAACCGGTGTTGCCGAAGCTGTCGGTCTGGCTTGCCACG
>NZ_JBVVPR010000031.1:7482-65399 GCF_055811835.1 Bradyrhizobium sp. WSM4874
CCGGTGATGGTCTGGCTGGCCTGGTTGACCGGTCCGCCGGCGCTGGTGATCGCAACCGTCGGCGCCGCCGTGTCCAGGGTGAAAACAACGGGTACGCTCGTGGTAACGTTGGCGTTAGGCTCCAAAGCCATGATGCTGTGGTCGCCGTCACCCGCCAGGGTGACTGCTATGCTCCAAACGCCGCCAGAGCCGACAGTAACCGTTCCAATTTGGGTGGTGACACCGTTGTAAGTGTCATACAGCGTCACCGTGCTTCCAACGAAAGCGGCATCAACAGTCCCGCTGATCGTCTGACTTCCTTGGTTGATTGGACCGCCTGCGCTGCTGATAATTACGGGTCCGAACGAAGTCGCGACAACAACTTGCGGCGTATCCAAAACGGGGACGAGCGGTTTCGGTGCGGACGCAGAACTTCCCGTGACGGAAGCTAGGGTCACAAAACCCGGAGTGATCGATCCGCCACCCGCCTGGCCCTTCACGTCGTCTGCAATGACGGTTGTCGAAGCTTCGGTGGGTGACGGTGGAGGACTCCCAGCGAACTTCTGCAGCGACTTTGTATCGCTATCTCCTCGCTTGCCGTCGCTAGGTGCCGGAGTGTCTGGGGCGATCTGTTTCCCGATATCGTAGGTCGTTAACACCTGCTGAAAGGCGTTGAATTCCTGCGCGACCTGGCCTGGGCTCTTACTGATGGCTTGGGTGATCACCTCGAAATTGGCAGTTGGCGTGATGGTCAGCGATGGACCGTCGCTGGTAACCATCCCGATTGGATCTCCCGCGGTACAAACGCCTTGAAGCAAGTTGGTCGGGACGCATTTGAATACCTGCACGGAATGAATCTGACCGTCTTGCTGATCGGCAACCGAGATCGAGACCTGCCCATCCACCGCATCGACGTTAAGAAGAACTGCTGTACCGCGAATTCCAATCACGGCGCTCGGCGTCGCGATCTGCATGTCACCCGTTTTGGCGACCTGGCCAGCGACGAAGCTGGCCGCGCCTTGGATGAGAGTGAACATCGAGTGGTTCGCGCCACTCGTCAAACTGACTAAGGTACCGCTCGCACTACTCTGCCCTTCATACCCCAATTCGTTCAACATGAAGCGAGCGTTTGCACTTAGGTTGAACGTTGAGCCGTCGATCAGAACCAGGCCAATGGTAGAGCCACTTCCAGTCTGCACAACGTCGTTCTGATAGACCACGTCCCCGTTATTCGCTTCGATGGTAACGCCATTGCGAACGATGCTGGCGCTTCCCGTTATGGTGGCGACATGGCCGATGACCTTTACAGGCGCCGCATTTCCTCCGGCTTGGGCAAAGGTTTGATAGCCTGTCAGCGCTTCGACGACTCTCGAGTCGAGTAGTGCGCCGTCTGCTGAAATGAGCGGCGAACGCTTCTCACCGAGAAAGTAGTTGTGAATCGAGACCCGATGGTTGGGATCAGAAATAATGAGATCGGGACCCGAACGTGCATATTCGCCCGAGAATAAGAGATGTGCGTCCGGAATGATGAGTGAATCAGCTGGGCCACGCTCAGGGAGACTAAAGGACCTCCACGCGACCTCAGACGCAGCAACATCAAACGTTAGGTTTAATGGGGTATTCAAATTCGCGACCCCAAAGATTAATTTGTAAATTAATTACATTTAATATTGATAACATCTGATCGACGCGCTGAAAAGGGCTTTTGCGGGCAAAGCTGTATTGGTTTGAAGTCTGTTGATCATTCGACGCGCAACAATGCGCCCGCGGGTCTTATGGCGGGATAATCTCTGTGCCCCCCTTGCGGACCATTTGCGGCGATCTCCGTTGACCGTTGTTAGCTCTTTTCGGCCGCGTTGAACCCAGGCTGGCGGCTGCATACTTCTCTGGCGCCATTGGCCTCGACGGCGATCTGAAACGACGAGGCAGATAGCAGCTCCATGGCTGATTGGTCTTCGGTCAGGCGCCTCTCAACATACTGCCGTTCAATCTCAGTCAGTGTAGTTCGAAGCAGGCCCAAATACCGTTCAACGTTTTTCCGATAAATGCGCAAACGAACAATCTTATCGTTGATCATCTTTGACCCCGATAGGTGGGTGCAATACGCCTGAAAATACTTCTTGAAGATGTCGGTTTTAAATGATTAAAATTTAAACGCCGTGTATTTAAAATGGCAGAGAAATTCGGACGGGTCAAGAAGGGGTATCGGTGATGAAATCGATCATGCTCGCAGTCCTAATTCTGTTCGCGATTTCAACCATCGCGCCGCTCTATGCACCGGCAGCGCAGGCCCAGCAAAACGCCCCCAAGGGCGCTAAGAAGGGATGCAAGCCGGGTGCAAAATACGCCTGCTACTGAGTGGCCTCACTGTGCCGGAGGCTAGCGAGCTCGCATGAGATATGGGAGCACGGGCTTGTGCTGGGTAACGTATATAGCGGCGGCTTCCACGAAAGCCGCCGCGAATCCTTGTTGGACGTCGCCTTATGATGAAGCGACCAGCCAAGGTCTTCGGTTCTCTGATCGAGAGGCGTAAGCCCGGTCGGGTCCGGGTAAGCTCCGATTCGGCGCAGACGTCAGCGATGCAAGAGCCACTCACAATCAGATACCGATTTGCAATTGGTTCTCGCATCGAGGTAAAGCCCTCAGCGGGGCCACGGTTGTGCGGCAAAACCGGAACGCTGATTGGTGCTGGATATTATCCCAGGAGTCTCCGAGTCATATTGGACGGTTCAAAATCGGCAATAACTCTTCACGTTGGATACGTTGCAATTGTAGGCGAGCAATCCTGATTGCTGCAGCGGTAGTTCGCATGATCAAGCCGTAGCGGACATCAGGCCGATTCCAGCAATATCTTTCGCCGCCCGCCTAGAAATGCCTATGTCAATATTTCTGCCTAGAGCGCAACAGCTTCCAAGCGAATACCGCTGCCGCCACCTGGAAATGAAAGGCGCGCATTGTAGGCCGATCATCCCGCGCCCCTGTCGGGCTTGGCCAGCGGCCGGCTTCTTCCATAACAACGCATACGCGAATGGGGCGCGGCCCGTCGTCTGCGTGATGCCCATTCCGCGACGAAGTGAAGAGAGCTGCGAAACGCCGCGAACTCCGCGTCTTTAGGAGCGCAACGTTCAGCCTCTGCTTCGGCAGCGTGGTGCCCGCTGATCGTGAGCTGGGGGCGCTTCTGACCGAACGAAGCCTGCCAGGTTCGGAAGACATCGTTACGTTCACCACGGATCGCCGGGCGAACTAGCTTCCCGCTAAGGATTAGCTAGGCGCACGATCTGCTTAAGCGCTTGTGTCAGTTGCGGTCCTTAGACCCTGTCCTCAGTGGACAGGCCCAATTCCTTGCTGCTGACGAGTGTCTAAACATTCGATCTGCGCGCGCGAGGATGGCCGTAGACCTTGAACGCGAGCCACGAGGCGTCGCCAAGCGCTTTGGCCGCTGCTCGCGCCGCGCTTGCAGCTTCGGAAAGCGCCTTGCCGTCCAGCAGTGCCTCGTAGAAGGCGCTTGCGAAAGCCGCAGCTGGCTTGTCGCGGACGGCCCAAGTGGTGCCGACAAAGGCTCCGGCGCCCGCGCGCAGAAACACGATCGGCCACCCACCCAATTGCGTCAGAACAGCACCCATCCGTCCGGTTTCGCAGGCATTCAGGAACACCAGGGGCCTGTGGCCGCGAAGCTTCGCTTCCGCCTCAACCGTTAAAGTGTCGATCTCAATTTGATGAGGGTGCGTTTCTCCGGGTCGTATTTCGTCGCCAATGATCAAGCTCGCACCCTCTATCGATTGATGCGAAGCATCGGCATGGCAGGATATGTGCAGGACATCGAAATTACCGTCCGCAAGGGCATCGTACAAAGCATCTCGGCTCGAGGGAATTGGATCCGCGGTGATCGATCGTGCACGGAGCGATTTCTCGGAATTCCCTGTGAAATATGTCAGCTCTGCGCCGACCGGCGGCAGCGATCCCGTCGGATAATTCGCATTGAAATATCGCCACTTCCTCAACGGCAAGTTTCGGACCGGTTGCTCGTCCGAAAGCGTCCGCACCAAGTTGTATTCCGCCAGGAATTTATTGTCGATCTCACCGCTATCAGGGTTGTGCAGACGCACCAACTCCCAGGGTATCAGCGGCTCCCAGGAAACGATCTGCACCAATTTTATGCGCTCTCGTAACGGCCAGATGACTTTTGCTACTTCCGGCTCGAAGAGTTCACGGGAGAGCTTCGAGCCGAGTGCGCGTGCGTCCCGTTCCAGCTGCTTGAGATCATCGACGCTCCTGAGTTCCTGCGTGACACGCTGATAAATTCTCTCGACGAAGGCCAAAGGTGTCGATGCCGGCCCGTCGCCACGATCGAGCAGAGGTTTAGAACTGAATTTTCGATAGATCAGATCCAATGCTTCTGAATGGAGGGTGAAGTTGTAGGTGACGTTCCCTCCTTCGACACGCTGTTCGACGAGTAGTGCCAACTTGTCGTCGTCCGCCTCGTCGCGGGCGGCAGCGACCGCTGTGCCCCCGATCTGGGTCGGCTTGGCCTCCGCTGCAACGACCGCGATCGCCAGTCCGATCGCGCCAAGATCGCTACCAGCCTGACGAAAGATGACTGCGAGCCGGGAAACACCCGGCCTCAAACCCCGAATTCGGAATGAGCCGGTCCTCAGCGGTTGCTCCGGCGTTGGCGGATCCACGCTCTGCTCGCTACCAACAACGATCCCAATCACCTGACCTTCCACTGTGAGAGAAACTACGATCGGCGTGTCGGGTGCGGCCTTCGTGTCCAATGAAGGTCCTTGCGGTCTGGCCAAAGCGGACAATTCGACTCGAAAAGTCACCTCCTGTTCATGGCCGACTTGAAGCTCATTGCTCATGTTCGCGGAGAGAGTGACCCCTATGTAATCGAGTTCATCCGCAGTTTTCTGAAACGGTTGCTCCGATGGGGGCTCCGGAATTCTGCGACCTGATCGACCACGCATCGGCCCTAGGTCGAAGCTGTCTGGCAAACCGAGCGGGAACGAATACCATCGGTCCAATCGTGCCGCAGCCAGTTCGCCAATTCCGATAATTCGGCCTGCGGCATCGAGGTCTACGGCCCTCGAGGCGGCCGGCCCCTCTCGGCCCTCCTGCATGTCAATGCGGCGGCCGCCACGGTAGGTCGTGCTTGACTTAGTCTCGTGTAGGTCAAGTGATTCCTCGATAGGGAGGCTCAGCTTGTCCGGAAAGTCTATGTTGTGTCGGCGGAGCTCTTCGAAGTGGTAGGCATAGCGATATACGTGGGCGCCACGCAATCGGACGACGACTATCCAGGCCGGATTGGTCTGTGTGGCGCGCGCCAGAACCGATTGCATAGTTCGGTTGGCAGCAACGACTAGTACCGAGCCGTTCCGGTCCCAGAAGGGATCAGCCCCGAGCAGCGCCGAGCGTGATTGCGAAAAGCCGTCGTGCTCCGCTTCGCTCATGTCCTTGCCTCGAGCACCGCAAACGAATCTTGTGCCGTCTCGGCGCCCACTCCTGAGACCGCGACGTGGTAGGCTCCTGGAGTTGCCGGGATGAAATCGGCCTGCAGCCAATCATCTCCCGCGGGCGTCATAGTAACCTCGGCCGATGTCGTAGCATCGCCTGAACGCCAAAAAACCGCTGTCAACGCGGCGTCGCGCGTCGGCCGGGCGCGCAGGACGACACGTTGGCCCGAAAAATAGAGATCACCAATCTCGATTGTGACATGTGTCTTTGGCTTTCTGAATGAGCCAAGATCAAGGTCAAATCCAGACAGTATTCCGATCATGTTGGTAATGACGGCATCCGTATTTTGCAGCGACCCATGCTTGGTCGCGGCGTACATCGCATTCGGCGCTTCGCTTATTTCGATGGGTATCGCCGACACCTGTGAAACCGTGCCGTCTCCAGTCAATGCCTTGCCCTTGTACGTGTCGAGCATGACGATGCCGCCGTCGGCGACCCGCGCTGACTGACTTGTTTGCTGCGCAATTCCAACCACGGGATAAATGCGATAAGTTGATTCCTGATATTGAGGCAGTCGGCGATTTGAATTCGCTGCCGCTTCGATTTCACGATGAAATTGAAGCGCTGAGTGAGCCTTTTCGGGATCAACATTAGGTATGCCAGTCGTCTCGCCGACTCGGACTAGCATGCCATCTCCCGAGTCGTAGCATTCATACATTGGCAACAGCTGATAGATCGCGGTGAACTGGCGCGATACTTCGGATAGGTCCAGCGGGCCCTTCTTAATCCCATTCGCTAACCCATTCAGCGCATTCAACGAACCACGGTAAGGCGTTCCGAAGCTCACTAATGCTCTGGTATCCTTCCAGCCCTCCATGCATTCGAGAAAATACCGCGCAACGAGCCCGCCCATCGAATGGCAGACCAAGATTAGCTTCGCGTTGGGATTGCCACTGGAATCCCGCCAACTTGCCAGCCATTGCTTAGCCGCTCTTGCCAGCTTGCGTGCTGCTACCTTGTTGTCACGTCTCCAGTCATAGGGGAATCGGAAAAAATTCTTTCCTTCAGTCACCTCGAATCCCGCAAGGATGGCTTCAGCGATTTTGCCATACCCATCGATTTTCCAAACCCCGGGCAGCAGGTGTAGATCAGGCATCAATTCATCGGCAGTGATCCCGTCCTCTAGATCGTCCACTTCCGCATCATCATGCGGGAGCGCCAGCGCGCGCTCCATCGTGCCGCCCAAGCTCCAGAGCGCCTTGCCGATCGAGCCGGCAGAGTATCCCCAAACCACGGTGCCATGCTTTCTGAGCACGCTGCCCGCAATTCCAGGCAGCAAGACCAATACGTCTCCCATTTGGTATCGAGGCATCTGAAATCCCTCGTGCGCGGCAATTTCAAACAGGCTTGCCCGGCCCATTCCGAATTATTCACGGCAAGCTAAAGTTCCCGATCGATTAATGCGAGTAGTCGATATCGCGAGATCTCCCGAAAGGTTCGGCCGCTTGACCAGAGGCCTCCTCTATTCACTGGCTGCCGCGAGTCAGTTCGACGCACGCGGTGCAGTTGGTTCGCTTCATACACGAGCCCCCATGCTGACCGCCTCGCGAAAAGACTGGGCAGCCCAGTTGTCGGGGCTGCAGGCAAGAATTGGGGATGCCCAGATCGGAGACGCCTCGATCTGCATTGGCTCATAGACGCCACGGCAAGCCGTCCTGAACGCGTTGCAAATGGTGCTCGATTCTCTGCCGAACAGGTCGCTGTAGAAGTGTTTGGCGAAGTCTGCCGCTCGTTCATCATCGACGTCCCAGCGAAAGCCGATGATATGAGCAACATCCCGCTGGGCAAGATTAGCTACCGCGTTCGCGGAACTCCCCTGACATGATGAGAGATAAACTAACTTGGCGCCTGCGGCTGCGGCCCCTTCGGCGAAGGTGTGAATGGACACCCCTTCGGCCTGGCCCGGCTTTCCACCCGGTAATACCAGCAAGGTCAGGCCATCCCTCGTTGTCAACGAGTGTCCAGCAAAATGAACAACGTCGTACCTGTTTAGCGTGAGCTTCTCCATGAGCAGATCTTCGGATCCCCGGGGGTCGGCAATCGCGGATAGATCGAATACCTCCAAGGTGAAGACGGTGCAGTCCTTTTCCGCCAGCGATTTGAGATCGTCGCGCTCTCGATCTATGTTTTCGAGTCGGCGAAACTCGAAACTGTTGAGTTTGAACCGGCCACTTTCCGGGTCTCGCTCCGGCACGCGCGCTATATCCCAGCCAGTCGCCCCGGCTCGGCTCTCGCCGACCTGAGAACGGATGAAGAGAACCTTCGCGGCACGCAGCTCTCCCTGCGATGTGGTCGATAGCTTTGCGGCTCTCATTCGTCGCGCAATAGGAGCATTGATCAGCACGAATGGATCCTGAGTAAAATCGACGTCGGTGCCTATTGACGGAAGACCCGAGAGGCGAACGGTGGCTTCGAAAGGAGCGCAATAGAGTGAAGCGTCCTCGACGCGAAAGCGAAAAGCCAAATTGCGTAGCCCTCCGGCTGAGCGCTCCACGTGAGCAAAGAGACCTTGACCAAGGGTCGCGATGATGAGCTGTTGAAATAGCAAAGAGCCATCGTCATGAATTCGGCGCGCCCAACCAGGCATGAAGGGTGGCATCGCGTACTTAATGGCGAGCTGGTGAACGGCGGAATACATGCGGGTGGATGCCTCCGCCCACGCTATCATCTCACCCCCGCGGTTGCCCAGCAAACACTTCACAGAGGTGCGCTGGACCTCAAGCTCGATGACATTCCACGTTTTTTCAGGGGACGTAGGCCGACCCAGCAGCATGTCGAGAAACCGTTGCAGCAACGTAGGCGTAAGTCGCAATTGCGGCAACGCGATCGCCCGATTGTCCGGGGTGCAATATTCGTCGAGTTCGAAGATCCCGACTTCGCGCGAAGTGATGAAAAGAGCCGGCGTTGCTATGCCCGACTTTCTTAGTTCTTGCACAAGCCAGAGTGCCGATTGCTCTTGCCTATCCAAGGGGCCACCCGAACGACGCGGTAATTGAGCGTCGAGCAGCAAGACCGTGTCAGATGAAGTCTCACTTAGTTTTGCGCAAGCAGTCTCAGCATCGATCGCTATAAGGTCAATATCGCCTGCTGACCCAAGTGCTTCCTTGATTGCAAACTGCAAATTACAATCGGAACAGACTAGGAGAAATTTAATGGCCATAACACAAACTCCTACTCTACTGTCGTCTCCCTGGATTGCAGACCGGTTCCCAGATCCGTTGCTTGCAGCTCAATGGCAAACGTAAGCGTTGAATGATCGATACACTTTGACAGCTTGCCGTCGTGACGGTGGACTGCAATTTCGACCGTTCTTAATGCCAGAGATGCGTTTTCTTGAGCCTGTTGCCCAGCCAGATCCGATTGGCCGTTACGCGTAACAGAAGTCGCCATTTCCACCCTGTCGAAGCCTGGGACTGACAGGCTGATACGGATTCTGCGGTCAGCGAGCTGCTCAACACTTACTTGGACCTTCGATGTGTACGGGCGTCTGAACAGCGCGTAGCCTAGCACAGATCTGAAAGCGAACCTCAGTTGCTCGGGCCAGCCGAACAAGTAAAAGGGCAGAATCTTGCCTTGCAATGGAAGCCCGAGCAGTTCGCACGAGCTGAAATCGTCTCGAGGAAGATCAAAGATGGCATCTCTCAGCACGTCCAACGCATCGAACAGCTGCCTTGGCCGATCGGGTTCGTGTCGTATCGCCAAAGTGTTGGCGAGCCGCTCATAAGTCAGGTCTGCTTTATCAAGCTGACGAAGAGCGGCTTCAAGGCTATCGTTGGGGCCTCCAACATTGTTGGCTGCAACTGCCTTGTTGAGCAGATTCTTTGCCATCATGAGTGGTAAGCGGACATGCTGGGCGACCTCGTTTACGGTTTCTTCGAGATAGCTCAGGTCGCTCTGCTGCGGCTCTTGGCGAAGGTCGGTAAAGAGCCAGAGACAATGGCCGTAATCATCGTGCAAGGGCCTCTGACTAGCCGATGTTGGGACATAGACGGCGGTATCGATACATAACGTCAAGGTTGCTTGCGCAACTGGGGCGGTCGAGCTGAGCAGCCGGCGATCGGGATCCTGTGCGCCAAAGTCTGCAAGGCGCTTACCCAGCAGCGAGCCCGCTGGTCTGCCGAATAGGGCGTCTGCCCATCGATTTGTCAGGCGTAAAAGTCCGGCGCGGTCGACGACGACGACAGCCTGCTCTACTGTGTCCAGCAGACAAACTTGGACGGCTTTCATCCAACGCCGCCGTAGCAGCTCCTCGCATTGCGTCAACACGTCGGTCAGCGCGACCATGTCGGGCCCTTGAAACGCGTTCTTCATGGGGGATTCGACCGACAGCATCCATTCGATCTCGTTGCGACGGGGCTTCGGGGACTGTTGAACGACGCGGATCGGAAATGCCAAGGCGGAGCGCCGGTCGGGAATGACCGGCTTGTAGCCAAACTGAGGGCCAGCCTCGATGTCTGGCTCGGCCAAGGCAGCATTATCCCGCAGCGCCGCACCTAAAAGACCTTCAGTTAGTGGCTGAGTATAGTTATAATCAACATCTGGGGTGTTGGTGCGGTTGCATTGGTAGATGATGTGAAACAGATTATCTCTTCGGTCGACTGAAAAGACGGCGACGTAATCCCACCCAAAACAATCGGCAATACCGTCTCCCAAGCACTTCGCTAGTTCCTCATGTCTGTCTGCGTCGGTAAGTCGCTTTTGGAGTATTCGGACTCCTTCTTCGCGTCGACGCAACAGGTTCGCCTCGGCGACCAGTAGGGCTTTCTCGACCCCCAGATCCCGCATGCGCGCAATTTCTAGCCCGTCGTAGAGGTCAGACTTCTCGGAAAGTAAGGTCAATGACGCTCGGATTCGTTTCCCTCCGCCAGCTATCGGAAGCGTGACGTAGCCTTTCATCCCGCTCTTGACGATATTTTGCAGGACAAGGTCCTCCTCGATGCCCGGCGTCAGGTCGATCGCCGTGGCATGAAGATCACTGCCCCACGTGTGGTCGCTCAGGAGAAATTCGTGAACTTTTTCTCCTAGTGGAAACCAGGCAGTTGTCCATTTCCAGTCAGGGGTCGGATGCACTACAAGAGTTTTGTGGTATCTCATGTCATCGGTGTACACTCCGAAGGTGGCGAGATCGTAAGGCACGATCGTTCGAACTGCCTTCATAACCCCGAGAACAAGCTCTTCGGGCCTGTAGTTCGGGACACTCAGTACTTGCTGCAATTCTGCCCGGACGAGCTCCTCCGCCATCGGGACAATAGTGATAATTGCACCGGAGGAGCTCTCGGCAGTATCAAACGAGGGAGCAGCCGTTACGCGGACTGGAGTATGCCGTCCATCTAACAATATGAGTTCTGCTCTTTCCTTTCGGCCGTCGGGTGATTTGAACCAGTCCGGAATATTTTGCGCATCTTTTGAATCGGAGCTCGCGAACAAGCCGGCCCCTCGGCGACCTTGCAATTCAATTCGGCTCTTTCCAATCAGCTGTTCTGCGCGTTCGTTCGCAAAGACGATACTGCCCTCGGGATCGAGCCTTAGGATCCCATCGGGCAGAGTATCAAAACGCGCTTCCTCCTCCTCTACGCTGAGAAGAAGTGCGTATGCCCCAGATCGACCGTACTCGTCGGTAAGGGGACCGAGTTCCCCCCGTAGATGAATAGAAGGTAGATTGCCACGGTGCAGATCTAAACGCAGGGTTTCCCGCTTTTGCGCGGCCAGAGCGGCCCGTACACGGGCAGATCGTGGCCCGAAAAGCGAGGCGAAATCTCGTCCAAGTGCATCGGGAAGGTCCGCTCTAAGACGATCGTTCGCGTATGAAATAACACCTAACCCATCAATCTCCGCCACGGCGAAGCTTGTGTGACCCACCGCGATGTCAAGCGCATCGTAGCGTGTGGACAGGGTTCGTAAGATAAAATCATCGTACTCTTCGATGACTTTGGCGCCTTTGGCTGAAATTTCTCCGGCGAGAGCCTCGTCCCGCCTTTCGAGAAACGGCGCGAATACTTGTGACAGACCGCCGGGCTGGCGCTCACGTAAAAGTCCGACTAACCGCCTAATTTGGGTATCGGTGGTCTCTCGCGCCGCAGGTTCGAGGATCGAACTCTCCGAGATGCTCCTCGGATCGAAATGACGCTGAACATCAATCATGTTCCCTCTCCAAATTCTTTAAAGGGACAAATCTATTCCAATCCAATCAATGGTTGCGGTCAAGTGAATTGGTTCACAATAGCTTAGGGGTGCGATTGGGTCAGATGTTCTGCTCTATCCAGCAGCGATCAAAGAGATAGCCACCGATGATGCATCTCACAGGCCACTCGCTGATGTCGTCGAGAGAGGCTTTACGCAATCTCGCCGTCAATGCCACGAAACGTGGCTACATCTCGCTCTATCCAACCATACCGCTGAACGCCTAGACGATTGTGTCAGCTGACCGAAAAGACGCGACAAGGTACCGAACACAGGAAACCCTATCTGCGGCCCGTCAAACACGGCAATGATGTCGCGCCGAAAGTCCAGCCTTCTACGTGCGCCCTTGGCATTGCTATAACATTGCAGGCTCTCGGGACGATCGGCTCGGAGTTCAGCTTGGGCAATGCCAGCCACCCGACGGAGCGTCGATCACTGTAGGAACGCGATTAACTTACTCGCTGTCGGCGCGCTACAGGCATCGGCACCCGGTTGTTCGGAGGGATTGCTGGTAGATTGGATGGCCTTCGCGGACCGATCGCACTGGTGCGAGGCGGGCGGAGCAACTTCCTCCAATCTCTCTCTCTCTCTCTCTCTCTCTCCCCCTTCTAATGGGACCTCAGCGGGGAGCCTTGGAGCAATATTTTAGCTTCACCCGAGGGCACCTGAGGCGCAGCAGTCGAGCAAGTTTCTTTCGAGATTCTCTCCCTCCGCCAGCCCGCCAAAGTCATCTCGTACTTCGATGTGGAGACAGGTCGAAAATCCGGTCGTCTTCCGCATTTTCCTCGCCGGAGAAATCCTACAGCGGATAAAAAAAGGCCTTCGAGAAGCCCGGAGAACCGATTTTCTCCGAATCTTAGTACCCCTCGAATCGGTCTAGTACGGCATTTTCCGGCAAACCGAGCGCTCATTGGGAGAAGCGGTTTGCATCCCTCTCGCTCAAGCAACAAATGGCCATAGCGGAATTTGTGATTCGATACCTGCCGCCCCAGCCACGCATTCCGGCTTCCGGAGAGACTTCCCAAGAGACACGCGAATGGGCTGGAAATCGCGGGTTGGCGCAATTGCACTCGTCTCCGGTGCGTGGGTTTGCCGAACTCCACGCGGAAATCGGGAAAAGTCTCCGGCCTTTTCCTTGCCGTTTTGCAGAGACTATCGGCGGAGACAGGTACGATCCTCACCACCGCCAACAGCGGATTCACCTGCGAGGATTGGGCTCTCCGCAACGGCAAAAAAGCCACAGAAGGAAGCGCAATTTTGCGGTTGCGCGTTGGCTGAGCTGGCCCATCGATATGGATATGTCAAACTCGACACCGGAAACATTGAATGAGTTGGCACTATTTATTCCCGCGCTTACTAAGTTCTGCATTGAGATCCTTAATCGTCCCCTCAATCAAAGAAAGCGCATTCTCGAGCGCTGTCCCGAAGTTTTCCAGATGCCGATCCCATACTCCGAGGATTTCGAGCGGGATCTTTTCGCGCAGCTCCTTTCCCGCCGCGCGTTCCCCTTCCACATCACCGAGGCGTATTTCCCACTTTTCCTTGAGGAATTCGTGGTTCGCAATCGTTGCCTTAAGAACGTCCAGTGGCAATTCCGAATAGGCGACCCCGTTTATGGTCCCGGGTTCGTCACCCTCGATGATGGACGTGTGCGCTAATGTTAGTGCGGCGAAGCCACTCATCTCGAGCTGCTCGCTGACCTTATCGTCAACGGACTTCTGCCGTTCGGCATCTTCGTCCAACATGATAATTTGCAGAACGTCGTCCAGCGTCGCCGGCTTCGCCAACCCGGAGTTCGCCATCAGCTTCTGGATATCAGTCAGAATATGTTTTCGGGCGGTCGTGTAACGTTGGAATGGCGACTCGCGACCATGGCCATCGAGGACGTCGGCGCGCGTATCCCAAGCAGGAAGATCAACGATTGTCATGTGGGACACATTTTCCAGATAGGGGGATTTAAGAAGGTCGCCCGGATGAATTTCATGTGTCTTGAGGCCTGGACACAACGCGAGTCCCGCATCGTCATAGGATTGTGCGACCAGATATGAGCAAAAAAAGCCCTTCTCTCTCGCTGGTAGCCATAATCCAGTCCACGCCCCCAATCTGCGTAGCCTCTTGAAGGCCGACATTACCGCGCCCGGCGTCCAGTAATCGAGCTCACGGTATTTCTCAACGGTTATCGATGCCTTGGCAGCAAAGGATTCCGAGTCGTCCGTGGTTCTCAATCGATAGACCGCTACGTTCGACTTCGATGCTATGCCGAACCGGAGGTAATTGAAATTGCTCACCCCGTAATCGGCTGCTTCCAGGAAATTCAATTCCCCTTTATAAATCGCCGCGTGACTGAACGGGCTACCTGTGGCTGTTCGGATGGCTTTTGATTCGCGTCCATCGGGATCGGTGCAAAACAGGATGTCACCGGGTATGAGATTAGCCAGCTTGAATTTGCTTACAGCTTTGTCGTCACCGGTCGACTTTGTCATGTCACGCCTACCCATCAGTTCCGCCGAAATCAGACATCTGCGGCGTCCCAGATTTCATAGATGGTCTTGCGGCGCTCGAAGGCTTCTTTACCGCCTTCCATGATACTGACGATCTTTCCCTGAGACTCCTTGGTATCAATGCTACCCGCAACGACCGAGATGGTCTCTTCGTAGGCACACGCCGCGACGATCTCCGAGTCCCCCAAAACCGGAAAATTAGCGTTGTGCGTTGCGAGAATGAACTGCCGTTCTTTTTTGATCTCACGCACCAGCTTCACGACTTCTTCGTATACTGTCTGACTGTCGAGGTCGTCCTCTGGTTGGTCGATCAGAAGGAGGTCGTTTTCATTCTGCGTGAGCAGAAACAACATCATTGCGGATGCGCGTTGGCCGAGCGAGTGTGATTTCAGAGGCTTGCCGTGATAGGTCACGACAAAACTGTTGGGAACTTGATACGTGAGTAGCTGCGCAAGGTTTTTGCGGAAAGTATCTGCGAACAATTCCGCTTTTGCCTTTGCCGCAGTGGAGGCCTTCTCAAGGTCTCTGTAAATAGCCCCGAAGTCCTTGTACTTATCGGTTATCTCGGCGAATGCTTCTTTCCGAATTGCGGTGCCTTTGAACATCTCGATCATTTCGTCGCGAAATGCGGATTTGTCGCCCTTGAAGTCCGGTTGAACTTGCAACGCGCCCTGCGCTGTATTGATCTTGTTCAGCTCGCGGGAGATTATCTTGTATTCTTCGAGCCATACGTCGTTCAATTTGGCTATTAGCGAGAGGACGGCGCCACGACGGGATGCTTCTTTCGCGCTTTTCTTCGTGAGATCGGCTATTTGCTTCTTCAGCGTTTTCTGCTGCTCGGTGAGCTTAACGTAGGCGTCCGGCTTAATAGCGGGCACGCCCCCATCCGAGAGCGCCTTCGCAATGGTGCGCTCGGTCTTTGCAAATTCTTCCTTGAGTCCGTCGGCGTTCCTAGCGAAGGTGCTATGTTCGGCTAAGAGGTCTGTCTGTGCCTTCTCTACGTTCTTCAGCACGCCCTTGGCATCGCTGACTGTTTTCTTGAGCGCCTTCAGTTTGGCGTCATATTTTGTAAAATACGCGGCGTTCGCCTTGGATTCTGGGATTTCCAGATCTTCCATCGTTTCGTCAGCGTTTGAAATTGCTTCTTCCAGGCCTTCACGCCATTCCTCCGCAACTTCGTTCACGTTGACGCAAAATGCGCCGTCGTTCTTGAATTCGACCTGCTTTTCTAACTTATCTTTGAGACCGTGCTTTTCGAACTGTTCCAAGCGGTAATCGACGTTTGCGAGATCAGCTTCGCGCGTCGCTAAAAGCTCCGCGTCGCTCTGAGCGGTTAGCAGGTCTTCTGCTGCACGTTCCAAGGCCTCCCCGATAGATTCAACGGTTTCACGTACATCTTTCAGAGACGCACCAACCAACTTCTCGACGAGATCTTGGCCAAAACCCTTTCCTGCGGCGGACAAGTCTTTCTGACCGAAATAAAGCGGCCTGCAGATAACCGTCTCACGGACCGCAACGCCGGGACGTAAGACACCGTCTACGTAAACGTCTGGATCATGACCAAGAATGCGACGAACCTCGTACTCCGTTCCGTGCCGGTCGGTCGCCTCGACGATAACCTTACCGCCGCTTTTAAGAACGTGATCAAGCAAATCATTCTTATAGTCGGTATCTGCTGACTCGTCGCCGAACGATATGTCGAGTGCGAACCGTAAGGATTCCAAAACTGATGATTTTCCGCTACCTTGAATGCCGATGAGACAGTTCATCTCCGGTGAGAACGGCACGCGAATGCCATCGAGGAGGCCGCCTTCGAACCGAATAGCGTTGACATGTGAATGAGACGTTTTTGGCCGCTGTGTCGTGACGCGAAATGGGAAGTCAGTAAGTGCAAACTTGACCGCATCAAAACCGAAATCTCCGATCTTGAGGAAACACTGCTGGCCGCGCCCGATTTCGTCGATCTTTTTGGCGTCACAGCCCTCCAGTTCGGCGGGATATTTTTCCCACCATCCCAAGACCTTTTGGCGAGATTTCGGGCCTGCGTCGCGGGTACGCACCTTTTGAAAGCCACGGCAGTACTTCTGAATCAGCGGGTGCTTCGATAATTCACCGAGCCGCCCTCCATCCAGTTCCGCCCACAGGCCGCTATCCGCCTCGACGTGCGCGAACACGATAAAGAAATCGCGGTCAAACGCTTCGAGTTTCTTCAGGGTTTCGATCAGATTGTCATTGGACCGTCCGTTCTCCTGTTCATATTGGGCCTTGGACCGGCCTGAAAACGTGTTACCGAGGAATTGATTGATAAGATCGCCATCCGTTGTCAGCCACTCGTCCGAGAACACGATGAGGGTGTGAACGCCATTTCCGCCGTCTGCAACGGACAATTCGACGCCAGGCAGGAGACCGATGTTTTCCTTCCGACAGCGCCTGCGCAGCGCCTTGAACTCGTTCATGTCGAACTTGTTGTGATTGGTGATGACGCCAAGGCCTATGCCCGCCGTTTGCAGGGCGTCAACATACGCGCTGACGAATGCGTTCTCATCGCCGGTATATTTGAATTCCTTGTCCGCCCTCGTGTGGAGGTGGAAGTCCGCGCGAACCCAGACGGTGCCATGCGCAAAAGAAGTTTCATCCAACGCCATAGTCATTCCTTCGGGAAAATGCGCGCAAAAGTAGCACAAGCAATTCCGAAATACACGAGAGTTCCGCGAGGCAGGGTGCATCGCACAACGGCTCCGCCACGTCCTCGCTAACTAGGGGCGGTGAAACGCCCTTTCGGTCGATGGGTGCAGGGAGAGAGAAATCTCCCGCGCGTGTTCACCGGTAAGAGGCCGACCATGGGGTCTCCGGGAAGCTTGGAGGCTCGGTTGAGCGCAATTGAATGGCGGACGTTCGTCTATGTCGTGTAGGTCCGGAGGTGAATTCTCCAGGTCCTGCTTGTGGGTGCCAAGGGGCAAAACCCCCATGGGGGCTTATTGCGAACCTCCATCTTGTGCGGGTTTGCCAGCATCGTCCTCAGTGCGCTTGCGCGTGACGATCCGCCCGACGAGCGGGAAGGAATTGAACACCTAGCGCGCCTCGCGTATCCTTGTGGTTCCACGCGGCAGCGAACGAACATTACCCCGCACCATTGAACGTCCATAACATTCGATTTGCGAAATCCGATGCGGCCGCCATCGTCCAAGCCGCCGTAGAGAAAGTGTTTTCGATCTGTCTCTCGATGGATAATTTGAGCGGTCCGAAGGGGCGCAAGCCCGCTCGCATACCTGGAGTAAGCTCGCTGATCTTGCGCGAGAGAAATATCAGGCAAAGCACGGGCCTGAAATGGAACGGTTAAGTATTCGAATTCGGCGCCTTCCCTTGCTCTGTAAAGCTTCGACCGGCGAGGTCGTACGAGCGTTGGGGGAGCGAAAAGGATTCAAACCGACGTTACGCCTCGTGACATTCGAATTCTCAGAAAAGCATTGCGGAGCTAAGCGCCGTTTGGCAGCTGCCAAGTTATACAAGTCCGTTCAATGATAGGCGCCCCATCCTAAGACATTGACATATCGAATGAATATTGTCAGCAGGGTCGCCCAGCGATCCAAAGTGAGACGCTTGTCACGATTTTTAAAAGTGTTACAATCGCAACGATTCTGAGAAAGGTTCTTTGCTGTCGTGCTTGTCACCGACAAACTTTATTTCACGTCGACCCTCATCGCAGGAGCAGGCTGCGCGTCAGACACTTTTCGCGCGTGGCGCAACCGAAATGGCCTTTTTCCTGAAACTTCCGGCGGCGGCAAGTGGAATAAGTTTTCAATCATCGACATCTTCGTTGTAAGCCTCGTTAATGATTTAACGCGCTCAGGCTTGTCTGCCCAACTCGCGGTCGATGCCGCGATGAAAGCGGCGCCGCTCCTCGAAGAGCTCTTTCAGGTTCCGCTGACCAAAAGAGAAGTCTTGTGGCCTTCTGAGTTGGTTTCAAAAATAGAGCGAAAGATTTGGCCAGGCCGAACTGACTACCCCGTATTGAATATTCGACCTCCTGCTATCTCGTCCGGCAAGGTGAAGGTTGAGCTGCTTACTTCCCGAACTAGTGCGGAAGCCATGCTGCGGGACCGCGCAATTAGCATCAGCGTAAATTTGCTATACTTATCGCGCGCTGCACTGGGGGGAATGGCAATTGCCGATTCCGAATTGGAGATTGACGGCAAGAAGAGCTTCAGGCCGGGCCACGCAAAGCTAAGCTCGCGCGAAGTACGCCAGCCCCTTGCTTCGTCTCGCCGGTCCAAGGCTGGGGACTGAGCCTATGGCGCGCCAGTTCGCCCTGCCTCCGACGCTTGCCCCCCGTTTAATCGGGCGCGAGGCTGCTGCCGCCTATGTATCAGTCGCGCCGAACACATTCGACATCATGGTGCGGGAGGGGCGGATGCCTAAGCCGCGGCTCCTTACGGCCGGGCGAAAGGCGTGGGACGTGAGACTGCTCGATCAAGCAATAGATGGGCTGCCTTTGGACGGCGATGATAACGGCATTTCAAACGAAGGCTGGGATGATTAGTGATGCGTCGCAAATTGCCGCCGAACGTCGACAAGAACATCGTCAGTGGCCGCGTTTACCTTTCGTATCGCGTCGGCAAGGGAGCGCGAACTAAGCTCCCTGGTAATCCTGATTCAGACGAATTTAGACTCGCCTACGCCGCTGCCGTTGCGGGCCAAGCGGCGGCCAGGGCAGCGATTGCCAAGGATGCGTTACGCTCAATCGGCGCGCTCGTGACATCCTACTTGAGTAGTGATGCCTTCGCGTCGCTCGGCGATGGCAGCAAGAGCGGCTATCGTAGCCGTTTGGACCAGATCAGGCGCGATCATGGCCATCGCGCAGTCGCTGGCCTCACGAAGGATCGTATTGAGCAGAAAATTCTCAAGCCGCTTCGCAATAGGCCAGGCGCAAAGATCGACACCCTTAAAAAGCTTCGTATCTTAATTCGTCACGCGAAGGACGACCTCAAGTGGATTGCGGTCGATCCGTCCGATGGCATCAAGCGCGGTCGGTCGAAGGAGATTCGCGCTTGGACGGACGCCGAGATGAAGGCTTTTGAGGAGCGTTGGACGGTCGGCACGAAGCAGCGCGCCGCTTATGAACTGATGCTCAATGTGGGTACCGCACGCGTCGACACACATCTGATAACGTGGGTGCAGGCCGACGCCGATGATTTTGCGTATACCCGGCGCAAGACCGGCGTTCCCGTAGTCGTTGATAAGGCGCAGTCGCTGCGAGAAGCCCTGGCGGCGCTGCCCCGCCGACATTTCTGCATTTTGACCACTGAGTGGGGTAAGCCGTTCACTGTGGACGGCTTTAGCGGGTGGATGCGAGGGGCGATGACCGAAGCGGGACTTCCGCTCGACTGTCGGCCCCATGGCTTGCGTAAGACCTTCGGGCGTCTTCTGGCTGACGCCGGCGCGACCGCCCACGACATCATGGCAGCGCTGGGGCACCTGACGTTGGCAGAAGCAGAACGTTACACGCGCGAGGCTGATCGTCGTCGAGGGGGTCGGCGGGCAATATCGAAGCTAGAAGACCACAAGGCGAACAGAATTCCCCAAACCCCCTCTGAAAGTTTGGGGAATGGGGTAAAAAAGCAAGGAAATTCAAAATGAAGAGGACGGCGCTGGCGCTCCCTAGGGGAATCGAACCCCTGTTTCAGCCTTGAGAGGGCCGCGTCCTAACCGCTAGACGAAGGGAGCGTGAGGGAGAGGACATAGCCTCGAATTTTGCCGGCGGCAAGCGGGGATCGCGGGGTTTTGGACCTCTGCTTGGCGTCGTCCCGGCGGAAGCCGAACCCATTAGCTCGAATGCGGATGGTTAAGGCAGATCGGAGCGACGATCTCGTTCACGCAAGCGGATTCGGTGGCTATGGGTCCTGGCCTTCGCCAGGACGACGATGGCGGCGAGTTCCGGGGCCGGACTCACGGCTCATTGGCAAATTTCAGCTTTCCGGCCGGCCGCAAGGTGTGGGCGTCGAAGGTGCGGATCTCGGTGACGCCGCCGATGTCGAGCGTGATCACGAGCCGGTCGCCGGCCACGCCGCTCGAGACGATTTTGGCGCCCTTAGGCAGGGTGGCAATGACGTCGCCGGCCGGCTCGGGCGCCCTTCCCTCCGACTTGAAAAGGCGGTAGCCCACCGCGATCAGCACGGCGCAGATTGCCAGCGCCGTGGTCAACCCCGCGATCAGCATCATCCGCCGCACCCGCGCGAACAGCGCGGCCTGCTCGGGGCTCGGTTCGGGAACAACGGTATCAGACGTCGTCATGGAAAATTCTGGCTCTGCGCAAAGGTTGGAGGTTGTCGTCGAAGGCTCCGAGGGCTCGACCCGGCTCGACCGCGTGCTGGCGGTGCACCTTGCCGAGCTGTCGCGATCGAGGCTGAAAGCCCTGATTCTGGCGGGCGCGGTGAGCCTCAGGGACGCCGCGATCCGGGACCCCGCTTATCACGTCGCCTCCGGTGATACGATCACAATCGACGTGCCGGAAGCGGCCCCGCCGGAGCCGAAAGGCGAGGATATCGCCCTCGATATCGTGTTCGAGGACGACGACATCGTCGTCCTCAACAAGCCGAAAGGGCTGGTGGTGCATCCCGCGGCGGGCCACGAGACCGGCACGCTGGTGAATGCGCTGATCGCCCATTGCGGCTCATCGCTGTCGGGCATCGGCGGGGTGCGCCGGCCCGGTATCGTGCACCGGCTGGACAAGGACACCACCGGGCTGATGGTGGTCGCCAAGAACGACCTCGCGCATGCCTCGCTCACCGCGCAATTCGCCGATCACGGCCGCACCGGGCCGATGCGCCGCGGCTACATGGCCTTCGCCTGGGGGCTGCCGGGCCGTCATCGCGGCACCGTGGACGCGCCGATCGACCGCCACCCGCATGCGCGCGAGAAGATGGCGGTGCGCCAGGGCGGCCGTGAGGCCGTGACGCATTGGGAGCTTCTGGAGAGTTTTGCCGGGCGCGACGGCAAGCCGATCGCGACGCTGCTCGCCTGCGAGCTCGAGACCGGGCGCACCCACCAGATCCGCGTCCACCTCGCCCATATCGGCCACCCCCTGATGGGCGATGCCGTCTACGGCCCGCATTTCAAGACCAAGGCAAACCAGCTGGGCTCCGAGTCGCAGGCCGTCCTGGCCGCGCTGGGGCGGCAGGCCCTACACGCTTACCTGCTGGTATTGGAGCACCCGAGGACTGGAGAATTACTCCACTGGGAAGCGCCTCTGCCGGAGGATTTGCTTCTCCTTCAGGGGGCCCTGAAAGCGGCGCTATGACGCAGGCCGCTTCAGAAATGCTTTACATTACAAAAAGTTATAGCTGCCACACGCGGACGTGACGTCAGCAATCCTTCCCTTTTTGCCTCCCGATGGAGTATATTGCGCTTGCGTTGAAGACCAACGCGGAACATCGCAGCACCGATCGGCTTTAACCAAGCGGTCGTCTGCCTGGCCCGCCGCTATCGGGGGCCTGAACCTGTTTGGAGGGCGCACTATGGCCCGTACAGCTACCCTGCCGGTCCTTAATGGCGAATCCGGCCTTTCCCGTTACCTCGGCGAGATCCGCAAGTTTCCGATGCTGGAACCCCAGCAGGAATACATGCTCGCCAAGCGTTGGCGCGAGCACGATGATCGTGACGCCGCGCACCAACTCGTCACCAGCCATCTCCGTCTCGTGGCCAAGATCGCCATGGGCTATCGCGGCTACGGCCTGCCGATCTCCGAGGTCGTCTCGGAAGGCAATGTCGGCCTGATGCAGGCGGTGAAGCGGTTCGAGCCCGAGAAGGGCTTCCGTCTCGCCACCTACGCGATGTGGTGGATCAAGGCGTCGATTCAAGAGTACATCCTGCGTTCGTGGTCGCTCGTGAAGATGGGCACCACCGCGAACCAGAAGAAGCTGTTCTTCAACCTGCGCAAGGCGAAGAGCAAGATTTCCGCGCTGGACGAAGGCGATCTCCGCCCCGACCAGGTGGCCATCATTGCCAAGCGCCTCGGCGTCACGGCTCAGGACGTGGTCGACATGAACCGCCGCCTCGGTGGCGACGCGTCGCTCAATGCTCCGATCCGCGACGACGGCGAAGCCGGCGAATGGCAGGACTGGCTGGTCGACAATTCGCCCAACCAGGAAGCCATGCTGGCCGAGCACGAGGAGTATGATCACCGCCGCGACGCCCTGAACGGCGCCATGGGCGTGCTCAACCCGCGCGAACGCCGCATCTTCGAGGCCCGCCGCCTCGCCGATGAGCCGATGACGCTGGAAGACCTTGCCGCCGAGTTCGGCGTGTCGCGCGAGCGCGTCCGCCAGATCGAGGTCCGCGCCTTCGAGAAGGTGCAGTCCGCAGTCAAGGGCACGATCGCAAAGGCCGAACAGGCTGCGCTGGAAGCCGCGCTCTAAGCGCGAGGTTTTTAGCGCCAGAGATTGGCGGATCGACAAGAGACAGAAAGCCGGCGGCAACGCCGGCTTTTTTGTTGGGCGCAACTCTCGCCGTCATGCCACGCGACCCGGCTACGCCAAGGCTTCGCCGAGGTTGAGGTTCGGGGGCGCCGAAGCTTTTGGCGTAGGCGGCAGGCGGGGCATCCAGTACGCCGCAGCGCTCGTTGCAAGAGCGAAATCTCCAATGCAGGTCTCTGGAATACTGGATCGCCCGGCTAAACCGGCGATGACGGTGGGGGTTGTGGCTCTGCCTTGAACCCGCACTGCCGGTCGGCCGACCAAAAACATTGGACCGACAGCATCAAGAGAACGGACACTCACCGTGTCGATCATCCTGCAATCCACCGTCGGCGGCTTCTCCGCCCAGTTCATGCGCAAGCTGCCGCTGGTCGAGCAGGCGATGCGCGAGCACGGGCTCGAGCCGTCGGAGTTCGTGATCTCGAAGGACTATGCCTCGACCGCGACGATCCCGCTGATGGGTCCGTTCTTCTTCAATTACAGCGTCTACTTCGGCGACGAGACATTCACGGTCACCGAGCCGAACGACATGGTGTTCCTCGACTACTTCTTCAAGCGCGTGCTCGCGGCGGATGACCCGCCGGAAGTGCCGCGCCGGCCGGGCTTGATCCGGCGGTTGTTCGGGTGGATGTCAGAGCCGGTGTAGTTGCTTTTCCCCTCTCCCCTTGCGGGAGAGGGTGGCTCGCGAAGCGAGACGGGTGAGGGGTCGCCTCCGCGAGCGCATCTCTCACATCGTCATTCGCGGAGACAACCCCTCATCCGGCGCTTTGCGCCACCTTCTCCCGCAAGGGGAGAAGGGAAGAGCGCACCGCCGGCGCCTCGCTAACTCTACTCCCCCCAAACCCGCGCCAGCGTCGCGAGCCAGCAGCCTTCGCAATAGCGGGCGTCCTTGTAGTCGATCCAGTTGTGCGCATAGACGCGGTCGAGCGGGATCCCGTAGCGCGCGCGCAGGATCTGGACGAGGATCTTCCACGCCGCGACCTGCGCCGCGGTCGGGCCCGTGGTGACGTCGGGATAGTTGCCGGCGAACTCGACGCCGATCGAATTGTCGCGCACCACCTGACGATAGGTCGGCTTGTTGTCGATGTACTTGTTGTCGTTGCGGTTGGCGCCGTCGCCATGGGTCGGCACCAGGTTTTCCGCGACCGCCCAATAGACAGTGCCGTCGGTCTCCACCCACAATGTGACGCCGCGACGCTTGGGATTCTTAGCCTGCTCCTGCGCACCGCCGCGCGCCGAACCTGCCGGTCCCTCGGTCTGGTGCACGATGATGTTGCGCCAGGGTTTTGCGTTGCCGACGTCCCCCCATGGCGCCAGCCACACCATCTTCAGGCCGGGGATGTCAGGCGTGCCGGAGGCGCGCGCGAGCTTTGCGAGTTCGGCGTCGGTCGCGGCGGCAGGTGCGATCGGAATGAGGGCGGCGAGAATGGCCGCGAGCAGGCGAGAGATCATCATGCGGGTCCAATGCGGACCCGACGTTAGCACGCCCCTACGCGAATTTGCGCAAGGCCTCACCTGGACCGATCGGGTCAGGCATGAGCGGCGGCGCCGGATCGTGGATGGCAAAGTCGTTCTTGCCGTTCTTCTTGGCCGCATAGAGGGCGTGGTCGGCATGTGCGATCAGGCGGTCCGGAAACTGGCCGACGCCGCGGTCCCACTGCGCCACCCCGATCGAGATCGCGATCGGAATGTCGATGCCGGTGCAGTTGACGGCATCCTGGCGGCAGACCTCGAGCACGCGGCGGGCGATCGCAGCCGCCTCGCGCAAGGTTGACGACGGCAGCACGACGCAGAATTCGTCGCCACCGGTGCGGGCGAGCATGTCGCCGGGCCTCAAGCGCGTCTGCGCCATCAGAGTGAAGTGCTGGAGGCAGGCATCGCCCGCGGCATGACCATGGGTGTCGTTGACGGCCTTGAAGCCGTCGAGATCGATCACCAGCAGCGAGAACGGCTCGTTGCTGCGCTCCGAGCGGGCGCATTCTTCGACCAGCCGCTGCAACAGATGCCGCCGGTTGGCGACACCGGTGAGATCGTCGAGCAGCGCGAGGTCGGCAACTTCGTTGCGCAGGCGGTCCATCGCCATCAGCAGGAAACCGAAATTGAGCGTCATCGACAGGAACAGGAGCCCCAGCACCATGACGGCATGAGACTGCCCTCCGGCGACCGACGAGAAATCGCCGCCGAGCAGATTGCCGATCGCACGAGCCGCGAAGATCGCGATGATGGTGATGATCACGATGCCGGAGAGCCGGGCTCCCGGGCTGGCACGGCCTTCCGGCGGCGATAGCAGCAAACGCAGCGACAGCGCCAGCGGCAGCGCCTGACCGAGCGAGTAGCTGAGCATGCGCAGCTGCATGTGATCGTATGCGACCATGAAGAACACGACGCCGCTGAGGCTGAGAATTCCCGTCGCGGCCATGACGCGCCAGGACACCGGCCGACCGTAGAAGCGCTGAATGCCCATGGCGGCAAGGCAGCTCGCCGCGATGATGCCGACGGCTCCGAGCAGCAGCGGGACAGGCGAGACGACGAAAAGGCGGATCAAGGCCGCCATCGTGCCGATCGCGCCGACGAAGCACGATGCCATCCAGAACCGCGCGGCCGCGAATTTCGGATAGGAGCGCGTCACGTAGGCCCAGATCAGACCGAGCGCCAGGAAGTTGACGACGAATACGGTCCAGAGTGTCGGCACGTTCAGCATGGCGCGCGCCACAAGCGCAGCATCGCGCCCTCCGTCCCTGCCAGCTGTCCGTTCATGACCCCGTCCCCGTTTTCTTGCGGGGACAATGCGACCGACGCGCTTAACGGAGTCTCACTGCGATCCGCGAAAACATGCCTTTGGTTTTGGATTTATGAACGGCCGGCGCGTTGTCGGATCGTTAGGCATGGCCGGCGATGCGGATTCGCGAGCCAAAATCACCCGAAAATGCATCTGAGCTGTGGATAACGCGATGACACGGATGTGACAGCGCGGGGCAGAAGCGCGCGAATCTGCTGAGTTCGTCGTCGAGGATGTTGCGAGGCTGGCCCTCCGCCGAGCATCCCTCGTGTCGCGTTTCACCATTAACCCTGAAGAGGATCCTATGGCTAAGAAAGCGAAGAAGGCGAAGAAGGCGACGAAGAAAAAGGCCAAGAAGGCAGCGAAGAAGAAGTAACGAGGCTTCTTATTCTTTGCCCGGGTGGAGCACGCTCCGCCCGGGCGTCGGGCAGCAATTGTGAGTTTGAAGACGGCGGGCGCAAGGCCCGCTTTTTTATTGGCTCCCGCCCTTGTTGGCTGGAGAAGCTACCGCTCCGCGAACGCCAGCTTGGCGCCGAGCGCGGCGAAGCCGGCGGCAAAGCTGCGGCGCAGCCAGGCCATGACACGCGGGCGGGAGATGACGCGCTCCCGCACCGAGGCTGCGCAGAGGCCGTAGACCACGAACACCGCAAACGTCATCGCCATGAAGGCGCCGCTCAATTCCAGCATCGGCGCCAGCACAGGGGCTTCGTCAGCGGCGATGAACTGCGGCAGGAAGGCCAGGAAGAAGATCGACAGCTTCGGATTGAGGATGTTGATCAGGAAGCCGGTCACGATCACGCGGCCAGCTGAACGCTCGCGGATCTCGCCGTCGACCGCCAGCGCCCCGGTCTCGCGCAGCGCCTGCCAGGACATGTAGAGCAGATAGGCAACGCCGCACCATTTCAGCGCGGCGAAGGCGAGCGCGCTGGTGTGGAGCACGGCGGCGAGCCCCAGCATCGCGGCCGTCATGTGCGGCACGATGCCGAGGGTACAGCCGAAGGCGGCCGCGATGCTCGCGCGCGAGCCGCGGGTCAGCGCGGCCGCCAGTGTGTAGAGCACGCCGGTGCCGGGCGAGGCGACGACGATCAGCGAGGTGAGCAGGAAGGACAAGGTCATGGACCGACCTTATCACCGCGCCCCGGACCATGAAAGCCAACCTGCCGGATCGATCGTCAGGACAGCTGCGCGATCTCGGCTTCCCGGAGCACGTCGAGCGGCGCCCAGGGCTTGGCCCAGAACTTTGCGCCGTTCGGCAAGGACTGCATCAAGGGGCGGCCGGAGGTGACGACGATGTCGAGCTTCGGGTTGCGGTCCTTGGCGACATGCGCGAGCTCGACCCCGTTCATGCGGCCCGCAAGCTGCACGTCCGTCATCATCAGGCAGAGCGCCCCGGCGCTCTTCTCCAGCACCAGCTCGGCCGCCTCGGCGCTCTCGCACTGGATGACGTCGTAGCCGCTTTCTTCGAGAAGAAGGCTGAGCATCTCCCTCTGCATGAGGTCGTCTTCAACGATCAGTGCGGTGGCTCGAAACGGCTTTGCTTGTCCCATCGGCGGCTCCCAATGCTGCCTGTCTTCATGAAGTAACGTACGTTAAGGTGGGAACAGCGATGCGGTTCGGTTCCAATATGAAAAAATGTAAAGCATAGTTCCGCTCGAAAGGCTTGACGGGGGATATCATGACATCGATCCGCGGCGCCGCCGCCATCACCGGAGCGGCAAGCGGCATCGGCCGCGCGCTCGCGAGCGAGCTTGCGCGGTGCGGCTGCGATCTCGCGCTCGCCGATCGCGACGAGGCCGGGCTGAAAACGCTTGCCGCCGGGATCGGAGCCGCATGCAAGGTCAGCCTGCATCGCGTCGACGTCAGCGAGCCCGACGACATCGCGCAGTTCGCGCGTGAGGCGACCACCGCGCATCCCGCGCTCGGCATCGTCATCAACAATGCCGGCGTGGCGCTGATGGGCTCGTTCGAGGAGATCGACCAGGCGCAGATGGACTGGCTGTTCGACATCAATTTCTGGGGCGTGGTGCACGGCACGCGCGCCTTCCTGCCGCATCTGAAGACGATGGGCGAGGCGCACATCGTCAACCTGTCCTCGATCTTCGGCATCATCGCCCCGCCAGGACAGTCGGCCTATGCCGCGGCGAAATTCGCGGTGCGCGGCTTTTCCGAGAGCGTGCGGCACGAGCTTGCCATGGCGGATAGCCCTGTCAGGCTGTCGGTCGTGCATCCCGGCGGCGTCGCGACCGCCATCGCCCGCAATTCGCGCACCGGGGTCGGCGTCACCGACAATGCGCGCCGGTCGCAATCGATCGAGCGGTTCGAGAACGCAGCAAAGACCACGCCGCGAGATGCCGCGCTGCGCATCATCAGGGGCATCGAGAGAAACGAGCCGCGCATCCTGATCGGCAACGACGCCCGCTTCATGGATCTCCTGCAGCGCTTCCGCCCGGCAACGTACTGGGCCCCGTTGCAGCGCAAGCTGGAGAGGATGGCGAAGGGGACGAAGTGAGGGGCGCCGTCGAATTGCACGATGCCAGGCGCCACACCCGCCGCTGTCGTCCTGGCGAAAGCCAGGACCCATAGCCACCGAATTCAGTTTGGCGAAGACTGGCAGTTACTCAGCACGTGACTGCGAGTCGTTGTAACGATTCCCGCCTGGGGTAATGGGTCCTGGCGTTCGCCAGGACGACGGCGGAGAGGCATCACGCCCCTCACTGCCCCGCCAGCCGATCGGCAAAATACCCGATCGTCTTGCGATAGATCACCGCCCTGTTCCATTCGCGCATGGCCTCGAAATTGGCGGTGCCTTCGCCGTAGGGTTGGCCCATCTTGAAGCCGCTGGTGTGGAGCAGGTTCGCGGTCGAGGCGAGCACGTCGGGGACGCTGTGGCGGAGATCGACGTGGCCGTCGCCGTCGAAATCAACGCCATACTTGATGTAGGACGACGGCAGGAACTGAGTCTGGCCGATCTCGCCGGCAAAGGCGCCGATCAGGTCGCGCAGCGGCAGGTCGCCGCGCTGTACGATCTTCAGCGCGGCGAGCAGCTCGCCCTGGAACAGCTCCGTGCGGCGGCAATCATGCGCGAGCGTTGCCAGCGTGCGGATCACCGGCATCTTGCCGATGTCGCCCTTGCCGAAATCGCTCTCCAGCCCCCAGATCGCAACCAGGATATAGCGGGGCACGCCGAACTGCTGCTCGATGCGCGAGAGCAGCGCGGCGTGGCGCTGCAACATCGCGCGGCCGCCATTGATGCGGCCGGGGCCGACGCGAGTCGAGACGTACTGCTCAAAGCTCTTGTTGAAGGTGTAGCGCTGGCGCCGGTCGAAGGCGAGCACCGCGCCGTCCTGCTGCACACCGCTGAGCGCCGCGCTGGTCACGCTCGCCGAGACGCCGGCGGCTTGCGCTTCCGAGGCCATGCTGGCGACAAAGCTATTGAAGTCGCCGCCGCAGCGCGCGGCCTGCGCCGATCCACTGGCCAGACAGGCGATGAAGGCGATGGCCAGGGCGTATTTCGACATTCGGAAAAATCCTACAGGGAATGAGCGCGGGAAGCAGCGCGCGATCATGCCCGGGAACCGGATTCGCGTCAAAGCGGCAAATCCTCGCCAGAACCGATCGCATCCTGCCTGCGACAAATCAAATGCACTCGCCCCTCCGCAACCGATCGAGGTGTCCATGCCCATGCCTATGCCCATGTCCATTCTTATGTCCATGTCGCGCCGGATGCTCGCCGCCCTCGCCTTGCTCTCCCTCACCGTGATGGCCGCTTCCGCACAGACGCGCGATGTCGCCGGCGGCCGCGACTATCCCGGCATCGGCCGGTTCGCCGGCAGCGTCATCACCGGCTATGTGATCAAGGATTGTGACGCGGCACGGATGCAGGCGGCTCCCTTCAAGGACGGCCAGCCCGTCGATGCGCGGCGGCTCGAGGGCCGCGTTGTCCGCATCGCCTATCGCACCAATCCCGGCCCCTCGATCCTGGAAGTGTCGCGCAATTTCGAGACGCAGCTTGCCAAAGCCGGCTTCGAGACCCTGCTCGCCTGCGACACCGATGCCTGCGGCGCCATTGCCTTTACCGAAGCCATCGACACGCTACCGGTGCCGCAGATGTGGGTCGATGGTTTCAACTATCGTTACTACGCCGGCCGCAAGATCGAGGGCGGGCGCGAGACCTTTGCCAGCGTCCTCGTCAGCCAGAACAATCAGGACATCACCGCGCAGGTCACCGTCGCCGAGCTCGGCGCGATCGCGAACAAGATGGTGGACGCCGCCGCGATGGCGAAGGGGCTTGGCGAGACCGGCCACATCGCGCTCTATGGCATCTATTTCGATACCGACAAGGCCGTGCTCAAACCGGAAAGCCGCCCGACGCTGGAGCAGATCGCAAAGCTGCTGACGAGCCAGCCGCAGCTCAACGTCTTCATCGTCGGCCACACCGACAGCCAGGGCGCCTACGAGTACAATCTCGACCTGTCGAAGCGCCGCGCCGATGCAGTCGCAGCCGAGCTGGTGAAGAACTTTCGCATCGCGCAGCCGCGATTGCGCACTGCCGGCGTTGGATTGCTGGCGCCGGTCGGATCCAACACTTCGGACGCCGGCCGCGCGCTGAACCGACGCGTGGAGCTGGTGGCACCGTGAGAACGGTGCATGCGGCACGCGCAACGTGATGGGAACAGCGTGAAGGGCGAAAGCAGATTAACATATGTTAGGTCGCAGCTTCTGCACGCACGCGGGAATACGTGCAGGCAAACGCACTTTCTGACAAGGCGGGTACCGGTCGCTGCATTGCGAGAGCAGGGAATATTAACGAAGTGATCTTGCCATCCAAGCAATTGCTTTGCGAAACGCGATGTCGCGACCACTGCATATCTGATGCGCTCGCTGCGACATCACAGCGTCAACGATTTGCCTTGCCACGGCATGGCGCGAGTTATAATCTTCTATTCTAGGTTGTCGCCCCGCCAGCCCCGGGCGACGCTGAAGACCAAAATAAACGGCGGGCTTCGCGGCCCGCCGTTTGTTGAGGCAAGGGTGAGGCAAGGGTCTCCTCGAAGGAGCGCATCGGGTTTACGAAGCGTTGGACGCTTCCACCCGACATCCAGGCGCCTCGCAAACGGGTTCGTCGATCGAGCGCGCAGCCGGTTCTGCCACTGCAGGGCCCGCAGCCGGCCTCCGGAAACCTGCCAAAGTCATTTGACTATGGCCCCCTGATCGACGAAAAGCCGGCCATGGCCAAAAAACCCGGAACCAATCCCAAGGGCGAGTTCGCCTTTTTCAACGTCTTCTATGAAGACGGCTCCCAACGCTCCAACCGGCGCGTGCCCGCCGAATTGCTCGGCGGCCTCGACGGCGACGAGCCGGCCCGCGCCTTCATCATGGAGCAGGACCGCGAGATCGCCGAGAAATCCGGCCGCCCGGCGCTGGAGATCAAGAACCTCGAGCGGGTCGGCGCGAAGAAGAAATAGGTCGACCCAGGCAGGCGCTCACCAGCGCCCGCTCCACCTGTTCCAGGCAAACAGCAGATCGGCAAACCGGTCATAGAAGAACCGGGTGAACGGCAGCGCCACGCGATTGCCGAACAACCCCGCAAGCCACCCCTCCCCCGGCGTCAGCCTCCACAGCGCAACCGCAACATCCGCGCCGACGATGAGCTGGCCGGCCTCATCGGTCGCATGCAGGCGGCGCCTAGTGTCGTCGAGCGTGGCGCCAAAGCGCGCCAGCGCATCGGGCTGCTCGTTGATATCCCTGAACTCGACCGTACCCGTGCGCACCAGCGCCAGCAGCTTGTTGCGCTGCCAGTCGATGCCGGCATCGCAGACGGGGCAACGGGTGTTGTACCAGATGCTTAAGTGGGGACGGAACTCAGGCGCATCGCTAGCCAATTGCAACTGCCCGAAGAAGACCGCTGTCTGCCAAGGTCGTAATTTCCTTGTGGCCACGCACATCGACGCGGCAACCAAGAAAAAGAGAGTGCTTCGGCCGGCTGATCGCCACGTATGCTTGATTGCGACCTATCTCGCTTAAAAGATCGAACGCACTCAAGTCGGGTATGATCACAACATCAAACTCCAAACCTTTTGTCTCGTACACGTGCGTAAAATGGATATCAAATCTACCCGTCAAATCTTCTCGCCGGGAGAGCGATGCTGGCCGCCGTCCGGTTGCCAACTCTGGCGCTAGAAGCGCATGCCATTTCGCGGCATCCTCCTCGGTTGGAAGGATAACCGCAACAGTTGCATACTCATGGATCGACGACAATCGGTCCAGCACCAACGCCTTGATCGCGTCATTCGATGAGTAGCGATGTAGAAGTATCGCGTCACCAGACGCTTCGAACTTCGAGCGATCATCACCTTGGAGCAAATTTCTAAATCCGGCACTCAGCCTAGCTAAGGGCTCGCGCTGCCGAAAATTTTTATTCAAGAAAATGGCAGCGTTTCGGCCAGACCTTGGCACAGATGGAAACAGGTCCATGAAAGTCTTCGACCCGCTCGATTGAAGCCGCTGACATAGGTCGCCGGAGAGTGTGATCTGATGATACCGCTTTGACGCAGACAAGCCCATCAAAAATACTTCTATCTCGGTAAAGTCCTGCACTTCATCAATAAAAACAGCGGTACTCTGTCGAACGCGGTAGATATGATTTGGAGCATTTGGATATTCAAATTCATCTGCAATCATGGCAGCGCAGGCAATCAATACCAATAAATCCGCGTCGGTCACCGCTCTTCTTTCACCCTCTTTTCTCAGGGCAAAAAGCTTCCGAATCTCATCGATGGATTGATCCACACCGTCGCTTGAACTGCCGTTAAAGGCTGTCTTCACTAGACTCGAAAATTCAGGCGCATTCACTGCTTCAGCGAACAAGGCGTCAACGGTTAGCGCGCCAAGCAATTGACGAACGAGGGGCGTCAAGGTACCCCGCTCCTCTTCCTGACGAACCTGCAGTAACTCCCGCTCAAGATCGAACCGATCGCGAAACTCCCGTCTACGCGACTGTTCACGTATCGAATCCTCGCGCGCACGATACTCTGCGCGCAAGACATCCTGCACTAGTCGTTGCGCTAAGCCGCTTGTATGAAAGATCGATGTCCCAACCTGGGGCTCAACTATTCTCAACTCCGCAGAGAAACGCTGCACCGCCTGCTTAACGGAGGGCGGCAATTCGGCCGTACTCGTGACGATAGCATCTAGCTTCACCGCCGTCGATCGAGCGAGCGCAGCATCCACGGCGCGCAACCACTCAAGCTGAGTGCGACACGCGGGCACCGGCACTTCGCTTCGTCGAAAGGAACGAGTCAGCCCAAATCGATTGGAGAGATGAATACGGTACTCTTGAAAGTCCCGTATTGGGAGTCGTTCCAAGTCCAGTTCACGCGCCGTGTCTACTAAATATCGCCTCAAGCTTCTGCTGAGAACGAATCCAACCATCGCGGCCGGTGAGAAATCTCTCGCCGGAACGCCGTCCAAGCCATAGTGCTCCTTGTTCTCCCCTGTTGAGAAGTTAGAGAAAAACTTAAGGCGCCCTAAAGCAACTGAAGTCTTCCCCGCGCCAGCTATTCCCTCGACAAGAGTCAATCCGGCCGGCTTGTTAAGGGCTTCTTCTTGAGACTTCGTTGTCCGAGTGAAAAATTGATGGCTGAGAGACTGGTTATCGGAGTCACCGAGATCGATACTGGACCAGTCAACGATCCAACCGGGATCAGAACTCCCGTCCGGCCTCACGCTTGGTCGAACATCCTCTAATAATCTAGCTGGAGGAACTCCTTCGACAAACGCACGCAACCCCGAAATTACGATAGCGGCCGCCGTCCGTCGTCCGAAGATAGACATCCGTCGAAAGTTTGGACGCTCGCTGGACAGGTGAAGGCTAGTTGGCCCCTCAAATGTCCGAGCCTCTTCTATTTTGAAATATCGCGTTCCTTCGGGATCAATTTCTCGCTCGTCATCGACTTGCGCTGAGACGAGCCGCGAGGCGAGAGGCGCATTTCGCGCGATTATCCCGCACTCTGGCAGACCAACATTCGCTTGAGTGATTCGAAACTTAAACGATTCGGTTGTCTTTCTGACTTCATCGATCTTGTTACCAATGACGGTTCGACCATAGGCATGGTGAGCTAGCTCCTTGTAACCTCTAAGTTGATCCTGCCTAGAATCATGTATTCCGAGTTCAACCTCTCCGGTATCACGATCAAAATTTGGCCGCCTACTGTACTCAGAGATTGCCACCCAAACACTCTGTGACAGCCGCTCAAGAATGCCAAGTTCTTCACTAGCTTCTGTGTAACCGGGGCGGCTCAAATCCTTATCGGCTCGTGGTTTCACAACAGCCTCCGATCATCGATGGCAAGAAACGGCTTCTTGGAGCGATATGCATTCCCACAAAATATTGAGCGTCAGGCCAATATCGGTAGTTAGGTTATTCGTTTCTACCAGAAGTTAGCAAGACCGCAGTGCGAACAAATTCGCACTCGGCTGCCGCGCGCAGTGAGCCACTCCCCCTTTGAGTAAGGCGTTAGCAACTCCACACACCGCATACGACGTAAACAGCAAGGCGCAATGGCCCAAACAAAAACGGCGGGCTTGCGCCCGCCGCTTTGAAAGTCCCGGTAGACCAAGCCATGCAATGTCTAATTATCCAAGAAGCTCCGCAGCTTCCTTGACCTTGACGGATGCTTCAGCTTCCGCAGTGCCTTCGCTTCGATCTGACGAATACGCTCTCTCGTCACCGAAAACTGCTGGCCGACTTCTTCCAGCGTGTGGTCGGTGTTCATGCCGATGCCGAAGCGCATGCGCAGCACGCGCTCTTCGCGAGGGGTGAGCGAGGCCAGCACGCGCGTGGTGGTTTCGCGCAGGTTCGACTGGATCGCGGCGTCGATCGGCAGGATCGCGTTCTTGTCCTCGATGAAATCACCGAGGTGTGAATCCTCTTCGTCACCGACGGGCGTCTCCAGCGAGAGCGGCTCCTTGGCGATCTTGAGGACTTTTCGCACTTTCTCCAGCGGCATGCCGAGCTTTTCGGCCAATTCCTCAGGAGTGGGCTCGCGGCCGATCTCGTTGAGCATCTGGCGCGAGGTGCGCACGATCTTGTTGATCGTCTCGATCATGTGCACGGGAATGCGGATGGTGCGCGCCTGGTCGGCGATCGATCGGGTGATCGCCTGCCGGATCCACCACGTGGCGTAGGTCGAGAACTTGTAGCCGCGGCGGTACTCGAACTTGTCGACCGCCTTCATCAGGCCGATGTTGCCTTCCTGGATCAGGTCGAGGAACTGCAGGCCGCGGTTGGTGTATTTCTTGGCGATCGAGATCACCAGACGGAGGTTGGCTTCCACCATCTCCTTCTTGGCCTGGCGGGCTTCGCGCTCGCCCTTCTGCACCGAGTGCACGATCTTGCGGAACTCGATGATCTCGAGACCGGTCAGGGCCGCGAGCTGATGCACCTCGTGGCGGAGGTCCTTGATGCGGTCCTTCTCGTGATGGACGAAGTTCTTCCAGCCCTTGGCCGACAGCTTCGAGACACGGTTGAGCCAGCGCGGATCGAGCTCCGAGCCGGTGTAGTTGCGCAGGAAGTCCTCGCGCGCGACGCCGTGGCTGTCGGCAAGGCGCATCAGGCGGCCCTCATGCGAGACGAGGCGCTTGTTGATGTCGTAGAGCTGCTCGACGAGTGAGTCGATACGCGCCTGGTTGAGGCGCAGCGACTTCACCTCGACGATGATCTCGTCCTTGAGCTTGCGGTATTTGCGCTCCTGGTGCGGCGAGAGCGAGGGCCCGTGCGAGGTGCTCTCGAGCTGGTTCTGGATGTCCTGCTCTTGCAGCTTGCGCAGCTTCTTGTAGCTGTCGGCGATCTTGTCGAAGATCTCGACGACCTTCGGCTTGAGCTCGGCCTCGATCGCCGCAAGCGACATCTGGTTCTCGAACTCGTCGTCCTCGTCCATGTCGGCTTCGGCGGCGGACTCCGCGGGATCCTTCGCGGCTTCGCCGGCATTGCCGGCATTGCCGGGCGCAGGCGCGGCGCGGAACGGGGTCGGCGCCGGCGGTGCGGCGGGCGGCGCGACATGCGCGGGCGCGGCGCCGGTGGCCTGGCCGCCTTCGGCCGACGCTTCACCGGTCTCGCCGTTCGGACCCGCGATCATCGCATTGTTCATGCCGGCCTTGGCGTCGGGCCCGGCATAGGTGGCTTCGAGATCGATGATGTCACGAAGGAAGATCTTTCCTTCGTTGAGCTCGTCGCGCCAGATGATGATGGCCTGGAAAGTCAGCGGGCTTTCGCACAGGCCTGCGATCATCGCCTCGCGGCCGGCCTCGATGCGCTTCGCAATCGCGATTTCGCCTTCGCGCGACAGCAGCTCGACGGTGCCCATCTCGCGCAGATACATGCGCACCGGATCGTCGGTGCGCTCGCCCGGCTCGCTCTTCTTGACCTCGGTGACGGCCTTCTGGGTGACTTCGACGAGCTCGTTGTCGGTCTCGTCCTCGCCGCTCTCGTCCTTGTCCTCCTCGCCTTCGCTATCGTCGGCTTCGGTGACGTTGATGCCCATGTCCGAGAGCATGGACATGATGTCCTCGATCTGCTCGGGAGAGGTCTGGTCGGACGGCAAAACTTCGTTGAGCTGATCGAAGGTCACGAAGCCGCGCTTCTTGGCCTGCTTGATCATCTTCTTCACGGCCGCGTCGGACAGATCGAGCAACGGCGAGGGCGCGTCCTGGGAGTCCTTCTCCGGCGCGTCCGCTGCCTTGTCGTCTTTTTCCTTGTCCTTCGCCTGCAGCGTCTTTGCCTTGGTGGCCATCCATTGCTCCTAAACGCGTTTCACACAGACGTTCGCCGCGCCCGCGTGAAATCACTTGAACCTGTTGCTCGATGCTCTCGCTTCGTCAGATCTCGACACGGAAAGGGCGGCGCGGACCTCTTGTCGCCACCCCCGACCTTTCACTCGCCGGATTTGCCTAACGCTTCGTAGAGCCTCTTTGTCGCAGCGGATGCAGGTGTAGTGCCAACAGCAATTGCGCGGATTCATTCCTGACGCGTCTGTTCTGCCTGCGGCCGCCTGGTGGCCAAAGTGCTACAAGACCGTTAAGCCTCGATTAACCCTGTTTTTGCCGCCAAACCTCGGATTTGGCGAGTCTTTTAGCGGTTCCGGTCCCGGCCGTCCGCATGATTCTTTCATCACACGCTCTTCTGGAACCGGCCCGACAGCTCGCCAAAACCCTCGATCAGGGCCTCGGTGCCATCGACTTCGCCTATCCGAGCCTTGACGTCGCGCAGCCACGCCATGTTGGCCTCGCTGGGATCATCCCCCAAGGCCATCTCAGCGTCTTTCAGCTCTCTAAGTAGTGAATGGTACTGCCGATGCAAGGCGACCAGCTGATGCCAGGTGGAGAGAACGTCGTCCCGTGCGGCGCCCTCGCGGGCGCCCCACACCGCCGCGGTCGTGATGCCGCCCTCAACCCTTTGAAGAGCCTGCGAAAATCCGCCCTTCTCGAGGTCGCTGCGCATCTTCTCGGCGAGCTCCCCAGGGTCCGGCGAGTGGTGATGGTCGTTGGCAAAGGCGGCGATGATGCCGGCCCGGAGCTTATGGACCTCGGGATGGGCGAGCTCCAGGGCCGCGACTTCCTCGAGGTGATCGTGCAGCAGCCAGGGGTGGTTGATCAGGATTTGCAGGATCAGGGCCTCCCGGCGGGAGATGGCGCTGCGCTGGCCGCGCATGATCGGGCTTGCCGCGAGCTGCGCGCTCGCCGCCTGGTAGGGCCCGGAGGGCAGCTGGATCGGACCGGGCGGGCCGCGGCGGCCTCCACCAAATCCCTGACCGCCGAATCGATTCGCGCCTCCCCCACCGCGGGGCTGAAACTGGCGGCCGCCGGGGCCGGGGCGGAAATTGCCACGGCCGCCGCCAAAGCCGCCGCGCCCGCCTTCGGGCGCAAAGGCGCGCTGAAGCCGCTCGGCAAGATCCTGCCGATAATAGCGCCGCACCACCTCGTCGCGGATGCCGTTGGAGAGCTCCTTGATGCGCGCCTCCAGCGCGGCGCGGCGCTCGGGCGTGGCGAAATTGCCGCCCTCGAGTTCGCGTGACCAGATCATCTCGGCGAGCGGACGCGCCGCCGCGATCACCTCCTCGATCGCGCCGCGACCGCCGGAGCGCACGAGATCGTCGGGGTCCTGCCCCTCCGGCAGCAGCGCAAAACGAAGACTCTTGCCGGGCGCGAGGAAGGGCAAGGCAAGGTCCGCGGCACGATACGCCGCCTTCTGGCCGGCGCGGTCGCCATCGAAGCAGAGGATCGGCTCGTCCGCCATTTTCCAGAGCAGCGCGAGCTGGTTTTCGGTAAGCGCGGTGCCGAGCGGCGCCACGCTGCCGGCAAAGCCCGCGGTGACCATGGCGATGACGTCGACATAGCCTTCGACCACGACCAGCGGGCTGCCGTCATGGGTGGCTTTGCGCGCGGTCTGGTGGTTGTAGAGATTGTCGCCCTTGTGGAAGAGCGGCGTCTCCGGCGAGTTCAGGTACTTGGCCGGAACGTCCTTCTCCAGCGCGCGCCCGCCGAAGGCGATGACGCGGCCGCGCAGATCCGTGATCGGAAACATCACCCGATCGCGGAAGCGATCATAGGGCACCGGGATGTCGTTGCCGGCCACCAGCATGCCGGTCTCGACCATGTCGTCGACGGAGACGCCGAGCTTGCCGAGATGCTCTTTCAGCGCAAAGCGATCGGGCGGCGCATAGCCCAGCCGAAACTGCAATTGCGTCGCCGGCGAGATCGCGCGGTCGGCGAGATAGCCGCGCGCCTTGGCGCCGACGCGCGAGGCCAGCGTCTCCGCGAAGAACTTCGCGGCGAGATCCATCACGTCATGCAGCGAGCGGCGCCGCTGCTCCTGACGCGCCGCGTCCGGCGTCACCGCCGGCAGCGGCAGGCCCGCCATATTGGCGAGCCGCTCCACGGCCTCCGCGAACGGCAGGCCGTCGGTCTCCATCATGAAGCTGATGATGTCGCCGTGCTTGCCGGAGGAGAAGTCGTGGTAAAAGCCCTTCTGGTCGTTGACGTAAAAGGACGGCGTCTTCTCCTGCTGGAACGGCGACAGCCCCTTCCACTCCCGCCCCGCCTTCTTCAGCTTGACGCGCTTGCCCACGACTTCGGAGACCGAAAGCCGGGCACGCAGCTCGTCGAGGAATTGGGGCGTGAAGCGCATGGGCTCTGTGTAACGCGAAACCGTGTGAGTCGGGCGAAGGGATCAGGGATATAGGGACGACCCGTCCAGAAGTCAGGTTTGTCAGGCTTATACGCGCTGTTCACAGCCCTTCCGTCTTCCGGGGCGCGCAGAGCGTGAGCCCGGCCTAACAGAGGCCTTGAACCCGCCCCGGTTCCACGCTTCCATGGGCCATGTTCAGGACCTTCCGAGGCGGCCAGAGCGGGGGTTGGCGCATCACCTCGATTTCGCCGGTGACGGGCGAGCCCCTGCCCTTCATGCCGGCGCTGTCGGTCACCGACAGCGAGGCCATCGCGTTGCCGCTGGTGCCCTCGCGCAATGCCTGGCGGCTGGTCGGTGTCGCGAGCAGCTTGCGATACACCGAGCGCGCCGAGAAGCAGCAGCTCATGGCCGTGCAGGCCGGCCTCGGCCGGCTGGAAGCAACCAGCGCGGCGCTGATCCCGATCCGCAAGTCGCAGGCCTGGTGGGATCTGACCCAGGAAGAGCGCCGCAGGATATTCGAGGACAAGTCGCATCACATCGCGAGCAGCCTGCGCTTCCTGCCCGCGATCGCGCGCCAGCTCTATCATTGCCGCGACCTCGGCGGGCCCTTCGATTTCCTGACCTGGTTCGAATTCGCGCCCGCGCACGCCTCGCTGTTCGAAGAGCTGGTGGCGATGCTCAGGCGGACCGAGGAGTGGAGCTATGTCGAGCGTGAGGTCGACGTGCGCGCGGTGAAGGAAGTATTGTCGGCCTAGTGATCGAGGAAGCGGCCGGATTCGATGCGCGGCAGATCGGTGACGGGCCAGTTGTAGATGTAAGTCCAGGCCGGTGCCGTCGCGCCGTCCGCGCCTGTTACGTCGACCAGCTGGCGCAGATATTCGGTCGGCTCCGGAAAGCCCTCGCCGCAGGCCTCGTACATGTCGAGCTCGCGCAGGAGCTCGTCCGGCACGCGGAGGTGGAAGAGTTCACCGTGGACGCGGTCGGACGGCACATCCGAGAGCAGCAGCCCCGGATAATGCTTCACCAGAACGAGCCGGCCGCGGCAAGTTGCTTCACCCAGAAAGTCCGCGTGGCCCGCAAGCAGCCGCGCCATCGGATGGTCGAAGCCGCGCATCAACGTGCCGTAAACGAAAAGACGATTGGAGGTCATGGGGGCTCTATAGCTACGAATGATGCAGAGCGACAACGCCACACATTCCAGTGTCGTCCTGGCAAAAGCCAGGGGACGACGACGGTGAGCGGCTACGAAACCTCCGCCTCGAGCTCCTCGTCGCTGCGCTGCTCGTCCGACACCACCCTGATGGTCACGTCCATGGCCTCGAACGCGCCCGCAGGGCCGATATAGACGCCGTGCAGCGGGATCGCCTGGCGCGGATCGCGGGCGACAGCGACGCGGATGAGGTCGCGGGTGCCGACGATGCCGTTGGTCGGATCGAACTCGATCCAGCCCGCGCTCGGCAAATAGACCTGCACCCAGGCATGCGTCGAACCACCGCCGACATGGCGCTGCGCGATATCCTCCGGCAGGAAGATGTAGCCGGATACGAATCGTGCGGCGAAGCCGAGATGGCGCAGCGCCTCGATCATGAACAGCGCGTAGTCGCGGCAGGTTCCGGTGCCGGACTGCAAGGTGTCGAGCGGATGCTGCGTGCCCAGTTCGTGGCGCTTGCGATACTTGAACCGCTCGCGGATGCCGTGGGTCATGCCGCTCAGGATCTTGAAGGTCGGCGTCGGCGCGTCCTCGTCGAGAAAGCCGCGCGCCCATTCCGCGATCTCGCCCTCGGGATCGGTATATTGCGGCGTGATGTACTGGACGAGGTCGGGAAATTCCTCGTCGTCATAGGCGAACGGATAGAAATAGGCCGAGTCGTCCGGCGTCAGCGCGAACTCCTCGACCGGATTGTGCTCGACGGTGACGTGCCAGTCGAACACCAGCGCGTCCGCGCGCTCGTCGAAATTCGCGATCGCGACGGAATTGCCGAATACGTCGTGGATCCAGTGCAGCGACATCGGCTCGGGCGAGATCTCGAGCCTGGAGTCGAGCACGCGCAGATCATGCCCGTCGCGCGGACGCAGCATGATCCTGTGTTCGCCGAACGCCACGGGGCGGATGTAGCGATATTCGGTCTTGTGATGAATCGTCAGCAGCGGCATCGTCAGGCAATCATGGTGATGTCGGGCGGACCAATCTATAGCAATCCCGCCCGATTCTTCGGGGTGACTGCTGTTTCATTAGGCAATCAGGATGGCTTTAGACACAATCGAGGCGACCAATCAACTCCTCAGCGAGGGTGACGTCCCTCCGGTGCACGAGGTGAATGCGCAAGGGACATCGCCTTTTTTGCTCACCTCGGACCACTACGGACGGGTGCTGCCGCGTACGCTGGGCGATCTCGGCGTCGCCGAAAGCGAGCTGACGCGGCATATCGCCTGGGACATCGGAATCGCGGGTGTCGCTGACCGGCTGGCCGAGATGCTGGGCGCGCATCTGATCGCCCAGCGCTATTCGCGGCTTGTGATCGACTGCAACCGCCCGCCCGCCGCCGTGAGCTCGATTCCCGTGATTTCCGAAGCAACCGCGATCCCGCGCAACGAAGGAATTTCGGAGCAGGAGCGCAAAGCGCGCAGGCGCGAGATTTTCGAGCCCTATCACCGCCGTATCGATGCCGCGATCGACCGCCGCGTGCACGACAAGCGGCCGACGGTGCTGGTGTCACTGCACAGCTTCACCCCCGTTTACGCCGGCGTCGCGCGTCCCTGGCACATCGGCGCGCTCTACAATCGCGACACCGTGCTGCCGCAGCTGCTGCTCAGGCATCTGCGCAGAGAGAGCGATCTCGTCGTCGGCGACAACGAGCCCTACGCGGTCAACGACCTCACCGACTACACCATCCCCGTCCACGGCGAAGCCCGCGGCCTCGTCAACACCGGCATCGAGATCCGCCAGGATCTGATCGCCGACCAGTCCGGCCAGCAGCAATGGGCCGAGCGACTGGCGCGGATTTTTGCGGAGATCGAGCTGGAGCTCAGGGCGGAGAGGCTGGTCGACTAGCCCGACGGCGATTATTTCGCTCTGGTCAGCGCCAGCCAGATGCCGCCGCCGATCATGAACCCGCCGGAGATGCGCGACATCATGCGGGTGCGGCGAGCCGAAAAGAACTTACGGGCGCGCCCGGCCGCGATGGCGTAGAGCGCGTCCGTCATCACCGCAGTGACCATGAAGGTGGCCCCCAGCAGCGCGACCTGCGGGAAGTGGTCGCGGTTCATGTCCATGAACTGCGGGATGAAGGCGCCGAAGAACACCAGCACCTTCGGGTTCGACAGCAGCACCAGGAAACCTTGCAGGAAGAATCCGCCGCGCGGCGGCGCCGGCGGCTCGTCCACGTTGACGCCCTCGACCGGCGCCCAGATCAGCTTGATGCCGAGCCAGACCAGATAGGCGGCGCCGGCAAAGCGCACCCAGTCGAACCAATAGCCCATGGTCGCCATCAGCGAGGTCAGGCCGACCGCGACGATGCCGATGACGATGGCGAGGCCGGCTTGCGCACCGGCCACATTGGTCAGCGCCGCACGCGTGCCGTGGCGCAGCCCGTTGGCGATGACGAGAGTGACGATCGGACCGGGCAGGAGCGCCAGCGCGATGCAGGCGGCAAGGAAGGCGAGATAGGCTTGCAGAGACATCATGGGGAGGACTCGCTGAGAGCGGTTCGGAGCATTAATGCATGACACTCAATGTCCGTCCAGCGCCGCAGCCCCACGTCTTCATCTCCCGGCGTCTGCAGGAACACGAGCACCGCGCGCTGCATCACCATCTTGACAGGCAACCATTTGGTTGCCTATTATCGCTGCCATGGATGAGGTCTTCAAAGCGCTCGCCGATGCGTCACGACGGTCGCTGCTCGACAGGCTTCACACCAGGAACGGCCAGACCCTGAACGAGCTCTGCGAAGGCCTCGCGATGACGCGCCAGGCGGTGACCAAGCACCTTGTCATTCTGGAAGAGGCCAATCTGGTCACGACGCTCAGGCACGGCCGCGAGAAGCTGCACTATCTCAATCCGGTTCCGATCCACCAGATCGGCGAACGCTGGATCAAGAAATTCGAGCGCGGCAAGCTCGCCGCACTCGGCGAGTTGAAACGCCAGTTGGAGAAGCGCGATGAGTAAGCCGCAATTCGTCTATGTCACCTACATCGAGACCACGCCAGAGAGGCTGTGGGAGGCGCTGACATCGAGCGAGTTCAGCAAGCAATACTGGTTCGGCGCCGAGGTCAGATCCGACTGGAAAATCGGCTCCCCTTTCGCGCTGCTGCTGGACGGCGAGACCACCGATTCCGGCGAGATCCTCGAGGCCGATCCACCGCGGCGGTTGTCCTACAGCTTCAAGCATCAGAAATACGAAGAGCTGCGCGGTGAGCCGATATCCCGCGTCGTGTTCACCATCGAACCGTTCGGCTCGCTCGTGCGTTTGACGGTGCTGCATGACGGCTTCGTCGAAGACGGCAAATATCTCGGCGCCGTCTCCAACGGCTGGCCGGCGATCCTGTCCGGTCTCAAGAGCCTGCTGGAAAGCGGCAAGGTGCTGGCCATTCCGCGCGCAGCCCTCAACAAGGGATTCGATGCAAAATGAACCTCGACCAGTTCAAGCCGCTCACCGTCTACACGATTTACATCGCCGCGACGCCGGACAAGGTGTGGGAGGCGCTGACCTCCGCCGAGTTCAGCCGCAAATACTTTTCCGGCTTTGCGGTTGAGATGGAGCCAAGGCTCGGCGGCAAATTCATCGTGCGCGCGCCTGACGGTTCGGAACACATCTCGGGCGATGTGTTCGAATACGATCCGCCGAACAAGCTGACGGTAACTTGGAACGTCAACTGGCCCGACCTCGTCGCAAAGCTCGGCACGACGCTTGTGACTTACGAGATCGAACAAGCCGGCGAGGCCGTCCGCCTCACCATGAGCGAACGTCACGACCGCCCGCTCAGCGACGACATCCTGTCCGGCGGCCGCACCGGCTGGCCCGCAATCCTGTCGGGGCTGAAGAGCCTGCTCGAAACGGGCACGGCGCCGCAGATCAAGATGGCGCCGCCTGCGCGGATGCTGGAAGCGTTGAAGGCGATGGGTATCAAGACGCCGTAGCGGGCGAACCCGGCGCCGTCATCGCTTCTTCTTCACCGGCGGATTGATTTCGTCGATCTTGCGACTGCAATCCGCTTCCGAATCGTGCGGCCCCGAGACAAAGGTCCCGCTGACCTTGATCGCGTACCAGCCCGACTCGACGCCGAGCCGGAGCGCTTCTTCTGTCTTGACGTGTCGTGGGGAGAGAGCTTGCATCTGGTGCTTTCGGTTGGCGTTCGATCTCATGATCGAATCGCGGTGAAACCTTCAGGCGCCGCTGTTGCGACGTCGCGATGAGTCGGCTCCGCCGGTGCGAGGAAATGAGGCGCTTCACGTCGCGGGAATGGTCGTGGCGCTGCATAGGCGCAGAGACGACAGGTCTTTCCGACGTTGTCGGCACCGTGCGCGCAATCGCCGCAATTAGCTATCGTTTTCTCGCCCGCGCCGCGCTTTTGAAGCGCCAAATGCCGTTGGCGATCGAATAAGCCGTCGAAGCCTTGTGATCGGCGGCTTCGTAGCCATGTTGGGAGCTTAGCCAAGGGAAAATCGTATGAAGCTCCGCGTCGGGTTTGAGATGCTGTACGAATTCCCGCAGCCCACGCCTATGATCATGGTGTTGGGCACGCACTTTACGCGCGCCTCCGATGTCATCGTGCCCGACCTGGTGACCACCAGACCCTCGGTGCCGATCACTCCCTATCGCGACCTCTTCGGCAATTGGTGCAGCCGTATCGTGGCGCCGGCCGGCGCCTTTCGCCTTGCCGGCGACGGCGTCGTGAGCGACAGCGGCCTGCCCGATCCAGTGTTCCCGAAAGCGGCTCAGCACGCCGTCGAGGCGCTGCCGACCGACACGCTCGTCTATCTGCTCGGCAGTCGCTACTGCGAGACCGATCGCCTGTCGGATATCGCATGGAAACTGTTCGAGCACACCCAGCCGGGCTGGGCGCGGGTCCAGGCCATCTGCGATTTCGTTCATCGTCACATCGCTTTCGGCTATGAGCACGCGCGCGCAACCAAGACGGCGCGGGAGGCCTACGACGAAGGCAAGGGTGTGTGCCGCGACTATGCCCATCTTGCCATCGCGTTCTGCCGCTGCATGAACATCCCGGCGCGCTACTGCACCGGCTATCTCAGCGACATCGGCACCCCGAAGCCCTGGGCCGTGGGAGATTTCGCCGGCTGGTTCGAGGCTTATCTCGGCGGAAGCTGGCACATGTTCGATCCCCGCAACAACACGCCGCGGATCGGCCGCGTGCTGATCGCGCAGGGACGCGATGCCGCGGACGTCCCGATCACACAGACCTTCGGTCCGAATAAGCTGGTCAATTTCAAGGTATGGACCGACGAGGTTGCCTGATGACAGACAGCAGCGTTGCGCTCAGCGCCGATGAATTTGCGTCGTTGGCCGAGATCGGCAAGGGCAAGGCGCAAGGCGAAATTCCGCAAGCGCACGGTGAGCGCCTGACCAATCTGGGTTATGCGATCAGGCGCCTCGGCGAACTCGAACTGACCTCATCCGGCTCGCGCCGGCTGGCAACGGGCGAATAGCTCGCTGCCGTTGCGTCCGGCTCGCTGTTACGCCACCGGCACCACGATCCGCCGATAAAGATGCCAGGTCGCGTGCCCGAGCACGGGCAGCGCCACCACCAGCCCCAGAAAATACGGCAGCGCCGAGACGATCAGGACCATCACGATCACCGCGGCCCAGCCAATCATCGGCAGCGGACTGACCACGACCGCGCGCACGCTCGTCACCATCGCCGTGACGAAATCGACCTCGCGGTCGAGCAGCAGCGGAAACGACACCACGGTCAGCGAAAACAGGATCAGCGACAGCACCGCGCCGACCGCGTTGCCGATGCCGAGGAACAGCAAGCCCTCATTCGTGGTCAGCACCACCGTCATGAATTCCTGTAGGCTCGAGAACGAGGCATGCAGGCCAAGCAACAGCGCGATCAGAAGCCGCACCTGATACATCCAGACCACGAACACGAACAGCGTGACGAAGGCCATCCAGCCGATCTCGCTGCGCGCGCGCACGGCCGACCAGATCGCGCCGAGCGAGATGGCCTCGCCGCGCTCGCGACGGCGGCTGACTTCGTAGAGCCCGATCGCCACGAATGGCCCGAGCAGCGCGAAGCCGGCGGCCAGCGGATAGACCAGATAGACCATGCCGAACGCGGTGAAGCATAGCATGATGGCGATGCCGCCGGCGGCGTAGAGCGCACCGAAGCAGAGGCCGTAAAGCGGCAGCGCCTGGAAATCACGCAGGCCCTCGACCAGCGCCTCGGCGATGTCGGTCGCCGCGACGGGACGCACCACCGGATCGACCTTGCCCGAAATGGACATCAGCTTCCTCCTCGTTGGCCGGCGCGATCTCCGTCGCACGCGGATTGACATCGATCTTAGCGTCCCCGCAGCCGGCACGCACGCGCGAGTTGATGGCCGGACGACGGTATCCCGAAGCCGCGGCGCAGACCCGGGAAAACCACTGCGCCGTCGGCGTCGCTCCGTTCGGGAGCTCATCCGTGCTGCACGCGGCTCGAAATCTTTCCCCGTCGGAGACTTTTTCGGCCCGATGCCTATGGACTGAGCCGAGGGTGGTGCCGCAAATTGGGTCCTTGAACGAGCGCGCGATGACCCGAATGGACCGTCCCACCGATGAGCTTGCGTACCCGGCTACTGATACTCGTCATCGCGGCCATGCTGGTGCCGGCGAGCCTCGTCGGGCTGCGTTTCGTGCAGAACCGGAGCAGTGAAATCAACGCCGCCCTGGCCAATCTGGCGGCCTCGGCCGACGACATTGCCAGCGATCTGGGCGAGAAGATTCAGGGCACTGCGCAGCTTCACTACGGTCTGGCCCGCGCGCGCGACCTCGACACGCGCGACAAGGCGGCGTGCTCGGCGTTTCTGTCGGATGTGCGCGAGGAATACCCTCAGTTCACGGGAATCCTGACCATCGATCCGGACGGCAGCCTGTTCTGCGACTCGCTGCGGACCAACCGCACCCTCGACCTGAGGGATCGCGCCTATTTCAAGCAGGCCCTGGTCTCGCGCAGCGTCGTGGTTGAGCCGGTATTCGGCCGGCTGACCGGAATATCGGTGCTCCAGATCGCATATCCGGTGCGATCGGAGGCGGGCGCACTGAAGCTGGTGCTGCTCGCCTCATTCAACCTGCGCAAATTCGCCGAGTTTCACCACAAGCGGCTGCTCGCCGAGAAGGATATCCTGCTCATCGACGCCAAGGGCACCGTTCTCGTCGCCCCCTCGACAGCCGGCTGGACCGCGCCCGTGGGCGCGTCGATTGCGGGATCCGACCTGCTCCGCTTCGCGACGGCTCCCGATCAAGATGCATATCAAGAAGTGACCGATCGCGACGGCCGCACGCAGGTCTGGGCCGTCGCCCACTCGCCTTCGATCCGTGATGCCGGCCTCTATATCCTGGTCGGACGCTCCAAGGACGGATTGGTCGCGGCGGCGAATCGCCGGCTCTACGAGGACATGGCGATCCTCGCGGTGGCCTTGCTGCTGCTGCTGGCCGGCGTATGGATCCTCGCGACCGTGAGCGTGGGACGCCAGGTCGGGCGGCTCGCCAACATGGCGAAGAGACTCGGGCTCGGCGATCTCAGCGCGCGAATTCCTCCTCCCCATCCGCGCGGCGAGCTGGGCGGATTGATGACCCTGCTCAATGGCACGGCCGAGTCGCTCGAGCAGCAACGCGCGGCCATCGCGGACCTCAACCAGAAGCTCAGCCAATCCCAGAAGATGGAGGCCATGGGCCAGCTCACCGGCGGCGTGGCACATGACTTCAACAACCTCCTTACCGTCATTCTCGGCAATTCGGAGCACCTTGCCGACAGGCTGGCGGGGAACACGGAGTTGCACCGGATCGCCGGCGACATCGCAACAGCCGCCGAGCGCGGCTCCGACCTGACGCGGAGCCTGCTCGCCTTCGCGCGCAAGCAGCCCCTGAGACCGCGGGACATCGACATCAGCGAGAAGATTCAGGAGATGGAGGCGTTGTTGCGCCGGCCGCTGGGCGAGCACATCGAATGCGCCTTCGCGCTCGAACCGGATGTGGGGTTGACCAGCGTCGATCCCGGCCAGCTGACGACGGCGCTGCTCAATCTCGTGCTCAACGCGCGCGATGTCATGCCGTTGGGCGGCAGGCTGACCATCGAGGCGCGCAACGCTTCGCTCGGTGAGTCCGACCTTGACGTCAACGGCGAGCCGCGACCGGGCGACTATGTCATGGTGGCCGTGACCGACACCGGCAGCGGCATGACCGCCGAGGTGGCGAGCCGGGCGTTCGAGCCGTTCTTCACCACCAAGGAGGTCGGCAAGGGGACCGGGCTCGGCCTGAGCATGGTCTACGGGTTTGTGCGGCAGTCCGGCGGATTGGTGCAGATGCAGTCCGCGCCGAGACAAGGCAGCACCGTCAGGCTGTACTTCCCCCGCCTGGCCACGCCGCTGAACGAGGATCTCTCACCCGCCGAAGGGATCGTCACGCGCGAAGGAAACGAGACCATTCTCGTCGTCGAGGATAACGACATGGTTCGGACCTATGTCGAAAGCGAGCTGAAGACCCTCGGCTACCGCGTCATCACGGCGGCGAGCGGCCCGGAGGCGCTCGACTTGTTGCGCCAGCCCGGGGACATCGACCTGCTGTTCACCGACGTCGTGATGCCCGGCGGCATGTTCGGGCCGGAGCTAGCCAGGCAAGCGATCCAGCTGCGGCCCGGGCTCAAGGTGCTCTTCACTTCCGGCTACAGCCAAAATCCGGTCAAGGCGCCCGACGGGATCGGCGATGCCCGCATCCTGACCAAGCCGTTCCGGCGGCGAGACCTCGCCGCGATGCTGCGATCCGCGCTGTCGAAGCCGTCGCGGTAGTCAGGAGCGCGACGCGAGGAGAAGCGCCGCACCCAGATTGGCCACGAACAAGACCGCGTCGATGACGAAGATCCTGAGCATCGGGCCCTTCAACACGGGCCAGCAAGCCCCCCCGACGCGTCCTCCGCGCAGCAGGACCGGAAGGTTGTAGGCGAACTGGCTGAAATGGCAGGCGGCAAAGAACAGGAACAGCGCCAGCTGCGCTTCGACCGGCTGGAAGAAAACCGGACGGGCTGCCAGAAGATAGAGCGACAGAAGGCCGATCGGCAGATTGATGCCGCCGAGGAATGCCACGCTGGCCGACAATGTCGGCGCGATCGGATTGGCGCGCTCTTCCCGCGGCACCAGAATCTTCAGCGTGTTGGCTTGCGCAATGCTGAACTGGATGAAGGCGCCGCCGAACCAGAGCGCGTTGAGGAGCAGGACGATATCCGAAAGACGCATGGCGGAGCCCTCCCTCGGCTCGCTGGCCAGGAAAGTGGCAAAGCGCGCTCCTCATGTCAACTATGTTGACTTCAGGAATTGTCAGTTGGTGTCGGCGATCGCCTCCATGACGCCCATCCACGCAGCCGCACCTGTCGCTCCGACGCGATCGAACGCCTCGCGCAGCACCTTGCGCTCGTGGTCCGATGCACGCTGCTCGATGCGCTGCCCCGCGGCGGTCAGGCGCAGCAGCTTCGAGCGATGCTGCTCGGGCGAGCGTTTCGAGGTCAGGAGCTTGCGCTCCAGCAACAAATTGAGCGGCCGGTTCAGGCCCTGCTTGGAAATGCCGAGGATCTCGATCAGCGAGCCGATCGCGATATCGGGCCGGCGCGCGACCACGTAGAGAATGCGATGGTGCGGGCGCGACAGTCCCTGCTTGGCGAGAAACGCATCGGCTTCGAGTGTCATCCCGCGCCAGCCGTAACACATGAGCTCCAGCGCCGCATCGAGATCGTGCAGCTTCGCAAGTGAGGCGCGGTGAAGCCCCGCGGCTTGAGACGTCTTTGCCATTGCAGGAAGCTAACCCCTCGTCCGCAGCTCGCGCCGCAGCACCTTTCCGGTGGCGGTCATCGGCAGTGTCTCCGCGAACTCCACGAATCTTGGATATTCGTGGGCGGCGAGTTGCACCTTGACGAATTCCTGGATCTCGCGCGCGAGTGCGTCGCCGGCGACAAAGCCCGGGCGCAGCACGATCCAGGCCTTGATCGATTCGGTGCGGATCGGATCGGGAATGCCGACCACTGCCGCCATCGCGACCGCCGGATGCTTCATCAGCGTGTGCTCGATCTCGGATGGGCCGACGCGATACCCGGCCGTGGTGATGACGTCGTCCTCGCGGCTGACGTACCAGAAGTAACCGTCTTCATCCTGCACGCCGAGATCGCCGGTGAGCAGGAACTCGCCGGCATATTTCTTCGCCGTGGCCTCCGGATTGCGCCAGTATTCGAGCATCGTGCAAGGACATGGCTGGCGCACGCCGATGATGCCGCGCTGGCCACGCGGCTGCTCCTCGCCTCTGTCGTTGACGATGCGGACATCGAAACCCGGCGTCGCCTTGCCCATCGAACCGGGGCGGATCGGAAACAGATTCGCGTTGCTGCCGATCACGAGATTGCATTCGGTCTGGCCAAACACCTCATGCGCGTCGATGCCGAAAGTCTCGCGCACCCAGCCGAGCATCTCGCCGCCGAGGGACTCGCCGCCGGTAAAGATGCTGCGCAGCCTGACGCCCGGATGCGTCACCCCGGCCTGTCGCATCAGCTTCAGCGCGGTCGGCGGCAGGAAGACATTGCGCACGCCGAGATCGGCCATCATCTGCATCGCGGCTTGCGGTTCGAACTTTCGCGCGCGGTGACCGACCAGGGGGATGCCGTGATACCAGAACGCGAACAGGCCGTTGATGAGGCCGCCGATCCAGGCCCAGTCCGCCGGCGTCCACATCAGATCGCCGGGGCGCGGCAGGAAGTTGTGGCACATCTCGACATTGGGGAGATGTCCGAGCACGACGCGATGCGCGTGCAGCGCGCCCTTCGGATTGCCTGTCGTGCCCGAGGTGTAGATGATCAGCGCGGGATCGTCCGGAGACGTGTCCACCAGCATGAAGTCGGGCGATGCAGCCTTGACCGAATTCCAGAACGATGTCGTGCCCGTCGGCGTTCGTTCGCCAACGATGTAGACATTCTTCAGCTCCGGCAGGCGGTCGCGAATCTTCGAAAGCTTCTCCCAGCCACCCTCGTCGGTGACGATCGCCTTGGCCTGCGAGTTCGACAGACGGAATTCCAGCGCGTCTTCGCCGAACAATGCGAACAGCGGAATGGAGATCATCGCCGAACGGAACGCCGCCATGTGTGCGATCGGCAGCTCCAGCGACTGCGACAGGAACACCGCGACGCGGTCGCCGCGGGCAAGACCATCCGCCTTCAGCACATTGGCGAAGCGGCGCGACATCTCCGCGAGCTCGTCGAAGGATGTGCGCGTGATGGCGCCGTTCTCGTCGACATAGACCAGCGCCAACCGGCCAGTGCCGTCAGCATGGCGATCGCAGCAGGCCTCCGCCATGTTGAAGCGCGCCGGGACCTCCCAGCGGAAATTGCCATAGAGTTCGTCGTAGGTGCTGGCTTCGGTGAGCATGGTCGTTTCCCGGCGGCGTCATGGCCGGGCTTGTCCCGGCCATCCACGTTCTTGTTTGGCCTCAGTTTAAAGACGTGGATGCCCGGGACAAGCCCGGGCATGACGCAGATTGCGTTTCAGCGCACCGTCGAGAAGAACTTGCGGACATCGCGCACGAACAGCTCCGGCTGCTCGAATGCGGCGAAATGCCCGCCCTTCTCCATCTCGCTCCAATGCGTGATGTTGTGGAAGTTCGGCTCCATCCAGCGCCGCACCGGCGTGATGATCTCCTTGGGGAAGACAGCGACGCCCGTCGGCACCTTGACGACCGGCGTGGTCCGGCGCTTGCCAAAGCTTTCCCAATAGAGCCGCGCGGACGAGGTCGCCGTCTCCGTCGCCCAGTAGAGCATGACGTTGTCGAGCAGCTCGTCCTTGGTGAAGATGTTTTCGGGATGACCGTTGCAATCGGTCCACGCCCAGATTTTTTCGAGAATCCAGGCCGCCTGCCCGCTCGGTGAATCCGTCAAGCCGTAGCCGAGTGTCTGCGGCCGCGTCGATTGCTGCTTCGAATAGCCGGAATCGAGGTCGACGTAATGCTTGAGGCCGGCGAGCGCGCGCTTCTCTTCCGGCGTCGGTTCGCCCTCGACCTTCGGTGCTGCGTTGAAGGCGAGCGTAATGTGGATGCCGGCGCAATGCTCGGCGTCCTGCATGCCGAGCGAGGTCGTTACCGCCGAGCCCCAGTCGCCGCCCTGCGCGCCATACCTGATATAACCGAGTCGGTCCATCAGCCTGGCCCAGGTCGCGGCGATACGATCGACGCCCCAGCCGGTGGTGTTCGGCTTGCCGGAGAACCCAAAACCCGGCAGCGACGGACAGACGACGTGGAAGGCATCGGCAGGATCGCCGCCGTGCGCGGCAGGATCGACCAGCGGCGCGATCACCTTCTGGAATTCGACGATCGAGCCGGGCCAGCCATGGGTGATGATCAGCGGCAGCGCCGACAGCTCCTGCGAGCGCGCATGCAGGAAGTGAATGTCGAGCCCGTCGATCTCGGTGGTGAACTGCTCGAAGCGATTGAGTTTTGCTTCGCGCGCGCGCCAGTCGTAGCCCTCAGCCCAGTAGGTGCATATCTCCTGGATCCATGCCAGCGGCGCACCCTGGCTCCAGTCGGAGACGAGCTCCGCCTCCGGCCAGCGCGTGCGAGCGAGGCGCGACTTGAGGTCGGTGAGGATGTCGTCGCTGATGGCGATGCGGAATGGCTTTATGGCAGTCATGGGAGAAGCCCTGCTCATCGGAGGTTCTCGTCATGGCCGGGCTCGTCCCGGCCATCCACGTTCTTTCTCTCCATTTTGAAGAACGTGGATGCCCGGCACAAGGCCGGGCATGACGGGATGATAGTCTGTCAGCTCTTGGCAAATCTTGCGGCGCGGCCGTCTAGCCCGTCAGAGCAGCCTTCACCAAACCGGAAGCCTTGCCGAAATCCATCTGGCCGGCGTACTTCGTCTTCAGCACGGCAATCACCTTGCCCATGTCCTTCATGCCGGCGGCGCCGGTCTCGGCGATCGCGTCCGAGATCGCCTTCTTGACGTCGTCGTCCGACATCTGCTTCGGCAGATACGCAGAGATCACCGCGATCTCCTCGCGCTCCTGCGCGGCGAGCTCGGCACGGCCGCCCTTCTCGTAGAGCTCCACCGACTCCTGGCGCTGCTTGATCATCTTCTGAAACACGCCTAGCAGATCCGCGTCCGTGAGCGGCGGCTTGCCACTGCCGCGCGCCTCGATGTCGGCGTTCTTGATGGTCGAGTTGACCATGCGCAGAGTGGACAGCTTGCGCTCTTCCTTGGCCTTCATGGCCTCCTTGACCGCATTGTTGATGTCGTCGCGCAGCATGGTCGTGCTCCCCTAGAATATCCGAGGCCTGATCTAGGCCGTTCGCGGCCCTGAGACAACCGGGGTTCCCAGCCATTCGTCCAGCGCCCGCACCGTCGCCGCGGGCTGCTCCGGCTGCGGCAGATGTCCGCAATTCTCCAAAACGACGAGCCTTGCGCCGGCAATGCCCTCGGCCATCTCCTTCGAGAATGCGTTGGGAATCGTATTGTCCGCATCGCCCGTCAGCACCAGCGTCGGGCATTTGATCGTCGCAAGCGTCGGCCGTGAATCTATCCGCGCGATGATCGCGGTCTGCTGTCGCAGATAGCCTTCGACGCCTACGTCATCGCCCTGCTCGTGTACGAGCTGGCGAATGCCGGCATCGTCGCGGCGCGAGGGATGCACCAGTTCGGGAAACATCTCCTCGCGCGCCGCACGGAGCTCGCCGCGCCGGGCCCGCTCCATCAGACCGCGGCGACGCGCGGTCGCCTCCGCCGTGTCGGGCCGGGCTTGGGTGTTGATCAGCGCCAGCTTTGCCACCCGCTCGGGCGCCTGGCGCATGATCTCGAGCGCGATGTAGCCACCCATGGAATGGCCGGCGAGCGCGAAGCGCGGCGGCCCCTCGCTCAGCACCCGCCGCGCAATCGCCGCCATGTTGTCGTCGCGAATATGGTTGGCGACCATCACCGGGCCGAACCGCCAGAGCGCCGGGACGACCGGCGCGTAGATCCGGGCCGAGGAGGCTAATCCCGGAACCAGCAGAATCGGCGTCGTCTGGTCCATTATTGCCTCCCAAGCCCCGGAATTTGCCGGAAATTATGCCACCGAGCTTAGGGGCCCAAGGCGACCTGTCAAATATGCAAAAACGCATGTGAATCGGCGCATCTCCGCTTTGACGTCGGCGCCCGCGGAGACTATGAACCGGGCTCATGACACAACATGACAACGATCCTGCCTGGCCGGACCACAAACCGACCGCGCTGTTGGTGCTTGCCGATGGCACGGTGCTGGAAGGCTTTGGCCTCGGCGCCGAAGGCCAAGCCGTCGGTGAGGTCTGCTTCAACACCGCGATGACCGGCTATGAGGAAATCCTCACCGATCCCTCCTATGCCGGCCAGCTCATCACCTTCACCTTCCCGCATATTGGCAATGTCGGCACCAACGACGACGACATCGAGACGGTGAACATGGCCGCGACGCCCGGCGCGCGCGGTGTGATCCTGCGCACCGCGATCACCGATCCCTCGAACTACCGCGCCACCAAGCACCTCGACCAGTGGCTGAAGGCCCGCGGCATCATCGGCCTCTCGGGCATCGACACCCGTGCGCTGACCGCGATGATCCGCAACAAGGGCATGCCCAACGCCGTGATCGCGCACGCCAAAGACGGCGAGTTCGATTTGCACGGCCTGAAGGAAGAAGCGCGCGAATGGCCGGGGCTCGAGGGCATGGACCTCGTGCCGATGGTCACTTCCGGCCAGCGCTTCACGTGGGACGAGACGCCATGGCTGTGGGACAAGGGCTTTGGCCGTCAGGACAAGCCTGAGTTCAACGTGGTCGCCATCGATTACGGCATCAAGCGCAACATTCTGCGCCTGCTCGCCGGCGTCGGCTGCAAGGTGACGGTGGTGCCGGCAACGACGTCATCCGAGGACATCCTGGCGATGAAGCCGGACGGCGTGTTCCTGTCGAACGGTCCCGGCGATCCGGCCGCGACCGGCAAATATGCCGTGCCCGTGATCCAGGACGTGATCAAGTCGGGCACGCCGACATTCGGAATCTGTCTCGGCCATCAGATGCTCGGCCTCGCGGTCGGCGCCAAGACGAAGAAGATGCACCAGGGCCATCACGGCGCCAATCATCCCGTCAAGGACGAGACCACCGGCAAGGTCGAGATCACCTCGATGAACCACGGCTTTGCAGTGGACGAGAGCACCCTTCCGACCGGCGCGACGCAGACCCACATCTCGCTGTTCGACGGCTCGAATTGCGGCATCCAGCTCGACGGCAAGCCGGTGTTCTCGGTGCAGTACCACCCCGAGGCCTCGCCGGGTCCGCGCGACTCGCACTATCTGTTCCAGCGTTTTGCCGACCTGATGCGGCAGAAGAAGAGCGCGTAAATCGCGCGCACTCCTGCAACTGCTTTGACGACATCGAGCCCGGGCTTTCTCCCGGGCTCTTGTCGTTCCGGGGCGAAGCGCAGCGCGAACCTGGAATGACAGCGCACGAGGAACGCCGCTTAGCTCCCTTCGTTGATCCCTGCTACGCTCACGCAGGAGCCCGCCATGTTCGTCGTCCGCGACAATGCCGAGCCGCTCGCCATCGTATTTGAGGATGACGGGCTCGTGCCGAACAATATCCTCCCCTTCCTGGTCTACCAGGCCGCGGTGAAGCTCGATTCCAGACAGCCGGAAGAGACGATCGAACGCTTGTTCGAAGCGAACGGCTGGGGCGGCACGTGGCGCAATGGCGTCTTCGACTATCTGCATTATCACGCGACGGTGCACGAGGTGCTCGGCGTTGCGCGTGGCAGCGCGCGCGTGCGCTTCGGCGGCGACCATGGCCAGGAGCTGGAGATCAAGGCCGGCGACGTCGCGATCCTGCCCGCCGGCACAGGTCACCAACGCATCAAGGCCAGCGAGGATTTCTGCGTGATCGGCGCTTATCCGCCGGGCGCGAAGATGGAGGTCACCCGGGCAACGCCGGAGAACCACGCCAAGGCGCTGAAGACGATTCCAAACGTCGCGCTGCCGCCGGCCGATCCGGTGACGGGGAAGGACGGGGCGTTGATGCGGTTGTGGCGGTAGCTGCAAGCAAGGTGATGTAGGGTGGGTTAGCGAAGCGTAACCCACCTCTTCTGTTTCCGCGGAGGCAGACGTGGTGGATTACGCCTGCGGCTAATCCACCCTACGACCTATCCTACGCCTCGTTCGCACCTTCCTGTCTTGTGGCTTCGAACAAAAACCAGGTGCGGCGCTCCGTCTCGTCGATGAAGTTCTCGAGGATGCTGGCGCTGGCGACGTCGCCGGCCTCGTCGCACACGTCGTGCGCCTTGCGCATTGCGGCGGCGACATGCTTGTTGTCCTGCATCAGCTCGCGCAGCATCTCACGCGGCGGGACGTAGTCCTCGTTGTTGTCCTTGATGGTCTGGAGCTTGGCGATCTGCCCGATCGACTTCAGCGTGGTGCCGCCGATCTTGCGGACGCGCTCGGCGAGCTGGTCGGTGGTGGCGAATATCTGGTCGGACTGTTCGTCAAGCAGCAGATGATAGTCGCGGAAATGCCGGCCGCTGATGTGCCAGTGAAAATTCTTGGTCTTGAGATAAAGCGCGAACGCATCGGCCAGGAGCACGTTGAGTGCCTCCGAAACCTTGTTGACCGCCTGGGACGACAGATCGGTGGGGGTGTCGAGGTCGGGCGAGACCTTTTGTGGGGCTTTGCTCACGAGAAACCTTCCTGTTAGGACGCGGACATTGACGGCGCGCCGCCGCACCCCTAACGCAGGCGGGCAGCGCCGGTTCCTTCAGCGGAACCGTTTGGCCGGGGCCCTCGGATACCATGGACGATTGGATCGATTACTACGACTCGACGCATACGATCTATGTCAGCAAGCTGCATCGCGACTTGCACTTTCAGATCATCGCGCGGGACATCATCGGCTACATCTCCTCGCCCGAGGCGACCGTGCTCGACTATGCCTGCGGCGAGGCGCTGTCGGCGAGCCAGGTCGCGGCGGCTTGCGGCAAGCTGATCCTCGCCGAGCCCGCGCCCGGCGTGCGCGGCCGGTTGATCGCCCGGTTTGCCCCGAACACGAAAATCCGCGTCCGCTCGCTCGACGACGTCCACAACATGCAGGAGCAGTCGATCGATCTCGTCGTGATGAACTCGGTCGCGCAATACATGACGCCGGACGAGCTCGACACCGCGCTCCTCAATTTCCGCCGCATCCTGAAACCCTCCGGGAAGCTGGTGCTCGGCGACATCCTCCAGCCCAATGTCGGCATGTTCAGGGACGTCACGGCGCTGCTCAGCTTCGGCCTGCGTCACGGCTTTTTGAAAGATGCGCTGATCGGGCTGATCAGCACCGCGCTGTCGGATTACCGTCACCTGCGCACGCGCATCGGACTGCAGCGCTACAGTGAGGCGGAGATCACCGCCAGGCTCAAGGCAGCCGGCTTCGCAGTCCAGCGCGCTCATCGCAATATCGGCCACAATCGGTGGCGCATGACCTTCGTCGCGCGGCCGCCGTTAGTTCGGTAAGTTTCTTGGGTTCGGTAAGCTTCCTGGGTTCGTTAAGCATAACGTCTGCCTGAGGTGGCTTGTCGCACCCCGATCGGCAATGATCGCCGCGGCCCGGTGGCGGAAGTGTCTACGCGAGGGCGATGCATCGCTCTTTATCCTGGTTCAAATCCAGGCCGGGTCTCCACGCTTCGCCCCTCACGGGGCTACGCGTGGCGGGGCCACGCAAGCCGCTCAATCCTCACTCCGTCTCAACCACTTCACCTTCCGACACAAGCCGCAGCCGGTCGGCGTCCTTTGCTGCGGAGGTGATGACGGCATCGAGCAGGCCCGGAAAGCGTGCGTCCAGATCTGCGCGGCGCAGCCGCACGAAGCGGTTAGTGCCGGCAACGCGGGTCTGCATCAGGCCGCATTCGCGCAGCTTGGCGAAGTGATAGGCCAGATTCGACTTGCCGCTGAGCCCGTTGAAATCGCCACAGCACAGCTCGCCGCTGACACGTTCCTGCTGAGCGAGCTGGTACACGATCGCCAATCGGATCGGATCGCTCAGGCAATCCAGAACCATCGGCAGTTCGATCTGCGCGCGGGTGGGGTGGGGTGGGGTG